>JACRER010000099.1 GCA_016234365.1 Elusimicrobiota bacterium | reverse complement strand
GTATAAATATTATATAAAGGCCGGTTTTTCCCTGTTTCTGCCGCCCCTGAATTTGCTATGATGCTCGTAGGGTGAAAGGGGGGGACGCGTTACCAAATACCGGCGCTCCCCCGGGTCCCGTTCAAACTTTTCCTAACCGGACCCGAATCAAGGAGAAACAATGACCTCGTCAGGGCAGATGAAGAAGACCAATACCGCGCCTGCGGAAGAGCACAAGGCGCTGCCTGAAGGTTACGGCACTACCGAAGCGGCCCTCATGCCTCGCGATCCCAACTGGATGTTCATCTATTGGGAGATCACCGAAAATTCCAAGGCCGAAACCCGCAAAAAGCACGGAGCGGACGTCTTTCAGAAAGGCCGCCAGGTCATCCGCGTTTACGACGTGACCATGGGCGGAGAGGCCCGCTATTTCGACGTGGCGGTGATGCTGGACGCCAAGAGCTGGTACATTAACGTGCAGGAAAGTGGCCGCGCCTACTGCTGCGAGGTCGGCCTGGTGATGCCGGACGGTACCTTTATAGGCCTGGTCAAGACCAATACCGTAAACCTCCCCGGCGGGCGCGTCTCCGAAGTGACCGACGAGAAGTGGATGGCCGTAACCTCGGATTTCGACAAGCTCATGCAGCTGTCCGGAGTGGAATACATCGGCAAGGGTTCCGGCGAAGTGGCCAAGTCCCTGGCCCAGCGCTGGGAGATGCTGCGCGCGGTGTTCAGCCGCGCTTCGTCGTGGGGCGTCTCCTCCATGAGCTCGCACTCGCTGCAGAAGCCGGACCAGAAGAAGTTCTGGCTGGTGGCGGATTGCGAACTGATCCTTTACGGGGCTACCGAGCCCGACGCCTTTGTGACCGTTTCCGGCCGCAAGGTGAACCTTAACCCGGACGGCACCTTCTCCATGCGCTTTGCGCTGCCCGACGGCGTAGTGGACCTGCCGGTCAAAGCCATGTCCAAGGACGAGACCGACACCAGGGAAATAGACATCAAAGTGACCAGGGCTACCACCACCGATGGCAAATAAAGAAAAAGGTTACCTCGCTCTAGTACTGCACGCGCACCTGCCGTTCATCCGGCACCCCGAATACGAGGACTTCCTTGAGGAAGACTGGTTCTTCGAGGCGATGTGCGAGACCTACATTCCGCTGTTGGACGTGTACGAACGCCTGACCGCGGAAGGTACTGATTTCCGCGTGACGATGTCCGTTACGCCCCCGCTGTGCAACATGATGGCGGACCCGCTGCTGCAGGAACGCTTCCGACGCTACTACAGCCTGCGCCTGGAACTGGCCGAGAAAGAGGTGGTGCGCACCCGCAACACCGGCTACTACGAAGTGGCCAAGATGTACGAACGCAAGTTCCGCCGCATCCGCGAACTGTACGAGGACTATTACCACGGCCGCGTCCTGGACGGTTTCAAGAAGTTCCAGGACATGGGCAAGCTGGAGATCATCACCTGCGGCGCCACGCACGGCTTCCTGCCGCTGGAGCTGCGCAAAGAGGCCGTGCACGCCCAGATCAAACTGGCCGCCGACGACTACCGCAAGCATTTCGGCCGCGGGCCCCGCGGCATCTGGCTGGCCGAATGCGCCTACAACCCCGGCGACGACGTGTTCCTGAAGGCGCAGGGCATCCGGTTCTTCTTCCTGGAGACGCACGGAATAATTTACGGCAGCCCGAGGCCCCGCTACGGCGTGTATGCCCCGGTGTACTGCCCTTCCGGCGTGGCCGCCTTCGGCCGCGACATGGAGAGCGCCCAGCAGGTATGGAGCGCCGAGACCGGCTACCCGGGCGACAACCGCTACCGCGAGTTCTACCGCGACCTGGGTTACGACCTGGAATACGATTACGTGAAGCCCTACCTGCACCAGGACGGCGTACGCCGCAACATCGGCATGAAGTACTGCAAGATCACCGGCAAAGTGCAACTGGACCAGAAGGCTCCGTATAATCCCACGGAGGCACGGGAACTGGCGGCCAGCCACGCCGGCAACTTCATGTTCAACCGCGAGCGCCAGATAGAGCACCTTAACGGCTTCCTCGGCAAGAAGCCCGTAGTGGTTTCCATGTACGACGCTGAGCTTTACGGCCACTGGTGGTACGAGGGCGTGGACTTTCTGGAGTTCCTCTTCAAGAAAGTGCACCACGACCAGAAGACCATAAAGATGGTGACGCCGAGCGAGTACCTGACCATCCACCCGGACAACCAGGTAGTGCAGCCTTCCATGTCCACCTGGGGCGATAAGGGCTACAACGAAGTCTGGCTTAACGGCACCAACGACTGGATGTACCGCCACCTGCACAAGCAGGTGGAGCGCATGGTGGAAATGGCCAATAAGTTCCCTAACGCCGACGGCACGCTCAAACGCGCCCTTAACCAGTGCGCGCGCGAAGTGGTGCTGGGGATGTCCTCCGACTGGGCGTTCCTGATGACGGTGGGTACGGCCAAGAACTACTCTACCAAGCGCTTCATAGCGCACACGCACCGCTTCAACGGGCTCTATGAGCAGATCATGGGCAACCGGCTGGAAGAGAACTTCCTGAAGGACCTGGAGTGGCGCGATAACATCTTCCCGGAGATGAACTACAGGGTGTTCTCCACCGAGGAAATGCAGAAGGCCGCCCGCAGTTAAATAGGGACAGCGCCCTATTAGCAAGGAAACGCCCCGCATCTGCGGGGCGTTTTTTTGTTATATATTTTCAGCTTTATTTCAGAATAGACCGTCCCACCACAGCATGAATATGGCGCGGGAAATAGGGCGCTGTCCCTATTTATTCAGGGCCATTTCTTCGAGACGGGCGTTGAAGTGCTCTATCAGGATGCCGGAGGCGTCGTAGAGTTCCTTAAGGCGCCTGGCCGCTTTGCCGCCCAGGGGGCGCTGCGCGGCCGCGGTGAACAGGTCCAGCAGGCAGTTCTGCAGGTGGAAGGTGAGGTCGCCGGAGCCCAGGTCGCGGGCCGCGCGCAGCAGGTGCAACAGGTCTTCCAGGTTGCGCTCCGACGGGTCCGCCAGCGCCGCGCTGCCGACGCGCAGGGCCAGGCCGGCCGCCGCCTCCGGTGCCGGGTCGAAGCCGGCTTCCAGGCCAGCGGTCTTAAGCCGGGCGGCCAGGGCCGAAAGTTTTTCTATCTCGGAGCCGCCGTGCGCGGCGGCCGCGGAGAACGCCAGTTCGGCGGCCTGGCGGGCGTAGCCGGCGGCCTGGGCGCGCAGCGGGGCCCAGGAAGCCAGCGCCCGGCCCGCCAGGCGGGCCAGCAGGTACAGGTAATCCTCGAGGATCTTGTTGATGCCCGCCGCGTGGCCGGGGCGCGCCGCCGCGGCCAGCATCCACGCGTAAAGGGTGCGCTCCTCCCAGGAGAGGTCGTCAAAGGTCACCTTGGCGGCGCCTGGCGACTTTTCCAGGGCGGCCTGTATTTCGGAGGGGGAGCCCAGAGCGAAGAGGTCTTTGAAGGCCCCGGTATCCCCGGGAGCCGCGAAGAACATCAGCGGGAATTCCTCGTCGCGGCGCAGGTAGCAGAAAGCCAGCGTTTCCTCACCGTCTGGCCCGGGCGCCTGTACCTTGCCGCGCAGGCAGAGCACGCCGTCCCGGTTCATCCTTTCCTCGGTCTTCACGGCTTCGGGGGCGGCGCCGTTCCCGTCGCCGAGCAGGGCCTCCGCTATTATAAGGGCCGCGGCCTTCTGGCGTGCCAGGTGGTTCTCGTTCACCGCTTTCTGGTACAGCGCCAGGCCGTCGCCGGCTTCGGGATAATTGGAGTGCGCCATGGCCAGCAGCGACAGGAAGCCGCGGTCGGCGTTCTCGAAGCCGAGGTCGCGCAGCGTTTCGGCCACGCGCGCGGCGTAGCGCAGGTTCTGTACCGCTTCTATGCGGGAAACGTCGGAGAAGAACCAGCCGCAGCTGGTGAACATGAACATGGCGTGCTTCTGCATCTCCAGGAGCTGCAGCGCGCGCGTCCTGGCGGCTTTGTTCAGCTCGCGGGCGGCGTGTTTGGCGAAGAAGGCGTCCTGCGCTTGCGCGGAACGGTCCAGCAGCAGGTCCGCGTAATCGTTGCGGGCTTCCCATGGGGCGCGGAAGAACTTGGCGCCTTCCGCGGTGTAGACGTCGGAGGCGGCGTCGCGCAGGCTGTTGAGCGCGGCGCGCAGCGGCAGGCGCCAGTTGAGGCTGCCGTTATCCTCGCGGCCGCAGTCGCAGCCGCCTTTCCAGCGGCGCACGCCGTGCGCGCAGCTCCAGGCCGTGCCTTCCCCGTCGGGGCCGGGTTTTATGCGGACCTCGTCCGTGGGGGGGTGCAGTTCAAGGTACTGCGCGAAATTAACGGTGCGGATGCCGCGCTTCTTGAGCTCGTGCAGGAATGCGTGAGCCAGCGTCATGTCGCCGAATTTGTGGTGATGGCCGAAAGTCTCGCCGTCCACGGCCATGCTTACCAGCTGAGGGCCGTGGTGGCCGTGGCGGAAACAGGCTTCCACGCGGTCTGCGAACGCGGCGGAGTCGCGCGTGAGACCTTCGAAAGCGGCGGCCTTGGAGAGCGGGCCGTCGTAGAAGAAGATGGCGAGGCTGCGGCCGCGCACCTTGGCGCCGTCGGGCAGGGTGTCGTGCCACAGGTAGGGGCGCGTGGTGTCGAAATTCCCGGAGGCGGCGTCCTGCCAGTCCTTGGCGTTATGAGTTTTGACCTTTTCGGCTTGGTAGGGGGAAAGGATCACGTACTTCATGCCCAGGTCCACCAGCAGGCGCAGGGTGTCGTCGGAGGCGGCGGTCTCCGGCAGCCACATCGCCTCAGGTTTGAACCCGAAGCGTTTCTCGAAATCCTTTATGCCCCACAGCGCCTGCGTCAGCCGGTCCTGGAAGGGGGCCAGCGGCATGATCATGTGGTTGTAAGCCTGCGCTATGGCGTTGGAGTGCCCCGTAGCCTCGCGCGATTGCCTGGCCGCATGGACGATCTTTTCATAATAGAACGGATAGTTCTTCTCGAGCCAGGAAAAAAGCGTGGGCCCGAAGTTGAAATTCATGTGCAGGTAGTTGCTGGCCAGCTCCAGCACGCGCCCGGAGGCGTCGTTGATGCGCGCGCAGGCGTTGGGCAGGTAGCATTCCCTCGCTATCCTGGAATTCCAGTCGTGGAACGGCCACGCCGACGGCTGCGGGTCTATGCGGCCGGTCCAGGGATTTTCGCGGGGCGGCTGGTAGAAATGCGCGTGCAGTGCGAAGAACCTCTGGTGCGCGGCGTGGTGCTTTTCCATCTGCTTATTATAGTAAAGTCCGGCGGGCAAGCGGCAGGCCTGCCGCTAGGCGCGGCGTGACGTCAGGAGCAGGAGGCGGGAAACCTCGAGGTCGGCGGCTTCCGGGCCGTCCACCTTGAGGGGGGCGAGCGGCGCGCTTTCGAGCAGGGCCGCCAGTGTAGCGTTAACGGCGGCGCCCGGCGCGGCCGCGCGCAGGCGGCCCAGCAGCAGGCGCAGGTTCTGCAGGCTTGAGGCGGACCGTTCCGGGCCAAGCGCGGAGAAATCCATGTTCTCCGGCGCCAGCAGCAGGCGCGTCGCGCCGGCCAGGACGTCGGCGCGTAGCAGGGTTTCCTGCGGCGGCGTGTAAGGCTCACCGGCGTCCCCTCCGGCCGACGTTATAACGCTGGCAGCGGTTTGGGCTTTGAGCAGGCGCAGCTCCGGGGGCGGGGCCGGGGCGTCCCAGGCGGCGGCGGAGATAGAGGCGATGTCCGAGTAGGCCAGCGGCAGTTCTTGTTCTCCGTAGTTAACGGAAACGCCGTCCGGCAGAAATGTTAAAGCTGTCACGGAAAACGGCGCGGGCGCAGGGGGGAGATCTTCTTCGGCGAAGAGCGCGGCCGGCAGCCCGGTCCTTTTTGCGGACTCCATAAGATCTTTCGCGGCCGCCAGCGTAAGCGCCCGGCCCAGGAAACCCGGGTTGCCCCGAAGGAAAACGGCGGCTTGGCGCGCGTCCCCGCCGCGCAGCCCCGCCAGGAACCTGGCCGCCCGGCGAGGGTCCCCGGACGCGGCCGCAAGTGCTACGGCATAGCCGCTCACGGCCGCTTTTCCGCCATGATGTCGAGAATGATGCGGTCTACCTTGTCCATGCCAAGGCTGGAGATGCGGGAGATGTTCTTGATGGTCTGCTCGGCGGAATGCCCCACAAAGCCTTCCTCGTCGGTGATGCCTTCGCCGTTGGAGGCCATCCAGGCGGCCCGGATGGCGGAATCGGCCGAAGAGGCTACCTTCAGCGCGCAGCCGCTCTTGGCGCCGTCGCAGAGCATGCCGCCGATGTCGCTGATAACGGTGTTGACCGCGAGGGTCGTCTTTTTAACGTTCGCGCCGTTGCGCTGCCACACCACGGCCACCGAGGCGCCCACGCCCGCGGCCACGGCGCAGCCGCAGATGGGGGCGAGTTCTCCGGTGAAGACCTTGATATAGGAGTTAACGAGGTGCGAGAGGGCTATGCTTTTGAGGATGCGTTTTTCGGGTACGCTGAAAGCCTTGCCCACCAGCCACGGCACCAGCACGGCTATTACGCCCTGGTTGCCGGATTCCCCGCTGGACATCACGGGGACGGGCGCGCCGGCCATGCGGGCGTCCGTGGCGGCGGCGGCGGTCAGTTTTGCGTTGGAGAGGATGTCGCGCTTAAGATAGCCTTTGCTGATCAGGTCGCGCACATAATATCCCACCTTGCGCAGTTTAAGGCCTTCGCTGGCGGCCGCGAGGTTCATCTCCACGCCTTTGCGCAGGTATTTCAGTTCGGCGGGGGTAACGGTCTCGGCGGCGCGGAACAGGTCCTTGAACGTGGCCCGGCGCAGGGCTTCTTTGTAGGGCAGGCGGGCCTTGCGCGCGGCCGCGGCGGCTTTCTGTACGGTTTTTCCGTTGTGGGTAAGCAGGGCCACGCGGGCGTGGCCGCCTTCCAGCACACAGCGGGCCGTTTCGCGGCCGGCGCGCACTTCGGCGCAGATGTAGATGCCGCGCCTGGAATAATCTGCGGAGATGGCGGTTTTGCCGCCGCGGACCAGCGCGGAGGCTTCGCGCAGGCGGGCCGCCGGCAGGGCTTTAAAGAGTTCGGCGCCGAGTTCGGGTTTGCGCACCACCGCGCCGATGGCGGCGGCCAGCAGGTTCCCTTTTTCGCCGCGCGTGTTGGGAATGGCCACGGCCAGGCCGTTCTTGTAGGTACCCGCGTCGGTGCGCACCGTAACGGCCGTGGCGGGGCCTTTCAGCAGGCGGGCGGCCGTAGCCGCCGCAAAGGCGACCGCTACTGGCTCCGTGCAGCCCATCGCCGGGTAGACTTCGTGTTTAAGGACTTCGCTCAGAAGGTTTTTCATGTTGCCTTGTCAGAATTGCAGTTTTTTGCGGGAGGTCCAGAACGTAAGCGCCAGGCCGGCCAGCAGGGCGCCTGCGGCGCCCACCAGGAAAGGCGCCGCCGGGGAGACCTTGTCCCAGAGCAAGCCCGCCAGCGCGCTGGCGGCGAAGGTAAGGAACCCGAGCGTGCCCTGGAAATAGCCCATGGCCGAAGCGCGGTTGTTGCCGGTGCTGAGGTGGGCGATGACCGCTTTGGCTATGCCTTCGTTGAAGGCGCCGTAGAAACCGTACAGGGCGAACAGCGCCCAGATCATCCAGGGCTTGTCCGCAAGGGCGAAGCCGAGGTAGACCGCGGCGAAGACCAGGAAGCCGAAGCACATGGTCTTCACTTTGCCCAGTTTGTCCGACAGCCAGCCCGCCGGCGAGGCCAGCAGGGCGTAGACCAGGTTGTAGCCGGTGTAGGCCAGTATCACATGGGTGAGCGTGAAGCCCATGCTTTTGGCCTTCATGATAAGGAAGACGTCGCTGGAATTACCCAGGGCGAAGAGGGCGTAAAGCGCGACGAAGGCCTTGAAGTCGGCCGTCATAGGCTCGGCGGCGGGCTGCGGTTCTCCGGCGGGGCGGGCCTGCGCGGCTTCCTTTACGAAGTAAAGGAGCACGCCTACGCCGAGCAGTGCGGGGATAAAGGCGGCCATGAAGATGAAACGGTAATTTGGCGTTTGGGCGCCCATGAAGTGGATAAGGGCCAGCGCGGTAAGCGGGCCCAGCGCGGCGCCCAGAGTGTCCATGGCGCGGTGGAAGCCGAAGGCCTTGCCCCAGTGTTCCTTCTCGATGGAACCGGCGATGAGCGCGTCGCGCGCCGACGTGCGCAGGCCTTTGCCTACCCGGTCGATAAAGCGGGAGAAGAGGACGAAGTGCCACGTGGCGGCCAGGGCCAGCACGGGTTTCGAGATCGCGGAGAGCGAGTAGCCGGCTATCACGAAAGGCTTGCGCTTGCCGGCCTTGTCGGACAGACGCCCGCCCAGGATCTTTACGAAACTGGCCGTGGCTTCGGCCACGCCCTCTATAAGGCCCACCACCTGCATGGGCGCGCCCAGCACCGAAGTGAGGAAGACGGGCACTATAGGGTAGAGCATCTCACTGGAGATGTCCGTCAGCCCGCTCACCACGCCCAGGAAGGTTACGTTGCGGGTAAGCCCCGCGCGCATGTCTTTGAAAAATCCCATGGTCAGTCCTTTTTGCCGAGAGTAATTATAGGAATCTTACGAGCAGATTCAAAGCCGCCGCGAACAGCAGCGCGGCCAGGAAATTGGCCGCGAAGACCTTGGCCGCGTCGCGCGATCCCAGTTCGCGCACCGTCACCATGAAACTGCCCAGGCAGGGCAGGTAGAGGCTCAGGAAAACGCTGGCCACTACCATCGCGCCGGGGCCCAGCGCGAACGGAGCGAGCATGGCTATGGAAACGTCCTTGCGCAAAAAGCCGAGCGTCATCACCGAGACCGTTTCCGCCGGCAGGCCGAGCAGGCCGGTGACGGCGGGCTTGAAAAAGCCGGCAAGGCCGGCCAGCAAACCGCTGGCCTCCATCAGGTTGATAAGGAGCACGCCGAAGACGATCATCGGCACGGCCTCCGTCAGGAAGTCCTTGAGGCGGAACCAGAGCTTCCTGGCGAGTATAGGGGCGCAGGGCGTCTGGTACGGCGGGATCTCCAGGAACAGCTCCGGCGTCTCTCCCTTGAGCAGGCGGGAAAGCGCCAGCGAGCTGGCTATGCCCGCGGCCGCGACCGCCCCGAAGACCGCCAGCGTATACTTGAGCGGGTAGGGGGAAAGCAGGCTGAAGATCATGGCGGTCTGCGGCATGCACGGGGCCAGTCCCAGCGTGAGGGCCGTGGCTATAACGCGTTCGCGCGGCGTTTCCAGCACGCGCACGGCCATTATGGCCGGCACTTTGCAGCCCAGCCCCAGCATCAGCGGGATGGTGCCGTAGCCGTGCAGGCCCAGGCGGTGCATGTAACTGTCCAAGAGCACCGCCAGGCGGGGCAGGTAGCCGATGTCTTCCAGGAGGCCGAGGGCCGCATAGAAGGAAATAATATAAGGCATTACCGTGACGAACGGGATGTAGACGCCGGTGGTAAGGACCCCGAAGGACTCCATGGGCGCCGGCGTGGAGCCCAGGAGCAGCGTTTTTATAAAAGCTCCGTCGTGCAGGCCCGAGAGCGCCCCCGTGACCAGCGGCAGCCAGGTGACACGGAAGAGCGGGTCCAGGACGTAGTTTATAAGGCCTTCTCCCACGGAACGTATCGCCCAGAAAATGAGCAGCATTGCCGCGGCCGCGAAAGGCAGGCCGGTGGCCGGGCGCGAAGTTACATCTTCCAGTTTCTCGAGCAGGGTTGAGTGCTTGTGGGTAATTTTCTGGCATTCCGCGGAAATGCGGCCTATCAGCTTCCATTTTTCGTCGGGATCTGCGGGCAGGCAGGCCGGGGCCGGCAGGCGACCGGCGTTGAAGTCTTCCACGGCGGTCTTGAGCCCAGAGAGGCCTTCGCCGGTGGTGGCCACAAAAGGTATCACGCGCACGCCGAGATGGCGCCCCAGCGCCTGCGGGTCTATTTCCACGCCCTTGCGGCGGGCGATATCCCATTTGTTCAGGAGCACCACCATGGGCGAGCACAGCGAGGAGAGTTCCAGCGTGTAGAACAGGTTGCGCTCCAGGTTGGTGGCGTCCACCACGTTGAGGATAAGCGCCTTGTCCGGGTCCGCCAGTAGGTCGCGGGCCACTTCCTCGGCCTTATTGGTGGGCGCGTTGCTGTAGGCGCCCGGCACGTCCACTATGGAGAAGCGCTCCCCGGCCAGGATGGTGTGCCCGGCGGTGAATTCCACGGTGGTGCCGGGGTAATTGGAGGAGATCACGTCCAGCCCGGTAAGGCGCGAGAAGACCACGCTTTTTCCCACGTTGGGGTTGCCGGCCAGCAGCAGCCGTCTGGACTTTACTTTCACTGAGACTTTGTCGGCCATGCCGCGGCCGAGGGCCACCCTGGTGCCCATGACTTCCACCAGCACGGGGCCGGAGGAATTCTCCCGGGAGCGTTTGGTTATGTGGCGGCCGGGGTAAAGGCCCATGGCCCTGAGCTTGCCCTGGAATTCCCCGTCGCCGGAGACTTCGAGGATATAGCCGGTTTCGTTCTCCCGCATTGAAAGCAGCGTAAGGGCGGGGGCTAGTTTCATATGGCCTCCCCGGCCGCGCGCCGCGCCGCGGCCAGCGTGGCCCGGCGGGCGGGGGTTTTGAGGAAAAGCGCGAGCGCTTGTACCCGCCGGAGGGCTTCGCGGCTGAGCGCGTGCTCCGCGCGGCAGGCGTCATTCTCCGCCTCGGCGGGGTCCAGGCCCAGGATGGAGACGAAGAAATCCTTGAGCAGCGCGTGGCGGCCGGCTATTTCGGCGCCGAGCCGGAGGCCATCCGCGGAAAGGCGGACCGCCCCGTAGGGTTCCTGCAGCACCAGGCCGCGCGCGGCCAGGGCGCGTATCGCGCCGCTCACCGAAGGTTTGGAAACTTTAAGCGCAGCGCCTATGCGCCAGCTGCGGGCCGACCCGTCGGTGCGGCTGAGGGTATAGGCGGCCTCGAGGTAGTCCTCGAGGCTGGGGGAAAGCGGGGGGTGGTGTTTTTTCTGCATAAGTTAGTCTCACCTAACTTTAGCAAAATAACGGCCGCCGCGCAAGCCGCTTCAGCGACGCAGGGGTTCAGTGAGGGGGAGTTGGATGACGCTGAGGTCCCGGTCGCCGTAGCCAAGTTCAGAGGCCCTGGTCATCAGGGCTTCAGCCGCGGCGGTGACCGGCAGTTCCAGTTTCTTGCGCGCCGCTTCGGCCAGCATAAAGCGGGCGTCCTTGAGCATGTGCTTGAGCGGGAAGGCGGGGGAATGCTCTTTCTTCAGGATGTTATCCTTCTTGAGAGAGAAATAGCCGCAGTTGAGGGCCGGGTTCTCGGCGAGCGTGTCGAAGATGAGCGCCGGGTCCAGGGCCTGCGCTTCGGCGAGGGCGGCGGATTCCGCCAGCGCCGTGGTAAGCTGCGCTATTATCAGGTTAACGCAGAGTTTCAGCGCGGTGCCGGCGGGCGCCGGACCGGCGTACACTACGGCCCGGCCCATGGCTTTAAGGACTTTGTCGTACTTCTCCACGGCGGCCTTGTCGCCCCCGGCCAGGATCACCAGCTTGGCCGCTTCCGCGGCGGGCTTGGAGCCGGAGACGGGGCAGTCCAGGAAATTCACGCCGGCGATATGGCACTTGCGGGCGAGCGCCGCCGTGTAGTCGGGGGAAAGGGTGCTCATGTTTATGAGCGTGTTGCCGCCGGCGAAAGCGGAGAGGACGCCTTCCGGCCCCTCCAGCACGGCGTCCATCGCCGCGGGGTCGGAGACCATGGTTATGACGGCGTCCGAAAGTTTTGCCAGCGCGCGCGGCGTGGCCGCCACCTCGCAGCCGGCGTCGGCGAATTCCGTGGTGCGCTGCCGGGTGCGGTTGTACACCGCCACCTGGAAGCCCGCCTTCACCAGGTTCAGGGCCATGGCCCTGCCCATTCTACCCAGCCCTATGAAACCTATCCTTCTGGGAACGCTCATTTGGCACCTCTCAGCCTTGAAATTTCCGCGGGGGTCAGCTCGCGCCACTCTCCCGGCGCCAGCCCGGCCAGCGTCAGCGGTCCGATGGCCGCGCGCAGGAGCCGCAGCACGGGGAACCCTACCGCCGCCAGCATGCGGCGCACCTGCCGGTTGCGGCCTTCTTTCAGCTTTAGCTCGGCCCAGGACGTGGGGACGGTCTTGCGGAACCGCACCGGGGGCACGCGCGGCGCCATCCCGGGGTCCGGGAGGGCGCGAGCGCCGCAAGGCAGGGTGGGGCCGTCGTTCAGTTCCACGCCGGCGCGGAGCCTGGCCAGCGCCTCTTCGGTGATCTCCCGCTCTACCTGGGCCCAGTAGGTCTTGGCGGTCTTGTGGCGCGGGTCGGCCACGCGGGCCTGCAGCGCGCCGTCGGAGGTGAGCAGCAGCAGCCCTTCGCTGTCGGCGTCCAGACGGCCTGCCGGGTAGACGCCCTTGGGCAGAGAAAAATCAGCCAGCGACGCGTGCCCGTGTTCCGGGGTAAACTGGGAAAGTACGCCGTAGGGCTTGTTGAAGATTATCGTCGTCATGGGGCCGGGCCAACTCCGCCTGATAAATGTTATTATAGTTTATCATGAGTTACACTTTCATCGACAAGCAGGGTGAATTTGACGAGCTGGCCGCAAAGCTCGCGACCCAGAGATTTATTTCCATAGACACGGAATCCAACAGCCTCTACGCATATAAAGAGAAGTTCTGCCTGATGCAGCTCTCCGGAGAAGATTTTAACGCCGTGGTGGATACGCTGGCCGTGGATATAAAGCCGATGCTGCCGGTGCTGGCCGACCCGGCCGTGGAGAAGATCTTCCATTCCGCGGATTCCGATATCCGCGTTTTCAAGGCGGCGCTTAAATGCACCTTCGCCAATATTTTCGACGTGATGGTGGCGGCCAAGTACCTGGGCATCATCAAGTGCGGCCTGGACAGTATGGTGGGGGAGTTCTTTGGCGTGGAGCTTAACAAGAAATTCCAGAAAGCGGACTGGGGCAAGCGGCCCCTGTCCAAAGAGATGCTGGATTACGCCAGCGGCGATACCATTTATCTTAAAAAACTGCGCGACCTGCTGGGGGCGGAGCTTGAGAAGAAAGGGCGCCTGGCCGAGGCCCTGGGGCAATTCGAGCAGATCTGCAAGATAGAGCCCACGCCCATGCGGTTCGACGAGTCGGGCTTCCTGACTCTTAAAGGTTCGCGCCAGCTCAACGGCCGCGGCCTGGCGGTGCTGCGGGAGCTGTACATGGCGCGCGAAGTGGCGGCGATAAAGAAGAATACCCCGCCGTTCAAGGTGATCAGCGAGGACCTGATGCTGCGCCTGTCCGTGGCCCCGCGCGAGGGCCTGCATAATCTCTCGATTTTCAAAGGCGTCAGCGCTTACGTGCTGTCCGCCCACGGCGCGTGGATCCGCGAAGCCCTGCAGAAGGGCCTGAAGGGGCCCGAATACCACGTGCCCCGCCGCGAGATCTCGCGCGAGAAGCGCGCCTATTTTGAGACGGTGAAGAATAAGTTCAAGCTGCTGAAGCTCTGGCGCAAAGAGACCGCCACCCGGCGCAACATGCTGCCGGAGGCTATCATGGGCAACGATGTGCTGGAACGCGTGGCGATGGCGCAGGTCAGGAGCGTGGCGGACATGCAGGCCATCCGCGGCGTGGGCGCCGAGAAGGCGTCCCTGTACGGCGCCGAACTCGTAGAGTTCCTCAAAAAACACCACCAAATAAAATAGGGACAGCGCCCTATTCCGTGCCCGGAACCCGACACTACGTTGTCGGGTTGCTCTGCTATGCTATGTGCAGGCAGGGGGTGGAGTATGCCAAGAATATCCAGAGCGGTTGGTGTCGGTTTGCCTCACCACATTACGCAGAGAGGGAACTATGGCGGAATGGTGTTCGAAAGCGATTCTGACCGGGAAAGATACTTGAGCCTGATTTCGGAATACGCCTTGCAAAATGCTCTCTCGATTCTGGCGTATTGCCTTATGCCGAATCACGTGCACTTTGTCGCCATCCCTGGCAGTGAGTATTCTTTGGCGCGCGTTTTTAATACCGCCCATATGAGATATGCGCAATACATTAACTGGAGGCGCGGATTGAGGGGGCATTTGTGGCAAGGGCGGTTTTACTCCTGTCCCCTCGACGGTAGACATTTGGTGGCTGCTGCGAGGTATGTAGAGAGAAATCCCGTAAGGGCGGGGATGGTCGCCGCGGCGGGTAGCTGGGGATGGTCAAGCGCAGCCATGCATCTGGGCCATGCCGGCGACAGGTTTAGGTTTGACCTTGACGCATTATGGTCGTTGCTTCCGGATCTGAAACGGGATTGGGGAACATGGCTTTCTAAAGAAGACGATTTTGAAGAGAGCGGATGCCTCCGGAAAAACACACGCACCGGCCGTCCGGTCGGTGATGAGGCGTTCGTGCGGATGATGGAAAGGCGTCTGGGCCGCCGCCTTCATCCATTAGCTGTGGGCCGGCCGGAGGGAGGTAGGACTGGAAATGATTGTTTTTTGTGAAAATAGGGCGCTGTCCCTATTTTAGAGGATTTTTTTTAGGAGGTCCGGGCGGTTTATTTCCCGGAGGGCTTTGATGATGAGGGGCCGGTTCTCCGGCTTGTAGTATTGCAGGAGCGCGCGCTGCATGCGCCGCTCCGCTTCTTTTTTGGGGACGTAGACGGGCTCCAGGGTGAACGGGTCGAGCCCGGTAAAATAGATGGACGTGGCGTATTCCATGGGCGCCGGCAGGAAATCGTTTATCTGCTGGGGCCGGATATTGCGCTCCTTCAGGAACACGGCGAGCTCGGCCATATCCGCTAGCGTGGAGCCGGGGTGGGCCGAGATGAAGTAGAGCACCAGGTACTGCTCTTTGCCGGCTTTCCTGGATTCGGCGAGGAACTTGGCGGCGAACTCCTTGAAAACTTCCACGCCGGGCTTCTTCATCACCGACAAAACCTTGGGGGAAACGTGTTCCGGAGCCACTTTAAGCTGGCCGCCGGTGTGGAAGCGCGCTATCTCGGAGATATACTCGCCGCACTTCAGCGCCAGGTCCATGCGGATGCCGCTCGCGACAAAGGCTTTCTTCAGGCCTTTCAGCGCGCGGATGCGCCGCATCAGCGCCAGCAGCGGCTTGTGGTCCGTGTTGAGGTTCGGGCAGATGGCCGGGTGGACGCAGGAAAGTTTTTTACAGGCTTTGCAGACTTCCATGTTATGCCCGCGCATCTCGTACATGTTGGCCGACGGGGCGCCCAGGTCCGAGAGGTTGCCGGGATGGCGGGGAGTATTGAGCAGTCGGGCGGCTTCTTTCTCCACCGATCCCGGGGAGCGGCTCTGGATAAAGCGACCCTGGTGCAGCGTAAGCGAACAGAACGCGCAGCCGCCGAAGCAGCCGCGGTGGATGACTATGGAATCTTTTATCATCTCCAGCGACGGGATGGGTTCCTTGTACGACGGGTGCGCGCGCTTGGTGAAGGGCAGGCCGTAGACGGCGTCCATCTCGGCCGTAGTGAGCGGCAGGGCGGGGGGATTCTGCACCACGGCCTTGCCTTCGCTCTTCTGCACAAGAACGGCCGCGTTGTAGGGGTTGGAATTTTCGTAGATCAGGCGCGTGGCGGCGGAGAACTTTACCCGGTCGCCGGCGACTTCGCCAGCTGAAGGGAGTTGCTCGGCGTCAGGCAGGCTCAGCGCCGCCGTTTCCCTGGCGCCAAGCGGGTAGGCGGTGCCGCGTACGTCTCGCAGAGCCCCTATCTTCTCCCCGGAGTTGAGCCTTGCGGCGATCTCGCGCACCTGGCGCTCGCCCATGCCGTAGACCAGCAGATCGGCTTTGGAATCCAGCAGCACGCTGTGGCGCACCTTATCCGACCAGTAATCGTAATGCGCGAAACGGCGCATGGTCGCCTCTATCCCGCCCACCACCACCGGCGCGTCGGGATACGCCTCGCGGCAGCGCTGGGAATAAATTATGGTGGCCCTGTCCGGGCGCAGGCCCGTGCGGCCGCCTGGGGAGAAATCGTCGGAAGAACGCACTTTTTTATTGTGCGTGTACTTGTTGATCATGGAATCCATGTTCCCGGCTGAAACGCCGTAGAACAGGCGCGGGCGGCCGAACTTCTTGAAATCCTCGCAGTTGTCCCAGCGCGGCTGGGCCAGGATAGCCACGCGCAGGCCCTCAGCCTGCAGGACGCGGCCCACCAGCGCCATGGCGAAAGACGGGTGGTCTACATAGGCGTCGCCGGTCACCAGGACCACGTCTACGGCGTCCCAGCCCGCTTTTTTTATTTCTTCGGCCGTCATCGGCAGGAAACTCATGGCTAAATAATAGCAAAACTCCGCGCGGCTCCGGGGGTTCCCGTCCTATTATTTATTTGTCATAATATACTAATCAATCCGGGTTTTTGGAGGAAAAATGAAAAAGTTCATCCTATCTCTCTGCCTGCTGCCGCTGCTGGCCGCGGGCGCCAAGGCCGACCCGTTTTCGGACTTCAAGTCCCTGGTCCAGGATTCCTACCTTAAGCCCTTTGCCGCCGACCTGGGCGGCGTCATAGGGGCCAATGACTTTAATTCAGGACGCGGGCTGGGTTTCCCCGGCTTCGAGGCCGGCGCCGCAGTGACCCTTCAGGCCAAGCCCTCTGCCGAGAACCGCATCCTGCGCGACGCGGATGTGAAGACTTTCGGCGCGGCCATGCTGCACGGCGGCGCGGCACTGCCCTTCCTGGGCGCCGACGTGATGGTGCGGGGGGTAGGCTACTCCGGCTTCTCCATAATCGGCGGCGGCCTGCGCAAGGAAGTCCTCAAGAGCGGCGCCCTCACCAAGTTCATCCCCGATGTTTCGGTGAGCGCCTATTATGACGTGATAACCTACGATTATTTCAAGGGCAGCCATATGTCCCTCAACGCAGTGGCCTCTTTCGACATCCCGGTGATAAAGCCTTTCGCCGGGGTGGGCCTGGACCGCACGAAGATCGAGATAAAGAACGTGAGCGCCGCCCTTAACGGCACCCGCGCCTCCATCTCCAAACCCCGCTACACCCTGGGGGTGCGCCTGGCGCCGATGCCGCTGCTCTATGTCTACGGCGCTTATAACATCCTGCACGGCCAGACGGGTTACTCCGCCGGGGCCGGCGTCAAGTTTTAACAACTCGGGAGGCTGGCAGCTTTGAACGCAGGGCCGCTCCCCTTAACAAGGAGATCATCATGGACACTAACCAGACCGAGAATACCGAAAGCCGCAAGCTGATAGAGGTGGCCGAGCAATACGGCGCCAATAACTATCACCCGCTCCCCATCGTCATCACCACCGCCAAAGGCGTGTGGGTGAAAGATCCGGAGGGGAAGAAGTACATGGACATGCTCAGCGCTTATTCAGCGCTTAACCACGGCCACCGCCACCCGCGCGTCATCAAGGCGCTCGTGGAGCAGGCCAAGAAGCTTACTCTCTCTTCGCGCGCTTTCAATAACGACCAGATAGGGCCGTTCCTGAAGGAACTCTGCGAATTCACCGGCTACGAGATGGCGCTGCCCATGAACTCCGGCGCCGAAGCGGTGGAGACCGCGCTGAAGACCGTGCGCAAATGGGGCTACAAGGTGAAGGGCGTGCAGGAAGGCCGTGCCGAGATCATCACCTGCTCCAATAACTTCCACGGGCGCACCATAACCACCGTTTCTTTCTCCACCGAGGCACAGTACCGAGACGGCTTCGGGCCGTTCACCCCCGGCTTTAAAACCGTTGAGTACGGCAACATAGAATCGCTGAAGGCGGCTATCACCCCGAACACCGTGGCGTTCCTCCTGGAACCCATCCAGGGCGAGGCTGGCATAATAGTGCCGCCGGCCGGCTACCTGAAGGCCGCCTACGACCTGTGCAAGGCCAATAACGTGCTGTTCGTGGCCGACGAGATCCAGACCGGCTTCGGCCGCAGCGGCAAGAAATTCGCCTCCGATTACGAGGGCGTGAAGCCGGACATGATAACCATAGGCAAGGCCCTGGGCGGCGGCGTGATGCCGATCTCGGCCGTGGTGTCCTCCAAGGCCATTCTCGGCGTCTTCAACCCCGGCGACCACGGCAGCACGTTCGGCGGCAACCCGCTGGCCTGCGCGGTGGCGCGCGAGGCGCTTAAGGTGCTCGTCGAGGAGAAGCTCGTAGAGAACTCCTACGAGATGGGCAAGTATTTCATAGAGAAGCTGCGCACCATCAAGGGCAAGCACATCAAGGAAGTGCGCGGCAAGGGCCTGTTGATAGGCGTGGAGATGGACTGCAAGGCCCGCCCGTACTGCGAGCAGCTGATGGGCCTGGGCCTGCTGGCGAAAGAGACGCACGACCACGTGATCCGCTTTGCGCCGCCGCTGGTGGTTACGCAGAAAGAGATAGACTGGGCCTTCAAGCGCATTAAGAAGGTTCTCTCTAAGTAGTGTCGGGGCGGCAGGGGTATGGGCCCGTCGGGCACGCTGTCGGCCACACCGTGGCCGCGCTGCCGCTCGGGCTCGGCGCTTACGTAAGCCTCGCCCTGCGCGAGCACCCGCCGAACCCATACCCTTGTCGCCCCTTTGAATCCGGGAATCGCGAACCAGATGCCTGAGACCAGCTCCAAAAATCAGTGGTTGTACCTCCGCGCGGCGGCGGCTACCGCCGTGTGGGGGGCGTCCTATACTTTTACCAAGGGGCTGATGGCGGAGGTGGGCCCGCTCACCATAGTGGTGTCGCGGGCCGCGATCGGGGTTTCGCTGCTGGTACTCGTCGGAGGCGCGCGCCTCTCGCTCAAGGATTTCACCGGCCGCACGTTGTGGCGGCTATTCGTTCTTTCGGTGCTGGGCGTTTCCGCCCAGCAGTATATCCAGGCCTACGCGCTTAAGTATACTCTGGCTTCCAACGCCGGCTGGCTTATTTGCACCATACCGATCCTTGTCGCCGCTTTGGCCGCGGTGCGGGGCGAGCGCATAGGCTGGTTCAAAATCGGCGCTTTCGCGCTGGGCACGGCGGGTACCCTGCTGGTGGTCTTCGGGCGGGCCGGGGCCGGCGCTTTTGCCCTGCCCTCCACTAAAGGCGACCTGATCTTCCTTATCAGCTGCGTCGACTGGGTTTTCTACATTCTTTTCTCCCAGCGCTGGCTGGCCGGCTGGCCGCAGGCCAAAGCTACGGCCGCTACCATGCTGGTGGCGCTCGTGAGCGTGCTGCCGGCCTGGCTGCTTTCCGGAGGGCCCGCTGATTATTTTGCGGTAAGCGCCCGCGGCTGGGCTGGGCTGGCCTACCTGGGCGTGCTGTCTTCCGCCGTGGGCTACCTGTTCTGGAACAGCGCGGTGGAAGGGCTCGGCGGCGTAAAAGCCTCCTACTTTATCTACCTGCAGCCGTT
Organism: Elusimicrobiota bacterium; assembly: GCA_016234365.1. Lineage (GTDB taxonomy): Bacteria > Elusimicrobiota > Elusimicrobia > Elusimicrobiales > UBA9959 > UBA9959. The sequence continues at coordinate 26,512 of JACRER010000099.1, read as the reverse complement.
CTCTGCTATGCTGGCTTCCTACCTCCTGCTTGGGGAAAAGGCCGCCGCGCCCGCTTTCTTCGGGGGCATGCTGATATTGGGGGGAGTTTACCTGGTGGGCCTCAGGGACGGCCGGGCCAGGCCTACGGGGGTTTCTGTCAATTCTTGATCACTCCCAGCTGAAGGAAAAATTCGGCAGGTACTGCGTTTTGGGCGCGCCTGCGGCCGGGTTCACTACCTATAAAGCCGGCGGCCCGGCGGAGATCCTGGTAGAGCCAGCCTCGGCGGAAGAATTCGCCTGGCTGTCGGCCTGGTGCCGTGCCAACGCGCTGCCTTTGACCGTGCTGGGGCAGGGCTCCAACGTGCTGGTAAGCGATAAGGGCCTCCCGGGCGTTACCGCCCTGACGGGGAGGCTGGCCGCGCTGGGCGCGCAGGGCCTCAGGATAACCGCGCAGGCCGGGGTGCTGTGGGACGACCTTGTACGGCTTTCAGCAGAAAAGGGCCTTGGCGGCCTGGAAAAGACCTCCGGCATCCCCGGCTCCGTCGGGGGCGCAGTGCGCATGAACGCCGGAGCTTTCGGGCAGGAAACTTTTGACCGCCTGGCCTGGGTGGAAGGGCTGGACGCCGAAGGACGCCTGGTGCGCCTGGAAAAGAAGGATATTCCTCACGCCTACCGCCATACGCAGGGCCTGGACAAACTTATTTTAACCGCCGCGGCTTTCGACTTCCCGCAGGGAGACAGCGGCGTGCTGCTGCAGGACCGCTCCTGCGTGCTGGCCTCGCGCGAGGTGAAGCAACCGCTGGACCTGCCGTCGGCCGGGAGCGTTTTCAAGCGGCCACAGGGGGATTACGCTTCGCGCCTGATAGACGCAGCGGGCCTTAAGGGGCTGCGCGTCGGCGGGGCCGCGGTTTCGGAAAAGCACGCCGGCTTTATAGTAAACTCCGGGGGCGCCACCGCTTCCGATATTTACGCGCTCATCGCGCAGGTGCGGGCGCGGGTCAAGGCCGCTTCCGGGGTGGAACTGGAACTGGAACAGATATTGCTGGGAGAATTCTAGGCCGCTGGCGGCCTGCGGGGGAGAGATCATGAAGACCATATTGATGCTGGTGCTTTTTGCGGGGCAGGCTTTTGCCGCGCCCGGAGGCCTTAAGAAGGCCGACGACTTTTTCGACAAGGGGATGTACCAGGAGGCGCTGACCGCTTACCAGGAGGCCCTGGCCCTCCCCGGCGACGACGGGCTGAAAGCCCGCTACCGCGCCGCGGAAGCCGAAGGCCTGCTATTGCGCTACGCGGAGGCCGCGCAGCGGCTGTCCGATATGAAGCTTCCTTCCGCCCCGCTCTGGCAGGGGCGCTTTCTGCTGCTGCGGGCCGAGGCCGGCCGCCAGCTGCTGGAGCGTTACGGCTATACTTTGCCGCAGGACGAGCAGAAAGGCGTTTCCGACGTGACCAAACTCACCGCCGCGCAGTGGCGGCGCCGCGTTGCCGCGGATTACGACTCTTTATGGCCGCTGCGCGGGGAACTCCTTAAGCACCGGCTGGAGGGCGAGGATTATTTTGTCAACGTTAAAGGCGCGGAGCTGGCTTATACCCCGACGCTGTGGGATTTTTCCGTGCTGCGCTGGACCGGCTGGCTGCTTTCCCAGGAAGCCGGCGACTCCGCCCTGCCCGACGCGGCGCCTTTCGTTAAACCCGGTTACAAGGCGGACTATTCCGCCGCCGCCGCGCCCGCCCTCAAAGCGGCCGCTATTTTCGAGGACGCCGCCGGGATAAGCTCTTCGGCCATGGATTTTGTGCGCGATTACTGGAAGGCTGAGCGCGCCATGATCCCTTTCGAACATCCCGACAAGGTGCGCGCCGCCGACGGCGTGAAACTGCGCGAAGAGGCCGCCGCCACCATGCGCGCCTGGGGAGACTCCTTTAAAACCCCGCTGGCGCGGGCCTGGGCGCTTTACCGCGCCGCCGGCTTCGCCAAGGACAAGCCGGATTATAAGGCCGCCGTGGACCTGTGCAGGAAAGCTGAAGCCGCCGCGGCCGGTTCCAAGCCCGCGGCCCTCTGCGCCAAGGTGCGCGCCGAAATAGAGCTGCCCGTACTGGAACTGGCCGCCTCCTTCGCTCCGCCCCCTGGGCAGAAAATACTCAGGGTAACCGCCCGCAACCTGCAGTCCGTGTACTTCAGGGCGTACAAGACCGACCCTGAGGAACTGGTTTCCATCGGTACTTACGCCGAGAAGGGCTGGGGCCGCGTGAAATACCTGCAGGACGACGCCGTGCGCCACTTCCTGGGCGGCAAGAAGCCTTACGCCTCATGGGAAACCAAAGTAACTTATCCCGCGCCGTACGAATACAAGACGGAGCAGCCTGTCTCCCCGGCCCTTAAAAAAGGCATTTACGTGATAGTCGCCTCGGGGGACTCCGGCTTTGAGGACGGCGCCTCCATGCTGCGCGGCATAACGGTGAATATCACGGATATTTTCCTGCTGGGCACCGGCGGCGTGGCCGGAGACCCCGAGGATTTCCTGTTCGAGCCGGCCGCTCCCCGCCGGGAAACCGCGGCCGAACTCTTCCGGCTTTACGCGGTGAACGCGCTCACCGGCAAGCCGCTCGCCGGCGCGCCGATAGAGGCTTTCTACACCAAATCCTACGGCGACTGGCTTGAGGTGGCGCTCAAGACCGGCGCCGACGGTTCCGCGGCCTTCTCTCACCCGCTCACCATAGCCTATCCCGCCGACCAGTATTTCTCGTTCGACCCTCTGCTTTCGCGCGGCGGGGCCTATGCCTATTGGAACTCCCCGGCCTCGGCCGGGCTGAGCGTGCCCCAGCCGCTGAGCGTTTATGTGGAGACCGACCGGCCTGTTTACCGGCCCGGGCAGGAAGTGAAGTTCAAGGCTACCGTGCTGGAGAGGCGCCCCCGGGGTTTCAGGACCTACGCGGGGCAGGCCGTGCTTAAGATCACCGCGCGGGACCCTAACTGGCAGGAAGTGTATTCCAAGACCCTGTCGGTCAATCCCATGGGCAGCGCCGCCGGAACTTTTACCGTTCCCGCCGGCCGCTTGCTGGGCAATTACAGCGTCTCGGCCGAGATAGCGGAGTATTCGCGTTCCTTCAGCGGTTCCGTCCAGTTCGGCGTTGAGGAATATAAGCGCCCCGAGTTCGAAGTGAAGCTGGCCGCGGCCGGCAAGCCCCTGCGCTACGGCGAGAAAGCCGAACTGACCGGCGACGTTAAGTACTATTTCGGTTCTCCGGTGCCTGGCGCGGCGGTGAAATACCGCGTGACGCGCTCGCGCTACGTGCCGTGGTTCTGCTGGTACTGGTCCTGGTTCTACGCCCCGGCGGCCCCGGTGGAAGCCGCTTCCGGAGAAACCCGCACCGGCGACGACGGGAAGTTCTCGCTGACCTTTACCCCGCAGCCGGAAGGCGGCGACTACGCCGACTATCCGTCCTCCTACCAGGTAGAGGTTGAGGCGCGCGACGCCGGCGGCCGCACTATAACGGATTCCCGCGGTTACCGCGCCGGGGCCAAGGTTTACGTCTTCGACATTACCCCCGAGGCGGGATTCTTCACGCCGGATAAACCCGCCGAACTCTCCGCGCGCCTGCTCGACCTCAACGACTCCCAGCAGGCCGGCGAGGCGGAGTATTCGGTTTACCGGCTGGAAAAAGATCCCGAAATGTCGGACCCGGGCGCGCAGTGGGGTTCTTTCGGCCGCACGCCCTCCCTTGAACAGGCCTTTGCAAAAGTCCCGGACGGCAAGCTGGCCGCGGCCGGCAAAGTCGTGTTCAGGAAGAATGCCCCGGAGAAGATCTCGCTGAAACCGCTGCCGCCAGGCGCCTACCGCTTCCGCCTCAAAGCGAAAGACCCGTGGGGAGGGGAGAGTTCCGGAGAACTGGTGCTGGTCTCGGCCGCGGAGGACTCGGCGGCCAACGCCGCGCTGAGGCTGCCTTCCGTGGCCATCTTCGAACACACCTCTTACCAGCCCGGAGAGACGGCCCGCGTACTGATAGGCGCTTCGCCGCTGAAGGGCGTGCGTTTTGTTGAAACGCTGGCAGGGGAATTCGTGCTCTCCAAACAGGCCCTTGCCGACGGCGGCTTGTCGGTTCTTAAGGTCAAGGTGGGCCGCGAGCACCGCGGCGGCTTTGGCGTACGCTGGCTGGGTGCCGGCGGGTTCAACGTGTATTCCGCGGTGGCGGAGGCCGACGTGCCGCGCACGGACAAGGACGTTTCCCTGACGCTGGACTATGCCCGCGCGCTGGCGCCAGGGCAGAAAGTCGCCTGGGCACTGAAGGCCAGGGACGCCGCAGGGCGCCCCGTCTCAGGCGAGGCCCTGGTAAAGATCTTCGACCGTTCGCTGGAATATTACGGCGCCGACGAAGGGTTCTGGGGCGCTGCGCTTTACCCGCGGCGTCCGACCGGCGGGGAGGGCTACGGTTCCCTGTTCGCGCCTTACGCGGTTTCGCTGCCGGTTAGGACCGGTCTTATACAGCGCATGCTGGAAGCTTTCCGGAGCGGCGTGAAAGAAGAGCGCCTGGCCTCGTTGCGCATAGCCTCTGCCATGATGCGCGCTTCCAGGGGCGGGTTGATGTATGCGGCCAAGGCCATGGGCGGTTTCTCGGAATCCGAGGAGTCGCTTGCCATGGACCTGTCCCAGGGCGGCAACACCGCCAGGTTAGCTTCCCCTGCTGCGGCACCGCAACTGGCCGGGGCCAAAGCCGACAGCACCCTCAAAGAGAAAGCCGCCCCGGGCCAGGCCAAAGCCGCCCAGGAGCCGGCGCCCAAAGTTAGGACCGACTTCTCCGAAACCGCCTACTATAACCCGCAGTTGAAAGTGCTCGACGGTAACGCAAAGTTCACCTTCCGGATCCCGGAGAGGCTCACTTCCTGGAAGATCACGTCCTACCTGCTTACCAAGGATGCTAAGCGCGGCTCCGCGGCTGCCGAGACGGTAACCAAGAAGGACCTGATGGTGCGCCTGGATATCCCGCGGTTCTTCCGCGAGGGCGACGCTTCCCGCCTTACCGCGGTGGTTACCAACGATACGGTCGGCGAACTCTCAGGCGAGGTGACGCTGTCCGCCGTGCGCGACGGCGGCGACGCCATAGCTTCGCTGGGCATAACCGCGCCCGTGCGGCCCTTTACCGTAAAAGCCGGGGGGACTACGGCGCTTTACTGGGACATAGCGGTGCCGCCAGGCACGGGCCTCTACAAGGTGCGCGCGGTGGCGCGCGCCGGGCGCCTGGCCGACGCGCAGGAGAACGACCTGCCGGTGCTGCCCAGCCGCGAGCGCCTGATAGCTTCCTCCGTGGCGGCGCTGGACGGCGACGCTTCCAAAAAGTTCTCGCTGGCCGAACTGGCCGCCGCCGACCCGACGCGCCGGATGGAGGCGCTGCACCTGGAGGTGCAGCCGCAGCTCATCCTTACGGTGCTCAACAGCCTGCCCTTCCTGGTGACCTACCCGTACGAGTGCACGGAGCAGCTGCTTAACCGCTACGTGCCGCTGGCTATCACCAACAGTTTCTACCGGAAGTACCCGCAGCTGGCCGATGCCGCCGCGAAGGTCCCGAAGCGGTCGACGGTAACCCCGGAATGGGAACGCGACAACCCGGTGCGGCTGATGACCCTGATGGAAACGCCGTGGGAGCGTGAGTCCCGCGGCCGCCAGTCCTACTGGCCGGTGACGGACATGCTGGACCCGGCCACGGTGGCGGCCGAAAAGGAGGACTCGCTGGGCAAACTGAAGACCTACCAGATGCCCAACGGCGCCTTCCCCTGGTTCCCCGGCGGGCAAGCCAACGTGTACATGACGCTTTACGTGCTGGAAGGCCTGGCGGAGGCCTCCCGCTACGGCGTGGACATCCCCGAGGATATGGCGCGCAAGGCCCTGACTTACGTGCTGTCCGAGATCCCGGCCCACCTGAAGGCGGAGGATGAGGAAACCTCCCTGGTGCTTTACGCGGCTTACGTGGTTACCTCATTCCCGGAAACCTGGGCGGAGAGCGCGACCGCGCGCACTTTTGCCAAGGCCTGGGTGGACTACGCGGACCGCAACTCCAACGCCATGACCGCGTTCGGCAAAGCCTACGCGGCCTACGTCTACCTGCGGCTGGGGGAGAAGCAGAAGGCGGAGAGCTACCTGGACCGCGCCATGGACGGCGCCCGCTCCGACGAGATAGCCGGCGTCTACTGGACTCCGGAGAAGATCTCCTGGCGCTGGTACAACGATACCGTCGAGAAGCACGCGTTCATGCTGCGCACGCTGCTGGCCGTGCGCCCCAGGGACCCGAAGATAGCCGGGCTGGCGCGCTGGCTGCTGTTCAACCGCAAAGCCAACGAGTGGAAGTCCACCAAGGCCTCAGCCGCGGCCATTTACTCCCTGCTCGACGTTATGAAGACGAAGGGGGCGCTGGACAAGGGCGATTCTTATGCCGTGAAATGGGCCGGGGCCCAGGAGAAACTGGACCTGAAGCCGTTCGACTGGGTGGCCAAACCCCTGCGCTGGTCCAAGTATGGCGCGGAGATAACGCCCAGGCACCTGGCGCCTGAGATACACAAGCGCGGGCCGGGGCTGGCCTTCGCCTCTTTCACCGGGGTCTACACCACCGACAAACCCGCCGAGGAATCCCCGGCCGGGATGATGAACGTCTCGCGCAAGTATTTCCTGCGCGAGAAAGAGGGCGCCAATTACGTGCTGAAGCCGCTGGCTTCCGGCGACACCGTGGCCGTAGGCGACCAGTTGGAAGTGCAGCTGACCGTGACGACGCGCAGCCAGTTCGAATATGTGCACATCAAGGACCCGAAGGCCGCCGGTTTTGAGGCGGAGGCCCTTAACAGCGGCTGGCGCTGGGACGGGCTGGGCCGTTACGAGGAGCCGCGCGATTCGCTGACCAACTTCTTCGTGGAGTGGCTGCCGCACGGCGAGTACGTGCTGAAGTACCGGCTGCGCCCCACGACGGCGGGCAAGTTCCGGCTGGGTTCGGCGGTGATGCAGTCCATGTACGCGCCCGAGTTCGCCGCCCACTCGGCCGGGATGCTCATTAACGTCAGGTAAGGGGGGAGCCGGGCGGGGCATTCCTCCTCTCACCCTGACTGCAGGGAACCCTTGCGTGGTTCCCCTCCAAAGCCTGCGGCTTTGGAGCCTCCCCTCCGCAATGGGTTCGCGGAGGAACACCCCGCCCGGCCTCCGCGGCAGGCTGACTAATGGGAGCGGGTGACGAGGTAAGCCCTCGACAGGACCTGCGCACTTGCAGGCCTGCCTTCCTTAGAAGCGGCGGATGATGAAGGAGTTTTTTGAGCCGAGCGTGAGGAGTTTGAAGAGCAGGAAGAAGACGACCGCGCCGGCGAGCATGAGCGGGATGCCTATGATGGCCCCGATCACCGTAGAGGTGAGCAGGGCGCCGCAGAAGAAGAGTACCGCGGCCAACAGGCCCAGGGCGGCGGCGGCGAAGAATTTAAGCCGCGCCAGCAGGCCTGGCCGTTGCGGAGGCTGGTAAAAAGCGTCGTCCGCGCGCGGCCGGGAGCCGGCGGTGCCCAGAAGTTCCGGCTCCACAACGTCATCGGGCCTGGCCAGGTGTTTGCCGTCCATAGTTAGATTTTATCAAACCGGCCCGCGCCGGGGGAGGAAAAATGAAGACGATCATCTTGGCGGCGGCGCTGGGCCTGGCCGCGCAGACCGCCAGTGCCGGGGAACCGCCCAGGGCCAACGCCCTGCTCATCCTCCCTTCGGAGAAGACCGCCTTCGACAAAGGCTTCCAGGCGCTGCTGGATAAGGGCGGGGCCAAGCTCCTGGACTCATATCCTCCCAGCGTTTTTATGGGCTACATCCCGGCGACGCTGGATAAGTCCCTTAAAGAATTTTACGGTGCTCAGGTCTACCGCGAAAAAGTGGAAGACTGGGGAGCCTTCGCCCGGTACGGCGAGCGCGCCGTCTTTGCCGTGAACGTGTGGAATAAACGTTTTGTGGAGGACCCGCCGGAGGCTCCCCTGGTGGTCAGTTCCGACGTGCGCCAGGCAGGGCGCAAGAAAGAGGGCCTGACGCTTGAATGGAACGCGGTCATGAAGGCGCTCTATTACCGCCTGCAGGTCAGCCAGGCTCCCGACTTTTCGCGCCTGATGCTGGACTCGCGCACGGCCTCCAACCGCTACGTTATTTTTCCCGCCTTCTGGACGGACGGGGTGTATTACTGGCGCGTGGCCGGGGTGATGGGGCTTAATAACGGAGCCGTCAAGGACGGGGCTTTTTCCGAAACTTTCACTTTTGCCGTCTCCCGCCCCGGCACCGCCGGGAAGGAAACGCTGCCTCCCCCGGGCAAACCCCGGGAGAAAGAGTTTTACCGGGCTATCGTCTGGGGGCCTTCGGCTCAATACCGGTATTACCGCCTCCAGCTTTCCGAGACGGCTGAATTCGCGCCGCCGCAGATGGACGTATTCTCCGACACGACTTCCTATAAGGCCTCCGGCCTGCCGGTGCGCCCCGGGGAAGAATATTTCATGCGGCTGATGGGTTCCGACGGCGAGGCTTACAGCCCCTGGTCGGGAACTTTCCGTATGACCATGCAAAGCCAGGAGCCCCGCAGGCCGAGCCGGCGCAGGGCGGGGAAATAAGGATATCAGCAGCCGAGGAGCTCGCGCCAGCGGGCCGCGGCGCGGGCAAGTCCGAAATCTGCGGCGCGTTTGAGGCCGGCGGCGGAGAAGCGTTCCAGCGCCGGAACGTCGGAGATCAGTTTGGACAGCGTTTCAGCCCAGGCCGTCTCTTCCGGTTCCAGGGGGTCCGTCCCCAGCCGGAACCCGGAGAGCACCGGCATCAGGGTGCCGTAAGGCGCCGTTTCCGGGATAGCGGTGCCGCCGCCAGGGACTGAAAGCGGGTCGAGTATCTCTCGCGGGCCGGCCGCGCAATCGGCGGCTACCACCGGGACGCCGCAGGCCATGGCCTCCACCAGCGCGTTAGGAAAACCTTCCCAGAGAGACGTGAAGACAAAGAGCCTGGCTTTTGCCAGGAACGGATAGGGGTTTTCCCGGAAGCCGGCAAAATAGACGTCAGCCTGCGGGTCCGGATCTCCGGAGGCTGAGACCTTCAGCCCCAGCCTGACGGCCAGACGCGTCAGCATTCCCCGCAGTTCGCCATCCCCGACCAGGACCAGCGCCGCGGCCGGGACTTCTTGCTTTAAAGCCTTAAAAATCCGCAGCAGGTGCCACTGCCCTTTTGCGGCGGTCAGGCGGCCGCTGGTGGCCAGCACTGGCCGGGCGTAGACCGTGTCCCAGCCTTCCGGCAGCGGCTTGGCGGCGAGCGCCGCGATGCCAGCGGCGTCGCAGCCGTTGTGGATCACCCGTATCTTATCGGCGGGTACTCCGAAATTGTCGGTGAGGTCCTTCTTTACCCCGGCTGAATTTGCCACTACTATGTCGGCCAAGGGGTAATAGCGGCGGATCAGCGGGCGCATCAGCGCGCCGCGCAGGCCGGAGAACTCCCCGGAGGGACGGGTGCGTTCGCAGATAACGCTGCGGTGCCCGCCGGCGCGGCCGGCTATGACGTTGACTATATTGGAGCGCTCCATGAAGGAGAGTACTGTGTCGCCGCGGCCGGCGGCCGCCGCCAGCCGGCTGGCGTAAAGGGGTATGGCCGCGGTCTTGAGCAGCGGGCTGGTGCGGGACGTGTGGCGGGAAAGGGCTTTTACGGGGACGGAGGGCGGCGCGCCCGCGGTCTCGTCCTCCAGCAGGAACACCGCCTCGGTCGGCAGCAGCCCCGCCAGGGCGGCGAACTGTTTTTCCGCGCCGCCGCGGAAGAACGAGTTTATGAGCAACTTCAGCGCCATACGGTAATTCTAGAATATTTTTCAATCATCAATTGTGTAGAATATCCTTGCACACGGGAGGGATCATCATGTTCAACGTACTGGCATATATTTTTTCCGCGGCACTGTGGGCGGCTCCCGCCGCGCCCGGAGCTGCGGCGCCTGCGGCCAAGGCCCCCACGGAACCTCCGCTTAAAACGCTGTCGTGGCACAGCGCGGGCGTGGAAACACTGGCTGTCTCACCGGACGGGCAGTACCTGGCTTCAGCCGGACTGGATACCAACGTCGCGCTCTGGAACGTGAAGACCGGCCGGATAAAGAAGACCATGGGCGGGCACACCGAAACCGTATGGGGCGTGGATTTCTCTCCGGAGGGGGATTATATCGCCTCTCTCGGCAACCAGACCATAGAGATCTGGAAAGTGCCTTCCGGCCTGCTCGCCAACAGCATCCAGGGCCAGAGTTACAGTATGTACGGCGTAAAATTCTCTCCGAACGGGGATTACATCGCTTCCGGCGGCCTCAATTCCGTAGGCGTCTGGAGCTTTCCCGGCACCGATTCCATCCATACCATGAAGGCGCAGGTGGAGAACGTTTACTCCATAGCGGTGGGCCCGAACGGCAACACTATATTGGCCGGCAACGGGGACGGCTCAGTTACGCTCTGGAACGTCCCCGACGCCAAAATGATACGGTCTATAAAGGCGCATAAGGAACCGGTGCGCTGCGTGGCGATATCGTATGACGGCGCCTACGCCGCCTCCGCCAGCATGGACGGCACCGTAAAGGTCTGGCGGCTTAGCGATGGCATGCTGGTTAACGGGTTCGGGGCGCACCGCGGCGGGGCCAGGGCGGTAGCCATCTCCCCGGACGGGAAGTACGTGGCCAGCGGCGGCATGGATAACGCGGTAAAACTGTGGCCCCTGCTGACCAGGACCAAGGTGCCTGTTAAGCAGTTTACGGACCACACCGACAGCGTGGAGGCCCTTGCCTTCTTTCCCGACGGCAAAACACTGGCCTCCGGCTCCAAGGATAAGACGGTCAAGCTCTGGAAAGTGCCCTGAGGCGACGCGCCGGACAAAGAAAAAGCGCGGGCAGTTGCCCGCGCTTTTTCTTTTATTCCCGGCTCAGAGCAGGAAGCCGGTGATGGCCGCGCTCATGAAGCAGGCGAGCGACCCGGAGAGTACCGCGTAGAGGCCCAGGCGGGCGATGTCGTGGCGGCGTTCCGGGGCAAGCGCGCCCAGGCCGCCTATCTGGATGGCTATCGACAGGAAGTTGGAGAAGCCGGCCAGCGCGTGCGCCGCTATGACCAGCGAGCGCTGGCTCAGCGCCGCCGGGTTGGCCTTAAGGAAATCCGACATGCTGAAGTAGGCCACGAATTCGTTGAGCACGGTCTTCTGACCTATCCAGCTGCCCACCTGCGGGGCTTCGCTCATGGGGATACCGGTCAGCCAGGCCACCGGGGTGAAGACCCAGCCGAAGATCTTTTCCAGGGAAAGGGCGGGGTGGCCCGCCAGCGCGCCGGCGTGGCCCACTATGAAGTTGAGCATGGCGAGCAGCGCCATGAAGGCCAGCAGGCAGCCGCCCACGTTCAGGGCCATCTGAAGGCCGGTGGTGGCGCCGTTGGCCGCCGCGTCTATAACGTTCTTGTCAGGAAGCTCCAGCTTCATGTCCAGCTTGCCGCGCGTCACGGGTTCGCCGGTCTCGGGGATCATCAGCTTGGCGATGACTATGGACCCGACGGAGGACATGATGCAGGCGGCGAGCAGGTGGCCGCCGATGCCGGGGATGTAGGGCAGCAGCATGCCGGTATAACTGCCCATCACGCCGCCGGCCAGCGTGCCCATGCCGGCGGTCATCACCACAAAGAGTTCGGACTCGGTGAGGCCGGCCATGTAGGGGCGGATGGCCAGGGGGGCTTCGGTCTGCCCCACGAAGATGTTGGCGCTGGCCACCAGCGACTCCGCGCCGGAGACGTTCATGAAGCGCGTCATCACCCAGGCGAAGGCCTTAACGATGCGCTGCATGACACCCAGGTAGTACAGAACGGCCATCAGGGAGGAGAAGAAGATGATGGTGGGCAGCACCTGGAACGCGAAGATGAAGCCCAGCGACGGGTTGTCCATCAGCCCGCCGAAGACGAATTTGGAGCCTTCGTTGGTGAACGAGAGGAGCTTTACTATCACGTCGTTAAGGAACATGAAGAACTTCTGGCCGAGGGGGACGCGCATAATGAGCGCGCCCAGGAGGATCTGCAGCAGCGTGCCGGCCGCGACGGCCTTGTAGTTTATGGCCTTGCGGTTCTTGCTGACCAGCCAGGCTATGGCGAGGATGACGAACATGCCGAAAACGCTTACCAGTCTCATGGGTTCTCCTTGGTTGCGAACTGAATCAGTAAAGTTTAGATAATTTCGCCCCGGCCCTCAATAGAGGTTCTCAACGGGGAGAGGGAAGCACGATAGGAAGTTTGCCTTCGGGCGCCAGCAGGCCGGCCAGCGCTTCGCCGGCGGCTTCCATGGAAGGCGCGGTCATGCCGTAAAGGGCCAGCGCGCATGAAGCCCCGGGATAGCCGGCCAGGTCATAGGGGTTCATGAGGCTCAGGAGCACGGCGGGCTTGCCGGAGCCAAGCAGCGCGTTTATGGTTTCGCGTTGGGTAACGTTCTGCCCGGCGGCCCATTGGAAACTGCCTATCACCAGCGCGTCCGCGCCGGCCGCCGCCGCCAGCACCTTTCTGGCCTCGGCGGGTTTCACGCCTATATCAAAGAAATACTGGCTGGCGGCGTAGCCGTTCTCCAGCAGTACCCGGTAGAGACTGATGGCGTTGGCCGCGAAGCGCTGCGGCGCGAAGATGATGACGGCCACCTTCGCCCCTTTAGGGAGGGGGAGCTGGCCGCCACCGCGCACCAGCGTGAGGCCTTTGCGGGAAAGCGCGCGGGTTATATCCAGATACGCTTTATCGAACGGAGACTGTTCTTCGGTGCGCGAGAAAAGGCCCGCGGCGCGCTTGGCCGCCAGTACCCTGCCATAGGCTTCGTCCAGCCGTTCTTCGCTGATGACGCCCGCGTGTACCTGTGCCGCTATTTCCCTGACCGCCGCCCTAAAATCGCCCTTGCCTATAAGCAGTATGTCGGCGCCGGCCTTGAGGGCCGCTGCGGCCGCCTTGCGGATGCTGCGGCGCGAAGTGATAGCGCTCATGTCCAGGCTGTCGGTCATTACCAGTCCGTCGTAGCCCAGGCCGCCCCGGAGCAGGCCGCCTATAACGGCGGTGGAAAGCGTGGCTGGGTTGCGGCCGTCAAGGGCGGGGTAGAGGATATGCGCCGTCATTATGGCAGGCACGCCGAGCGCGGCGGCTGCCCGGAACGGCGGCAGGTGGGAGGCGTAAAGCTCGGCGCTGGAAACGGCTATCTCCGGCAGTGTCTTGTGCGAGTCCTGCCCCGCCGCCCCGTGGCCGGGGAAATGCTTGGCTACCGCTATCACGCCGGCGGCTTTGAGGCCGTTGATGACCGCGCCGCCAAGGCGCGCGGCCTCCGCGGGGTCTGAGCCGAAGGAACGGATGCCGATTATGGGGTTGCGCGGGTTGGTGTTGACGTCCAGCACGGGGCCGAACGCCATGTTGATGCCGGCCCGGCGCAGTTCCTTGCCGGCCAGGTAGAAGAGGGTGGCGGTATTGTTCTCGTCGGCCGCCGCGCCCAGCATCATGTTGGTGGGCAGCTCAAGCAGGCCCAGCGTGGTGGGCACGTAGACGCTGCCGCCCTCGTAGTCCACGCCTATGAACAAAGGGAGCGAAGCCGCGGCCTGGAGGGTTTCCGTCAGGCGGCGGGTCTGTTCCAGCGAGTAGGAGCCCCACTGCAGCTGCACGCCGCCCAACCCGGCGCGGGCGGCGGCGGTGGCGGCGGAGATGTCCGCCGCGTCCACGGAGACTATTAAAAGTTGGGCCGCCTTCTCCTCTATGGAGGGGGAGGCGGCCCTGGCGGGAAACGCCGGCGCGAGCAGCACGAGCAAGAGGAGCCGGCGGGGGAGCGTCATCTTTTACTTGTCGAACTTGTAGCCGCGGCGCGTGGCCTGCCTGCGGATAGTATCTATCATGGCCTTATCCAGCGTGTTGCCGCCGGCGCGCTTTTTCTCTTCCTGCGCTATATAGGCTTTGCGCTGGGCCTGCAGGCGGTTGATCTCATCCTTTATCTGTTTGCGCTCGGCCAGCTTGCCGTCGAGGTACTTGTTCAGGCCGGCCTTATCCAGCTTCTTAAGTTCGTCCGGCAGCTGCTCTTTCTTTATCTCGTCGCGCTTTACGGCGCCGCTTTCCACCGCCGAGACCACGTCCCAGGAGGAGTCTGCGGCCAGCGCCCCGGCCGGGGCCGTGGCCTGGATGGCGGCCCTTTCCGCGGCTCCGGCCGCGCCGGCGCTGCGGGCCATATTGCTGACCTCGCGCTTCTCGGCCATCTTGGCCTTGCCGGCGGCGCCATAAACGACGTAAGTGTCGTTGAGCTTACCGCTGAGTTCGGCTATTTTGTTGTCCTGCGGAGCGGAAACTTCGTAGTCGCGCAGCGACTGGTCGATGTTGGCGTAGTCGCCGTCAGCCAGCTCGGCGGCGGCTTTCCACTGCTCGGCTATGCCCTGCTGGCGGGCGCCGCAGTAGACGGTGTTTACGAAGATGTTCTTGGCCTTCGCGGCGGCGACAGCTTCCTGGAAAGGGAGCTGGCCCTGGGTGAAGGGTTCGTTGCCGGCTATGAAAATGGCTTTGTACACGTCGGACTTGTCGCTCCATTTGAGCCCGGCCACCGCGGCTTTTATGACCCGGCCGCAGTATTCGTCGCCGCCGTTGGTCTTAAGGGCGAAAAGTTCCTTCGCCACGCTGTCGAGGTCCTCCGTGAAGGGGAGGACCTGGCGTATCCAGCCGGAGTCCCCCGAGAGGGCTGTGTTGCCGTACTCGTAGAGGGCTACCTGTATCACCGGCTTGGAACCGCTTTTCTCCGAAGAGACGAGTTCGTTCACGATCTTCCATACCTGGGTGCGCGCCTGGTTGATGAGGCCGTCCATGGAGTTGGAGGTGTCGAGCAGGATGGCCACCTGCACCAACGGCTTGTTGCCGAAATCCTGCGGGGGCTTGGGCGCCACGGCGGCGGTGTCGGCCCAGGTCTTGGTGACGGAGGCGGAGGCCGCCGCCAGGATCTTGCCGCTCTCGGCTTCCACTATGCGGGCGTTAACTTCGCAGCCGCCATCCTGCAGGTCGTTGAGGGTGCCGGTCACCACGGCGTCGGCGCCCAGCATCTTGCCCAGTTTCTTTACGGTCTCTTCGTCTACTGCCCCGGAAGCCTGGAGTTTCAACTCTTCCATTACCTTCTGCATCAGGCCGCGCTCTATGAGCGTGATGTTCTTGCTGCCGGCAAGCAACGTGGTAAGACGCTCCTGTATCACCACCGGGCCCTCGGAGGGCTTCTCGCTGGTGTAGGGGAAGGCCAGTACGGCGAGTTTTATGGAGGGGAAGGCTTTTACGCCTTCCACAAGCTTATCCGCCAGCGAAGATAATTCGTTGACCGGGGCGGAAGCCGCGGCCTGGGCGGGCGGCGGCGGCGGTCTGAGCGCCGCCGCTTCGGCGTAGGAAAAAACATGGATAGAAACCAGTAGCGCCGCGAAAAATACGATTTTCATTGTTGCCGCCCCCTGTTCCGGGAATTTTCAACTGGATTTAGGATACAAAATATCCGGCCCGGTGTGGAACACGACGGGCACTGTGTTGAAAACCCGGGCAAAAAGATGTATTTTAAGTTAATGACCACAAGGGGGAGCACCGTGAAAAGAAAAGCCGCATTATTCCTGACATTGGCCGCCCTGGCGCCGCTCGCGGGCTGCGGCGGCAAAGAGGAGGCTTACTCGCAGGGGGCCTTCATCATGAACGTGCAGGCCCAGGTCAAGGTGTACGGCGCCGGCGAAGAAGAGGGCCGCCGCGTGGCGGACGCCGTGCTGGCGGAATGGAAGCGGATCTCCGACGAGTTCAGTTTCAGCGAGCCGTACAGCCAGACCGCGCTGGTAAACAAGAAAGCTTACGGCGAATGGGTGCGGGTGGACGGGGAGTTCATGCGCCTGCTGCTGCTTTCCCTGGATTATTACCGGCTTACCGGCGGGGCGTTCGATATAACCTTCGCGCCGTTGTGGCCCATCTGGAAAGAGGCCGCCTCCACACGCAAGATGCCGGCCCGCGAGGAGATAGCCAAGGCGCTGGCGAACATGGGCTCCGGCTACGTACAGCTAGACCCGCAGCGCAAATACGTCCGCTTCTCCAAGCCGGTGCAACTGAACATGGGCGGGATACTGCGCGGTTACTGTTTCGTGCGGGCTTACCGCATATTGAAAGACCTCAATTCTTCCTACCCTGTGGAGCTGCGGCTGGGCGGCAATATGCTGGCCTACGGCAAGCGGGACTGGTCCTACGACATCATGGACCCCTTCAGGGACGACAGGCTGTTCGGCCGGCTGCATTTCGGGGAAGGCGTCATCATGTCCTCGTCCGGGCGGGAGCGCTTTGTGCAGATAGAGGGAAAGCTCTACTCCCACATCCTGGACCTGAAGACCGGCTATCCGATAGAGAATTTCTCCAGCCTGGTGGTATATTTCCCGACGCTGGACGGGGAGAACTTCATCCCTTCCGCCGTGCTGGCGGTCATGGGCAGGGAAAAGGTGTTCTCGCTGCTGTCGAGGATGAAGGGTTCTTCCGCGGTATGGATAGACGGCGCCGGCAAGGAGACCGTCCTGCCCGGCGGCGCGCGGTGGGAGAAGGCCGGCCGCCTGTTCTGAACCGGCCTGGCCGATGAAAAAGCCCGGGACTTCCCGGGCTTTTTTCTTTTGCGGCCGCGCGGTCAGCGCAGTTCTTCGAACTCGCCTTTCGCCTTGTTCTTGCGGACGTTGTCCCAGTTGAAGCAGCGGCCGTTCATGGCGATGTAGACCCCGGGCGGCAGCACCTGCGCGAACGAGAGCGCCGAGCCCAGGTTGAACATCCCGTCGGAAGAACCGAACTTGTAGGGCACCATGGCGCCGGTGAGCACTACGGTCTTGTCCGTGACGCGCGAGCCTAAAAGGCGCGCGGTCTCGGGCATGGTGTCCGTGCCGTGCGTTACCACTATGTGCTTTTCCTTCGCGGCCAGGCATTCCTTGAGGATCCTGCGGCGGTGCGCGGCGGTCATGAAGAGGCTGTCTATCATCATCAGCGTCTTCACTTTCACCGGCAGGCGCGAGCGCCCCAGGCGCAGCATTTCTTCCAGGTGCGTGTTGCGGAAGAAGAGCTCTCCGCTGAGCTCGTTGTACTCCTTATCGAAGGTGCCGCCGGTGATGAAGAGCTTTATGGTCATGGCGCAGGCCTCTTATTTCCGCCCGTCCTTGAGGAAAGCCAGGTAGCCCTTGTAGGCCATGTAGATGTCCAGCTTGCCGGCCAGCTCCATGGGCGCGTGCATGGAGAACAGGCCCACGCCGCAGTCCACCACCTGCATGCCGTAGCGGGCCATGAACTGGGCGATGGTGCCGCCGCCGCCCTGGTCCACCTTGCCCAGCTCGCCGGTCTGCCAGACCACGCCGCCGCGGTCGAAGATGCGGCGGATGTGCGCCATGAACTCGGCCGAGGCGTCGGAAGACCCGGACTTGCCGCGGCTGCCTCCGTACTTGGTCACGCACACGCCGTGGTTTAAGAGCGCGGAATTGCGCTTCTCGCTCACGGAGGGGTACATGGGGTCGAAAAGCGCGTTGACGTCGGCGGAGATCATCCAGGAGTTGTGGAGGGCGCGCTTGAGGGCCAGCTCGCTGTAGGCGGGCGTGGTCAGGTTGAGCAGTTCCGCGGAGGCGTTCTCGAAGAGGTTTGAGGCCATGCCGGTGGCGCCCACGGAGCCTATCTCTTCCTTATCGCAGAGGAGCACGCAGGAGGTATATTCCGGCACGCCCTTAAGGTCCAGGATGGCCTTCAGGCCGGTGTAGGCGCAAACGCGGTCGTCGTGGCCGTAAGCCAGGATCATGGAACGGTCCAGGCCCGCCTCGCGGGGGGCCGCGGCGGGAACTATCTCGAGCTCGGCCGACTGGAAGTCCGCCTCGGTAACGCCGTATTTTTTGTGGAGCAGGGCCAGGATGTTGTGCTTTACCTTCTCCTTCTTGTCCTTCTCGGCGGTGGGGATGGAGCCGGCTACCACGTCCAGCCCTTCGCCGGGGATGGCCTCGCCCAGGGACTTCTTGTACTGGTCCGCCGCCAGGTGCGGCAGCAGGTCCGTGATGCAGAGCACCGGGTCCGCGGGGTCCTCGCCTATGTTGACGTTCACTTTCTTGCCGTCGGCCTTCACAAAAACGCCGTGCAGCGCCAGCGGGATGGTGAGCCACTGGTACTTCTTGATGCCGCCGTAGTAATGGGTGTCGAGCAGGGCCATGCCCGTGTTCTCGTAGAGCGGGTTGGGCTTGAGGTCGATGCGGGGGGCGTCGGTATGGCCGCCCACGATGTGCATGCCCTGTTCCAGGGGCCGCTTGCCCACCACTATGGCCATCAGGGTCTTGCCCTCGCTGGAGCGGTAAACTTTGGCGCCGGGGCTGAGCTTCTGGCCGGTTTTCTCGTACTGGCGCATGTCCTGGAAGCCGGCGGCCTCGAGCAGCAGGACGGCCTCGTCGTGGGCCTCTCTTTCGGTCTTGGACTTGGCTATATAGGCCAGGTAGGATTTGTTCACTTCCTCGCAATGTTTGAGGTCGGCGGGGGAGATCCTCTCGTAGCCGTTCTTGGCAGACGAGGCCAGGCTGGCGGTTTTGGCGGGCTTTTTAGCGGTCTTTATCATAGTGTCCTCCTGAAAAGCTGTGTCAGGCATATATTATCATTTTGCTATCATTGTATTAAGATGAACGCCGACACCTACCCGCGCAGGGTGCTTTTCCTTGTTTTCTGCCTCAGCCTGTTCAACTATATAGACCGGCAGGTGCTTTACGCGGTTTTCCCGCTGCTGAAGGCCGACCTGCGCCTCTCCGACGCGCAACTGGGTTTCCTCGCGTCGTCGTTCATGATAGTCTACATGTGCGTAGCACCCTTCGTGGGCTACTTCGGCGACCGGATACGGCGTCCGCTCATTATAGGCGCGAGCGCCATTTTTTGGAGCATTTCCACGCTTTTCAGCGGCCTGGTAAAGAACTACGGCCAGCTCATCATGACGCGTTCTGCTGTAGGCGTGGGCGAGGCCGGCTACGGCACGGTCTGCCCTTCCTTCCTGGCGGAGTGGTTCCCGGTGGAGAAGCGGGCCCGCGTCATGGCCACTTACGCGCTGGCCATCCCCGCCGGCAGCGCCGTGGGCTACCTGGTGGGCGGTTTCCTGGGGCAGCATTTCGGCTGGCGCAACGCTTTCTTCATAGTGGCGGTCCCGGGGATGCTCCTGGGCCTCATAGCGCTATTTCTTAAAGAAACGCCGGAGAAACTGCAGCGGTCCGAGCATATCTCGTTCTCCGGGTATAAGGCGCTTTTTAAGAACAGGACCTTCCTGCTTATCTGCCTGGCCCAGTCCATAGGCACTTTTTCAGTCGGCGGCATGGCGGCTTGGATGCCGTCTTATTTCGTGCGCACCTTCGGCGTTTCCGTGGCCAAGGCCGGTTTCCTGTTCGGCGCGGTGACGGTGGTGGCGGGGCTCGCCGGCAACTTCTGCGGCGGCTGGGCGGCGGATTGGCTGCATAAGCGCACCAAGCGGTCCTACTTCATAGTGGGCTACATGAGCTTTTTCCTGAGTATCCCGTTCGGCGTGGCTTCGCTGCTTACGTCGGACCTTAACCTGTGCCTGGCTATGATCTTCTTCGCCGAGTTCTTCATCTTCGCCTATTCCGGGCCTTACCACGCCGCTATCGTGGAGACCGTGCCGGTGACGATGCGCTCCATGGCCTTCGCCCTGGATATCTTCATCATCCACGCGCTCGGGGACGCTGTTTCGCCGTTCCTGCTGGGAGTGATTTCCGACCGGGCCGGCCTGGCCTTCGCCATCTTCCTGTCCATGATCTACCTGCTCTTGGGCGGCGTTACCTCCATAGTCGCCGGCGAAACTTATAAAAAGGATTTCCACGCCGCATGAAGCAACTTTTCGAAGTGGTCCGCGAGACGCCGGAACTGCTGGTGATAAATAAACCCTCCGGCGTGCTTACCATGCCCGCCCGCGGCGACCTGGCCAAGGCCAAACACCTGGTGGGGCTGCTGCACCAGCGCTTTGGCAGGGTTTACGTGGTGCACCGGCTGGACCGCGACGCCAGCGGGCTTATTATCTTCGCGCGCACGGCGGAGGCGCACCGTTATTATTCAGGACTTTTCGAGACGCGCGAAGTGGAGAAGAAGTACCTGGTGGTGGTGGAGGGGCGCGTTAAGGAAGAGCGGGGGGAGATAGATAAGCCGCTCAAGCAGCGCGGCTCGGGCCGGATGTCGGTGGTTTTCGACGGGAAACCTTCGCTCACAAAGTATTCGGTGTTCGAGCGCCTCAAGGCCGCCACCATATTGGAAGTTTCCATAGTGACCGGGCGCCGGCACCAGATCCGCGCGCACCTTTATTCCATAGGGCACCCGGTCCTGGGCGACTCCATGTACGGCGAGCCGGAAAAGCAGGCCAAATACCCGCGGCTGATGCTGCACTCTTGGAAACTGCGGTTCAAGGACACGGCTGGCAAAACCATGACGCTGGAGGCGCACCCTCCGGCCGATTTCATGGGCGTGCTAAAAGTCCTCTAGTTTTAAGGTAATATATATAAGCGTCATGTAAGGCACCCCCTGAGGTGCCTTTTTGCTTGGGCGCCGGGCGCCAGGCCGGGGACTGAAACTTTTGCGGGGTCCGGGCATCTAATAGTGGAAGGGAAAAGGAGCGATAGTTATGGCTTTCATGGACCAGCAGACTTCCGACGAAGTGAAAAAGCGCCTGGACGCCCTGGAGGGAGAGGTGAAACTCCTCTACTTCAAGGAGACGGTGGTGTGCCAGACTTGCCTCCCGGCGGAGGACTTTTATAAAGAGGTCGCCGCTCTCTCCCCTAAAGTGAAACTCGAGATTTACAACCGCGTCCTCGATACCGAGAAAGCCGCCGCCTACGGCATCACGCTCTCGCCGGCCGCCGTGGTGGAAGGCCCCAAAGGGGCGCGCGTAAGGATCTACGGCATTCCCGCCGGCTACGAGTTCGTTTCGCTGCTGGAGGCACTGAAAAATTCCGTCGCCGCAGCCACGGACCTGCAGCCGGAAACCCTGGCCGCCCTGGCCGCGCTCAAGGCCCCGGTGAATATCAAGGTCTTCGTCACGCCCACCTGCCCTTACTGCCCGGCGGCGGTGGTACTGGCCCATAAGTTCGCGCTGGCGTCGCAGCAGGTGACCGCCGAAATGATAGAGGCCACGGAATTTCCGGAACTTTCGGATAAATACGGCGTAGAGGGCGTGCCCAAGATAGTCGTCAACGACAAAGTGCACCTGGTGGGCGCCCAACCGGAGCAGGCCATGCTCAAGGCCGTGCAGGATTCTTTATCGGTCTAGGAGGGAATATGTTCAAGAAGAACGTGGGGAATATCGACAGGGTGCTGCGGGTCATCGCCGGGCTGGGGCTGGCTTTCGGCGCTTACAGGGCCGAAGGGCCGGCGCTGTACATTCTCGGTGTGGCGGCCAGCGCCGCCATAATTACCGGCTTTATCGGCTACTGCGGTCTTTACACCCTGTTCGGCATCAATACCTGCAAAGTGGACTAGCGGCCGGCCTAGAAGTCCATCAGTTTCGTCACTTTTCCTTCCACGCAGAAGATGGCGGATTTTTGCGTTCCTTCAGTGATGTTGTATGCTTCCGCGCTTGAAAGGCTGGAACGCATAAGGTGGAAATAGTTATAAAAATCCACCACGTCCGCCCTCACAAAGCCGCGCATGCTGAACATCTGTTTTCCCGACTTCAGGGCCTTGTCCTGATACTCACGGAGCTTTGTGAAGAGCCCGAGGTTGATGTTGGACTGGGGGAGGTCGCGCATCATGGCAGCGTCCGTGCATTTGAACTTGCCCGCGGCGGTCCGCCTGAGAAGTTTTGCCGTCACAAGCGAGTTAAGGCCTCTCCTCGTCTCCTCTCTCTCTATTCCAAGCCGCTCGGCGATGTCCTTGTCCGTCCAGGTCCCGGAGTCTTTTGAAACAAGCAGATAACAGAGATAGGTGCTGTAGTTCTCGGCTATTACCTCTAACTGCTTTGGGGTGATAAACGTTCTTTTCGCGGTCAGGGAGCGGCCTACGGCATCTTCCAGCGGAGACTTGCCGGGAAAGTTTTCCTTCAAATAAAGTAACGGGGCCAGGATTTCCGCAAAGGCCGGCTGCCCTGCCATGGTCTTGAGCCAGCTGATCACCAGTTCGTTAGCGGGGCCGGCGTTCGGGATCAGGCGCAGCGCATGGAGTAGTATCCTGAAACGTTCGAAAGGCGGGAGGGACTTTCCCTGCTCAATAAGTAAATACTGTCTGTAGGTCATCCCCAGCGCGGCTTCCCCGCCGTTACCGTAATAGAACTTGTAAGCCGTCTTGAACCCGGAGCTCTTACGGGCCAGTATTAATGTCTCGGAAAATATCGTGCCCATGGTTGCGCCCTCCTCTGCAATTCTCACTATAAACATTTCAATGCCGCTGCGCAATAGCGCATTTTGATTTCGCTAGTTCTTTAATAACCGACATCTTTGTTCGTGAGTCTAAAGGCCCTGTCGCAAAACCGGGATATCCGGTAAACTTCTCTGATGTTATCCGGTGGTCCGCGTTCCCGCTGTCATTTCTCCGCATTCGGGAGAAGGCTTGTTCTAATTATTGCGGCGCTTGTTCCTGCGGCCGGCGCCCTGCCCGCCGCGGAATTCGAAGTTGTGGACACGCTGCGCGTGGATGGCGCGACTATTCTGCAAGACTCGGCCACTATCATCGCGCCTGGCACGGGGCCGTACGTTCTAAGTGTTTCCACCACTCCATCCAGGCCATTCCTGTATGTTTCCTCGAACGGTAATGTCGGCATAGGTACGGCCAACCCGGATACTGCCTTTAACGTCCTCAGCACCTCCTTAGGTTCCTATCGCGGCATCACCTCCGACCAGGTTAGCAATGATTCTTCAGGTCCGCAAATCCACATGCGAAAGGCCCGCGGTTCCGTAGGCGCATTATCCGGTGTTCTTCTGAATGATGTGATAGGTAACTTCGGGGTCGCGGGGTACGACGGAAGTTCATATTCGCTTCAATCTGGCCTTGTCCGTTTCCAAGCGGCTGAAGACTGGTCTTCAACCTCCCACGGAACCTATATTTCCTTCCAAAATACCGGTATAGGCAGCCTCACCGCAATAGAGCGGATGCGGATAGATTGGGCTGGCAATGTGGGGATCAGTTCAGCTACTCCTATGTACCGTTTGGTGGTGTCCAGCGGGGCAGGGGAAACTGGGAATATGTTGGTGGTCTCAACCGGAGCCTCCAGCGTGATAAGGATGACTGGCGCCGGCGAGATATACGCCAATAGGTTTTATGGCGACGGAGCGGGGTTGACCGGCGTGTCCGGCAGCGACAACCTGGGCAACCATACGGCCACGACGACCCTTAACATGGCCGGGCAGAGCATTGTCGGCGCGTCGTCCGGGACTTTCAGTAAAGCGCTGACTACCTATTCGAGCATGACTGTGGCAGGAGACGGTTTCAGCGTGGGCGGGGCTACTTTTGCCGTAACCGCGGGGGCCGTCGGGCTTGGGACCGCGAACCCGCTGCGGTTGTTCCATATTAGTACAGGGGATATCCGGTTCGCCCGGTTCAGCGGCGCGACGGGTAAATTCGATCTGAGCCTGGAAACTGCAAATACCCTGCGTTTAAATAACGCCGACACCGACGCGGTGATAGCTTCCTTCCAGGAGGGCGGGAACGTGGGGATTGGAACAGAGTCGCCGATCTATAAGCTTCAGGTGGAAGGGACCGGCGATCAGATACTGGACGTACGGACCGATACCAGCGGTAACTCGCAGGTACAGCTGAATAATTACGGCGCTAACGTCTTTGGGTTCCGGGCGCTGCGCAGCGGGGACGGTATGTCTATTGAGGATTTTAGTACGGGCTCACAGAATGAAATAGCCCGCTTCATGAACGACGGGAAAGTCGGTATCGGGACCGGGGCGCCCGGCGCGAACCTGCATGTATCCTCCGCCTCGGCCTCGGCGGGACAGGACATGCTGAAGGTCAGCACGGGGGCCGCTAACGCAGATGTGTTCGTGGTGAAAGGAAACGGGAACGTCGGCATGGGTATTGTAAACCCCGGTGTTAAACTGGCGATGCTGGACTCGGCTGGGCCTTCCATACAGTTGCGGCGGGACGGAGCGAACGAGTGGTATTTCACCGCGACCCCGGTGGGCACTAACCGGCTGGGCTTGCGCGCAGGCGGCAACTCGGAGGCGAACGAACGATTTACGCTGAATATGAACGGCAATGTAGGCATTTCCACGGGGGCGCCGCAGGCCAGGCTGGACGTGCTGGCCGCCGGCTCCCTGGCCACGGATTTCGCGCAGATCTGGCGTAATTCTGGCGGGGCCATTGTCTCATCCATGTCCGCCACCGGCGTGCTTTATCCGCAGCAGGGCGATAACCTGGGCAACCATACGGCAACAACCAACATCCAGCTGAACGGCCATTGGCTGTCTAATGACGGCGGGAACGAGGGCGTGGCGGTTGATAATTCAGGCAACGTTGGGATCGGAACTGCGGTGCCAGGGGCTAATCTGCATGTTTCCTCAACGTCGGCATCCACCGGACAGTATATGCTGGAGATTACGACCGGGGCCGTCAACGCCGACGTGTTCGTGGTGAAAGGTAACGGTTATGCCGGCATCGGGACTGCAAGTATTCTTTCCCCGCTTACTATCGGCCTCCAGGCAGTCGGCGGGGAAAATCTGCGTCTTACTCCCGCTCCGGGCGCGACTGAGGGCGGGCAGATATCTTTTATGGATGCCGCGGGCCTGGGAGGCTGGGAAATAGACAATGCCGGCGGCGCCGGCGTGGAGGCCCTGCGTGTTTTCCGCGACAAGAACTCCGAAAACACGCGTGTCGGTTTTTCTATAGAATCAACCGGGAACTTCGGTATCGGGCTGTATGGCGCCGCGGCACGACTGCAGGTAAAACAGGATGCGGCAAACACTTATGCGCTCTTGGTGTCGTCCAATGATGGAACGGGAATGATGGCTATTGATAGTAAAGGCAATGTCGGTATCGGTACCATCAACCCGGCCGCCAAATTCACCATCGGGAATGGCGGAGCGTCCGCGGGGCCGGCAGGCGTTAACTCTAACTACCAATTGATGCTCTATAACGGCGGCACAGCTAATTCCTCGTATGGTTTCGGGATAGACAGCAACACGCTTTGGTATAACGCTAATGCGTACCATGATTTTTACAGCGGAGGGAATGCCGTTATGCGTGTAGGATACGGCGGCGGTTATTACGTCGGAATCGGGACCACGACTCCTACGGCGAAACTGCATATCAATACTAACTCAGCTAACGGTTCCATATACGAGCAGCTTGTTATAGACGGGCAGACTCAGAATGTAACAACTTCCGGCAGCGGACAGATGCTGGCGTTCAAGAGCGGGGCGTCCTACTACGGGGCGGTCGGCGGATACGGCAATGGTACGGTCGGAGGTGTCGGTCTTTGGGGCGGGACCGGGTCCGGTGCGCCCGGACTCTATTTAACAAGCGCCGGCAACGTCGGTGTCGGCACGACCGGGCCTGTCGCCCAAAGTAAACTTACAGTCGCAGGGAGTCTCAGTCTACCTGGCGCATCTTCGGACGCAGGGTTCAACTTGGGGGGGAACCGTGGATTTATCGATACGGCCAACTCCCCGGTAAAAATGAGAATTGGGATGGTTCGTGGCGGTGGTGCCGCTACAGGCGGCATAGATTTCTACGCCGATCAGGGTGTCGGAATGAGTCTGGCCGCCGGCGGCTATGTCGGTATCGGCACTACTACACCATCGGCTCTTCTGGATATCAAGGGGTTCGTGGGCGGGTATACCTTTGCGCGATTCAATCAATCTTCGGGAGGGGCCGCTTATGGCTTTCGCTTATCATCTTATGGCTCTAATGGCCGTGTGGCTGAAACCAGTTATATAGATTTTCCCGTCACCAATGGAACCACTAATTCGGAAAGCGGTGATATTGCGTTCGGGGCAATGAGCGGCGGCGCGGGCCCCTCTGAGAAGATGCGCATACAGAGCACAGGCTACGTCGGCATCGGAACCGGGGCGCCAGTTAATCAGTTGCACGTTTATAGAGACCAGACAACCGTGCCTGATGCGACCCCGTTGGTCAGGTTTGAAGTAGGCGGGACGGCCACAGGCAATAAAGGCGACGTTTTGGACGTTTCTACGACCAGAGGGGATGGCTTCACGGACGGTTATATCGCCCAGTTCCGGAATGCCATAAGCACCAAGCTGTATATCCGGGGGGATGGCAATGTGGGCATCTCAACAGGGGCACCGCAGGCGACTTTGGATGTCAACGGAAGTCTGAATATCAACGGCAGATTTCAGGGTAAGGCGGCTGTGGCTGGCACGTCGGGGCCTTTCGATTTCTCCCAGGGGAACATACAGTATACCAGTAATAGTTGCGGGACTTTCACCTTTTACAATATGAAGGATGGCACCACATACATGTTCGTAGTTAAAGGTCTGGCTACGGGCACCTGTGCGTTCACTTCGTACTCGGACTCGGGCACAACGCTGCTTAGTACACATCTGCCTGTGGATCACACCTATACCACC
>JACRER010000097.1 GCA_016234365.1 Elusimicrobiota bacterium | reverse complement strand
GGGAGGCCGCTCTTCTCCAGGAAGCCGGCCGTCAGGCGGCCGCCGTTGCAGGAGCCCGCGCCGCTGCAGCTGAGCATCACCTGCTCGGACAGGTCCAGGTCCCAGCCCGGTTTGTTCTGCGTGCGCAGGGTGTAGGACTCCAGCGCGCCGGTCATGGAGAAGGCCCAGCAGGAGCCGCATTTCTTCTGGTCCTTGGGCACGGTCACGAAGCTGCCGCCGTTCTCGCGCCAGTCCAGCGCGGCCGGCAGGCCGGTGGCCTCTACCGCGGGCGCAGGCTGCGCGTCCACGGGCCCCGGCGTGAAGCCGATGTAATTGCGGAACTCTTCCTTGCTCATGCCGGACACGGAGGTTTCGCCGGCTTCCCAGCGCGCGCCCGAGTCCTTGATGGCCTGCTGCACCTTGGCTACCTGGTCCTTCACGTCCAGCGAGGACAGGTCCTGCGCGGAGGCTGCGGCCGCCAGGAGAGGCAGCGCCAGGAGCGCCGCCAGTATCGTTCTATTCTTCATCATTTACCCCTTATCCTTGATTTCACCAAAATTCGTAAGCCGCGGCCTCTTCGGCCGTGTTGTCGCACAGTTTACCGTCGGGCCCGGTCATCTTGATGCGCATATAGCCCTGCTCGCCCCAGCCCTTACCCCAGCTGTTGCGGATCATCCACACGCCTTTGCCGGCGGGCAGGTTGCCGTTCTCGTCGAAAACGGCGCCCTCGTTGTCCCAGCCCACAATGTTGACCATGTGGTCCAGTTCGCCTTTGCGGCACTTGGTCTTGATGCCGCCGCCGTAACTCTGCCAACCGCCGGCCTGCGCCGCCACGCCGATGGAGATGGGGGCGTTGGTCATGGCCATGTAAACCTCTATGTCGCGGGCCGTCGGGGCCTTGCCCTTTTCGCCCAGCATGAACCAGCCCTTTATACCGGAAGCCGGCTTGAGCGTTTTGGCGCACTTGGCGTTGCCGGACTTATAGGGGCACTCAGTGTAGAGCGGCTGGCCCAGCGGCTTCACCAGGTCGGTAGCGGAATCGAAATAACCGCCCCGGCAGCCGGCGGCGAAGGTGGAATATTCCACCAGCCACTCCTGCGAGAGCCGGCCCGGGTCCTTGCCGTTCACGGCGTAGCCGTCGCGGTGCGTGGCCGTAAGGCTGAACGCCCAGCAGCTGCCGCAGGAACCCTGGTTCTCTATCTGCGTAAGGCCCGGGCGCAGGTCCAGTTTGTCCGGGATGGCAATCTTCACGTTCTTGAAGGATTTCCACATGGCGTTGGGCAGGTCCTTGCGGATAAAACCCATACCGTAAACCTGCCGGCCGGTGGCCTGGTCAACGGCGTCGTTATCCGGCGCGTCCAGCCCGTCGGCGCCGGCCTGCGTGTAGGCCACCAGGTCCCGCACCGAACCGCCGCCAAAATCCACGTCGCGGGCGGCCGCGCTGGCGCTCAACGCCCCGGCCGCCAGTACCGCCATCAATAATTTTTTCATTTTTCCTCCGTCATCCCCGGCTGAATTCAGGCGAGCCAGCCTTTTTCCGAATAGTAGTGGTATTCCCCGTCCCATTCGTCCTTGCGGCGTTTGATGATCTCCGCAAAGTAGCGGCGGCGCGTCTCTATTTCCGAAAGCTGTTCCTTGTAGGCCGTCTTGTTCTTTATGTCCATGGCGAGCTTTGCCCCAAGGGCGAACGCTTCTTTAAGCTGTTCCTCCGGCGGCACCGGGCCGCAGGACACGGCCCCGCTGGACTGCGCGCCGCACAGGCGGCCGTAGGCGGCGATATATTCGCTGACCGGCTTGTTATGGCCGCTGCCGGAAGTCACGGCGGACGCCGTGTACTTACCAAGGAAGCGCTGGCAGTGGATATGGTTGGAGGTGCGGTCCATCACCGTTTTCATGGGCGCGGCCACCTGGTTGATGTAGTTGGGCGTGGCAAAGACTATGCCGTCGGCGTTGAGCATCTTCATAATGATGTGGTGGACGTCGTCCTTGAGCGGGCAGGTCATGGCGCCGCGGTGGCAGGCGTCGCAGGCGTGGCAGAAGGAAAGTTTTTTACCGGCCAGCTGCACGGCCTCGGTTTCGGCGCCGGCGGCCTGCGCGCCTTTAAGGATCTCGGCGGCCAGCGTATAGGTGGCGCTCTTCTCGCCGCGCGGGCTGCCGGAAATAAGGAGTATCTTCATTTATGGAGAGTATACTAAAATCAGAACTTAATGCCGCCCAACAGAGACACGAAAGAAGCCGCCTCGTTATTGCCGCCGCCGGAATAGAGCCGGCCCGCGCCCTCTATAAAAAGTTTCCAGGGCCTGTAGAAAAAGGCCGCCCTGGCGCCGCCGGCCGCCTGCGGGTCTATCCCGCGCGAGGTGCCGTAAAGTCCCGAGCCTGGCAGGCCCAGGTAGGAAAAGAAAGTGACCCCGGCCGGGAACAGCGCCACGTCGGCCTGCGCCGAGCCGCTCCAGTTCTCCGACACGCCGAAGGGCAGTTCCACGCCCAGGGGCAGCCCCAGGAACAGGGAGAAGGCCGTATCCGGTTCCACCACCAGTTTGCCGTTCACCAGCGTATAGTTCAGAGGGTCCCTGATGTCCAGCGAACTCATGCCGACCAGGCCGCCGGCGTAAAATTTGAGCCCGTCCCTGCCTCGCGGCGCCCACAGCAGGTCCGCTTCCACCGCCGACGCGAAGCCGCTGCCGCCGTCGCGCCCGAGCCCCAGCGGGTCCACCTTACCCGACAGCGAGAAGCCGCAGCCGCGCACCGCAGCGCCTCCCCCCGCCTTTCCCAGCGCCGAGAGTTCAAAACAGGCGCCCGGGCCCGCGATATTTATTCCTTTGGAAATGAACCTGGCCGCACCGGCCTCCAGATATAATTCCCTGCCCGGCTCGCCTCCCGGGAAAGACGGGTGCGGCGGCATATGCAGCGGTACGTGGAACTGGGCCGCCTGCAGCGCGCATGCAGCGGCCAGCAGCAGACCTAGCGCGGCAGACAGTGTTTTTCTGATTTCCATAATACGGTCCTCAAGGCTCGCAAAGAAAAGCCGTCACAGGCCGCACCTTGCCCTTCAGCGCCACGACTTTCTCCCGGGCCGAGCCAAAGACGGCCCGCGCCCCCAGGTAGACGGATTCGGAAAGCAGGGCCATGCCCGGTTCGCAGGCGCTCTCCAGGCGCTGGGCGGTATTCACCGCGTCCCCGATAAAAGTGTATTCCCGCCGGCTGGGCGCGCCCACGTTGGCGCGCACCGCGCGGCCGCCGTTGAGGGCCTATGCGCACGTTGAACGGGTTCCCCCCGGCTTTCAGTCCCCTGAAGAGCAGCAATATGGCTTTGGCCGCCTCAGCCGCGCTTTTCGCCGACGGGAAGCAGGCGAAAATGCAGTCGCCTATGAACTTGTCCACGTCGCCGCCGTGCTTGTAAATAAGCCCGGTAGCCGGGGCGAAGATCTCGTTGAGGGCTTTCACCACCTCGGCGGACGTGTGGGCCTCGGAGTAGGGAGTAAAACCTTTCACGTCCATGAACATGAATACCCCGGAGAACTCCGCGTCGGCCAGTTCGGCCCCGCCGGCGGCGGCCACGGCGCCCACTTCCTTCCAGACCCCGTGCGGGGTATAGGCGTGGATCATCTCATGAGAGCGCCGCAGCAGTTCGCCGTCCTTGTAGGACTTGCGGCTGAGGTTGGCCAGAAAACTCTCGGTGGTATCCAGCATTTCCTCGCTGCGCTCCAGCAGGGCCAGTGCCGCGGCGGAGTCGGCGGCCTTGGCGAGGGCCGCCGCCGGGACGGCGGCCTTTACCGGCTTATGGGAGTAGAGCGCCAGCAGCGCCACCGTGGTGGTGTGGTAGAAGGAGCCGCAGCGCCCGCGAGTAGAGCAGGTGCCTTTCCACGGCACTATCTCCCCGCCTGAATAGAAACCGAACACGGGGATCTCCCTGCCGAAAACTTCCCGCACGGCTTCCAACTCGTCGTTAACGCGGCTGTGCAGGATATGGGACCGCGAACAGCAGCTCACCATGAACACCAGCGCGGGCTTCTCTCCCGGCCGCGCGGCGGCGCACTCCCTGGCGGCGGCCCGCGCCCCGTCTATAAGGCTAAGGCGGCTGGCCTGTATCAGGCGCACTTTCATGCCCTGCAGGTCCTCGGCCGGGAAGTACAGGATGGAGCCTTTCTTGAAATCGCAGGAGACCGGCAGTTTTATGATGGTCTTGCCGGCGCCCGGCGCCGCCACGGAGAACCCGTAGCGCTGCACCATCAGCTCAAAGAACTTCTCCTTGGCGTCGCGGCCCAGGAACTGCCGGTAGAACTCTATTACCGGCACGCCGTTCACCTCGAAGACATTGGGGCCCTCGGCCCTGGTTATGGTCAGCTCCTCGCCCACAGGCTGCCAGCCGTGCCCGTAGCCGAACACCGGCGTAACACCCTCAGGCAGACCCAGCGCGGCCAGGCGCGCGCCCTTCTTGCTGAGTTCGGCGCCGCAGTACTGGTAATTGGTCCAGAAATCCGGATGGCTCATCCCCAGGTCGTAGGCGCCGCAGGTAAGCCCGCCGAAGACGGGGGCCGGGCACAGTTCCTGGGAAATGGCGTCCACCATGAGTTGCTCGTATCCGGTGGCGATGGAACCGAATACCAGTGCCAGGTCTTTGCCGCCGCCAGCCGCGCCGGCCGCGAGTTCAAGCCCGGTACGACGGCAATCTTCCGAGACGTCGGCAACGCTCAGCTTCACCTGCAGTCCTTTGTCCTCCAGGAGGAGCACGGCCACGCCGCCGCGGGATACGCCGGCGTTGGTGATCTCGGCGTAGCAGGACCCGCCGGTAAGCACCGCCGGGTCCAGGTGCCGGCACAACTCCCGGTGCACCTTTGCCTGGTCCAGGCGTATAGAGGCGAAAGCTATGGCCAGCCCGGGTCTGGGTACGGCCTTGAGGGCCTGCTTCACCGCGGTCCGGGCGGCTTTCGCGGGGTCTTTGTCCAGACCAAGACCTATGGCTATTTTCATAGGGAATGCGCCGACCGATTGCCCGGGAAGACCACCAGGTCGCTCTCAGGCGACTTCGAGGCGAGCATGAGCTCGCCGGTCTTTTCGACCAGACTGCTCTTGGGATCTATTGCGGTTATGTTCAAGCGGACCTCGTTCACCAATTCTACAAAATAGAATGGCGGGCGTCCCCCCTTGACAAACGGCCTTCCGGGTGCTAGACTATTTCTGTACTAGTAAGGTAATACAGATATGATAAAAATAGATCTTCATTCTTCCACCCCGATCTACGAACAGATCAAGACCGGCTTCAAAGGCCTGGTGCGAAAAGGCCTGCTCCGGCCCGGGGACGCGGCCCCATCAATACGAGTTCTGGCCTCCCGACTAAAACTGAACCCCAACACCGTGGCCAGGGCCTACAGGGAGCTCACCGTGGAAGGCTTCTTCGAGGCCAAGCGCGGCGAGGAGAACATGGTTTCCCCCCGCGCCAAGGTCCTGGCCGAAGCCGACGCGCGCAACCTAAAAGCCCGCCTGGCCGAAGCCCTGGCCGCCGGCCTTAAGAACGGGCTTTCCACCGCCGACATAGAGGAAGTAATAAATAAGGCGAAGAAGGATACTATATGAACGACATCAAGACCGCAGTGGCCTGCCATGGCCTGGTAAAGAGTTTCGGCCGCAAGGAAGTACTGCGCGGGCTGGACCTGGCCGCCGCCGAAGGCGAAGTAATAGGAATACTCGGCCGCAACGGCTCCGGAAAGACCACCCTGTTCAAGGTGCTGCTCGACCTGCTGGCCCCGGACACCGGCGGCGTATCCGTGATGGGGCTCACCCCGGACGGCAGCGGCGCCCTGCGCGGCCTGGTAGGCTACGTGCCGGAAAAGCCCTCCTTCCACGGCTTCATGACCGTGGAGGAAGCCCTGGCCTTCCGCGCGGCCTTCTTCCCCGGCTGGGACAAGGCCAAGGCCGCCCAACTATGCAAAACCCTGGAGCTGGACACCCGGGCCAAGACCGGCACTCTGAGCAAAGGCAACACCGCCAAACTCGCCTGGATATGCGCTGCGGCCCACAACCCGCGCCTGCTGCTGCTGGACGAACCCACCTCCGGGCTGGACTACCTGGTGCGCGACCATATCCTCAACGGCCTGGTGAGCGAAATGGCGGAAGGCGGCCGCACCATCCTCATCTCCAACCACCGCATGGGAGAGATCGGCGGCCTGCTGGACCGGGTCTGCGTGCTGAAGGACGGCCGCATAACCGCCGATCACAAGGCCGACTTCATAAAGACGGAGACATTCAGGGTGAGCGCGCGGCAGGACGCGCGCCCGGCCGAGCAGCCCGGAGTGCGGCTGTTAAGTTCAGCCGGCCCCCTCTGCGAACTGGCCGTCTTCGGCAAAGCGAAACTGGAGGAACTGAAGAGTTCCGGAAAACTGAACGGGGCCGAAATAGCGCCGCTGGACCTGGATTCGGCGTTCAAGGCCCTGCTGGGAGAATAATTATGACAACCCTTATAAAGCTTCAACTGAGGAAAAATCTGCTGACCTTCTCGGTCATCCTTGGCGCGGTGCTGGCTTCCGTGCCGCTCGCCCTGGCCATAAAGTCCGAGGGGATGCCGGCCCATGAGGCCATAAACCTCGCCATGCTCTACTGGGGCCTGGCCGGCCTGCCTCTGAGCGCGCTCATACTCTCCGGCATAGCCGGCTCCGAAGCCGCCGGCGAGAAAGCCCGGGATACGGAACAGCCGCTGCCGGTGTCGCAGTACCGGCTGCTCCTGTCCGGACTGGCCGCGGCCCTGCTGGAGACCTTCGCGCTGTTGGCCGTGGTCTACGGCATACTCGGCTTCAAACTCCCGTTGGAGAGCCTGACCGGCGCGCAGGAGCAGCTGCTGCGCTTCTTTGTCTTCGGCCTCTCCTGCCTGGCCGTGTACGGTTTCACACTCTCGTACGTGTTCCGCAACGGCATAGCCGGCGCGGCCCTGGCAGGCGCAGCCTCCGCCGCCATCCTTATCCCGCTTACCAGCACGGCCATCTTCCAGCGGCTGGCCTTTAAGCTTATTCCGTTGTGGTTAATAAACCCGCTGGTGGCAGCCGCGGCCCTGGCCGGCGGCGCGCTGGCGCTCCGGCTGTTCTCACTGGCACGCGACCGCCAGGCCGTCGGGCAGGTGCGGCTCCTTTCCGCCGGTGCGGGCCTGCTGGCAGCCCCGGTGCTAGCCGCCTTCGCCGTGCTGATGTGGCTCAACTACGGCGCCAGGCAGGTGACCATGCCGGTGGGGAACCTGTTCTTCCCGCTGTACGGCACCGACAGCAATCTTTACCCCGGGCGCGAAAAGAACGCCGCGCTGATGCTGGCGCAGAGGCCGTTCTACGGCGAGGTTTTCTTCGTTGACAAGGACGGCAACCGCGCCGTGCTGGAGCGGGGAGGCGAGCGGCGCGAGAGCGGATTCACATACCTCATGCCGGACCTCACCTTCAGCAACGGCCAGAGCATGACCGGAGAGGACGGCAAAACCTGGGCGCTCTACTCGGTAGGCAGGCGCGGCCGTCTGACCCACGGCAGCATAAAAGAGGGCTTTAATAATTCCTGGGACATCCATGCGACTTGGAGCATGGAACTGCTAGGCGGCAAGGAACCCGGCATACTGGACCGCCGCGACGACGCCTACTACTTCGCGCCCCTGCCGCCCGGGGCCGGCGGCCTTGAGTGGAAGAAAGTAGCCTCCCGGGATGCCGGCTATCTGCGCTTCCTTGGGGAAAAATATCTCAAGGACGGCCTGGCCGCGGAGGTAAGTAAGGACGGTAAAACCTTGGAGCACAAGGGAAAGCGCTGGCCCCTGCCAGGAGAGATAGTCACGCGCGCGGCCGTTCCGGGAGTCCGCCTGACCGACGGCCTTAATTTCCTGGTGCCGGTCAGGGTAAAGGATGATTACTCCACCTACCTGTGCCGCCCCAACGGCAAATCGGAGCCGCTCTGGCCCTCGTATTTCCGCATCACACAAAACCTGACCATAACCCCGGACGGCACGGTGTGGGGCGTAGAACGCCGGCCCCTGCCGCCCGCGGGGAGATCCCCCAACGCGGACATAGCCACCGCGTTGTTCTACCTGCTTACACCGGACGGCAAGGCCATGTCCGCGGTCAATACGGACGGTCTCCTGCGAAAAGCCGGCATCACCTACGGTGATATCTGGCCGCTGCGCGCGCAGAACGGCTACCTTTGGTTCAACGCAGGCAACAAGTTTCTTGTAAAAACCGAAGCGGCCAACCTGGAGAACGCGAAATTTTGGGAACTGCCTAAGGTGGTAAGGGAGCGCCACAAAACGGTGTCGCCCTCAACGGACGGCGTCTTCATAGCCGGAGCCGACGGTATCTATTTCATGGATTGGGAAGGCAAGACCAGGAAACTGGACTGAGCGTTGCGTTTAAGCCGCGCCCCAGGATTTCAGGACTTCCCGCTCTTCTTCGGAGGAATGCACTTTCTTGAATTTGGCGCCGGCGGTGCCGTGCACGCGCAGTTTGCAGGCGTCCCAGGTGCGGTGGCGCTCCAGGCGGCCGCCCACCAGGCTTAAGTAAACGGCTGGGCCTTTGGGCTTGGCCCTGGTCCCGGCCTCGCCCTTGGGCTTGGGCTTGTGCAGGTGTTCCTCGCCGGGTTCCAGCAGGGAATAGCCGCAGCCCACGGCGGGGCCGCTATAAAGTTTGGGATGGGAATGTTTGGAGTAAGCCACCGCTATAACGTCGCAGCGCTCGTTGATCTCGTGGCCGGCGTGGCCTTTGACGTGGCCCCAGCTCAGGCGGCCTTTCATGGCCTGCGCCAGCGCGTCCAGCCGCTCCCACAGGTCCCGGTTGGCCACCGGCTCGCCGGCGGCCGTCAGCCAGCCTTTGCGCTTCCAGCCGTGGATCCAGCCTTTGATGCCGTTAATGAGCAGGCCGGAATCCGTATAAACCTTTACTTTTTCAGGGCGCTCTACCACCGCGTGCAGCGCCACTATGGCGGCGGTCATCTCCATGCGGTTGTTGGTGGTGGCGCGCTCGCCCCCGCCCAGTTCCTGCACGGTCCCCTCGGGGGAAATTATCACGGCGGCCCAGCCGCCCGGGCCGGGATTGCCCGAGCAGGCGCCGTCGCAATAGATGTAGATGGTGTGATCCATCGGCCGCCGCGGTTTTATTAGCGCACTTTCCTGGCGAACAGGTCTTTCACTTTGCTTTCGATGAACGTGCCCAGGCCCTTGCCGGCCACGGCGAGGGTCTTCATCTCGCGCACATTGGCGGAACCGGCGCTCTGGTTGGAATAGCGGTACACCGACTGGTTGCCGAAGCGGACCGTGATGAAATCCTGGGCCAGTTCGTACATGGTCACGGTGGACTTGCCGCTGAGGTTCTTATAAGGCTTCATTTGTTCCTTTTACCTATCGCTGTTCTTAAAACGTCCTACCATCTTAACAAATCTCCCCCCGGCGGCGGGAGCCCCCCCCCCGGCTAGTCCGCCAGCGGGATCTCCCGTTTGCCGGCCACCGCGTCCAGGAAGAATTGCCCGTATTTCTGCACCCGTTTCTCGCCCATGCCCTTGATATCCAGCAGGGCTTCGGGCGTGGCCGGCTTGGAGGCGGCTATGTCCACAAGGGTGGCGTCGTTGCAGATAACGTAAGGGGCCACGCCGGCCTTGTCGGCCAGTGCGCGGCGGATGGCGCGCAGCCGGTCGAACAGTTCCTCGTCCGACTGCAAAAAGGTAGCAGCTACCTTTTTAAGGGCGGCGGGCTTCTTTTTGCCTTTAGCGGGCTGCACCGGCAGGCCCAGGCGCACTTCGCCCTTGTCCTGGCAGAGGGCGCGGCCTGCCGCGGTAATGCGCAGCAGCGGGTATTCGTCGTCCTCGGTAACTTCCAGGTAATCCTGCACTATCAACTGGTCTATCCAGGAACGCACCGCCGGCTCGCCCGCCTCTTTGAGCAGGCCGAACACCTGCAGCGCGTCGTGGCCGTTGGCGGCCATGCGGTCGCTGGGGCGGCCCAAGAGCAGGTTCACCACGTAGCCTGTGCCGTAACGGCCTTCGGCGCGCCAGGCGGCGCTTAAAACCTTCTTGGCGGTCAGGCGGGCCTCCGCCTCCGGCAGGCCCTTGGTCTCGCCCAGGCACACGTCGCAGGCGCCGCAGCCGGCTTCACCGCGCGGCCCGCCGTCGGCCGGGTACGGCTCGCCGAAATGTTCGGACAGCAGGCCGTGGCGGCAAACCGGGGCCACGGCGTAGCGGCCTATGTCCTTTAATTGTTTTTCCAGCGCGCGCGTGCGCTCGGCGGAAAGGTGTATGTCTTTTTTCGCCAGCCAGCGGTGGGCGGCCAGGTCCGACGCCGCAAAGAGCAGCGTGCAGTCGGCCGGCAGCCCGTCGCGCCCGGCGCGGCCGCTTTCCTGCTGGTAATGCTCCACCGAGCGCGGCGTATTGGCGTGCACCACGTAGCGCACGTTGGAGCGGTCTATACCCATGCCGAAGGCGATGGTGGCCACTATCACGTCCAGCCGCTCGTTAACAAAATCGTGCTGCGCCTGCTGGCGCTCCGCGGCGTTAAGCCCGGCGTGGTAAGGCGCGCAGGAAACGCCCTCTTTCTTCAGCTGGGCGGCTATGCGCTCCACGTCCTTGCGGGTCTGCGCGTAAACTATGCCGCCCTCGCCGGGGTGGCGGTGCACGGTCTCCAGCACCTGCTTTACCTGGTCCCGGCGCGGGAAGGCGCGGTACACCAGGTTGGGCCGGTCCGGGTGGCCTATCAGGACCTGCGGCGAGCGCAGGGCCAGCTGTTTTAAAATATCCTCGCGCACGGCGGGCGTGGCGGTGGCGGTAAGCGCCATGCGGGCGGCCTTGGGAAAATGGTCCAGCGCCTCGGTAAGCTTGCGGTATTCGGGGCGGAACTCGTGGCCCCAGTGCGACACGCAGTGCGCCTCGTCCACGGCGGCCAGCACCAGCCGCGGGGCGATGGCCTCGTACAGGTCCCCGGAAAGCAGGCGCTCGGGGCTCACATAAAGCAGTTCGGTGGTGCCGTTGTTAAGGTTGGCGTAAACCTCGCGTTTGGGGCCGGCTTTCAAATTGGAATGCAGCGCGTCGGCAGCAAGCCCCGCTTCGCGCGCGGCGGCCACCTGGTCGTCCATGAGCGCGATGAGCGGGGACACCACCAACACCAGCCCTTTGCCCGCCGCGGCCGGCAGCTGGTAGCAGAGGCTCTTGCCGCCGCCGGTAGGCAGCACCACCAGGCAGTCTCGCCCCTCAAAAGCGGCCTCTATGGCCTCTTTCTGCAGCGGCTTGAAGCTGTCGTAGCCCCAGCGTTTCTTCAGAATTTCTTCCGGCTTCATCCCAGATAGTATACCACGGCGACCCGACCAACGTATTGCCGCGTATTGGCGGCAGAATTAGGCTTAAAAATATGATTCAATTCTACCAGGCGGGAACCGCCGCGTTTTCAGGGGGATGGTAAAATGTTTTCTATGGTCAAAAAATTCAGGGACCTCGGGATCCGCTCGAAGTTATTGGCTGGTTATATAACCGGCTTTTTACTTTTTCTTGCCATAGGCGGGGTGACCATCTACCCCATCATGCAAAAAACCATAGAAGCCGGCGTCGAAAGCGAACTGACCCATACCACGGACATCATCCTCAGCATGGTCAGGACCACGGCGGACGCCTCGATAAAGAACTACCTGCGCGCCGTGGCCGAAAAGGATAACGACGTCGTGGAGCAATCCTATAAGTTGTATAGGCAGGGGGTCTTGAGCGAACAGGACGCCAAAGAACGCGCCATGGCGATATTGCTGAGCCAGCGCATCGGCCAAACCGGCTACGTTTATTGCCTGGACAGCAAAGGGGTGATACGGGTGCACCCCAAGGCCGCGCTTATAGGGGCGGACCTCACCCGTTACGGGTTCATCCAGGAACAGTTAAAGCGCAGGGAAGGCTATGTGGAGTATGACTGGAAGAACCCCGGCGAAACCAGTACCAGGCCGAAAGCGCTTTACATGACCTATTTCAAGCCCTGGGACTGGATCATCTCCGCCTCTTCCTACCGGGAAGAGTTCGGGGGGCTCGTGAAGATAGAGGATTTCCGGGACAGCCTGTTGGCCATCCGCGTCGGCAAGACCGGGTATCCTTACATCATTGATTCCCAAGGGAACGTTATCGTCCATCCGGCGCTTACCGGCAATATTTACGGCGTGAAAGACCAGCGGGGGCGGGAATTCGTCAGGGAGATACTAGCCAGCAAGACCGGAAAGGTCTCCTATTCCTGGAGAGATCCCGGCGAGCAGGACTACCGGCAAAAACTGGACATCTTCAGCTATATCCCTGAGCTGGACTGGCACGTGGTCTCGTCCAGTTATCTCGACGAGTTTTACGCGCCGCTTAAAGATATCCGGCGTATCCTGGTCGGTTTGGTCCTCGCCTCCGTGCTTTTCATGTTCGCGCTGACATTTTTATACTCGTCGTATATCGTAAAGAACCTGAATAAATTGATCCGCAGCCTGGGGGCGGTAGGTTCCGGGGACTACACGGCCCGGCTGCCCAAGGTTTCGGCTGATGAATTCGGAAGATTGACGGATTTTTTCAACGAGTTCATGGAGAAACTGGAAAAGTCCCGCGCGGCGCTGCAGCAGGAGAACCAGGCGCGCAAGGAATCCGAAAGGAAGTACATGGAACTGAACCTGGAGCTCGAGGAGCGCGTGCGCCAGCGCACGGCGCTGGCCGAGCAGGCCAGCCAGGCCAAGAGCGATTTCCTGGCCTCCATGAGCCACGAGATCAGAACGCCGCTCAACGCCATAGTCGGCATGTCGGAACTGATGGACGAGGCCGGGCTCAGCAAGGACCAGGCGCAGTACCTCTCCATAATGCGCAACGCGAGCGACACCCTCCTGGCCCTGATTAACAATATCCTGGATATTTCCAAAATAGAGTCCGGCAAGGTAGAGATAGAGGCGGCGCCCTTCAACCTGGAGGAACTGGTATCCAAGGTGTCGGAAATGACGGCGGTGCGTGCCTACAAAAAAGACGTGGAGATCAGCTGCAAGATAGACGCCGACGTCCCTGTGTTCCTGACGGGAGACTCCACCAGGCTGGGGCAGGTGCTGACTAACCTGATGGGCAACGCGGTGAAATTCGTGGAAAAAGGGCATGTTTCCCTTAACGTGAAAAAACAGAAGACCGAAGGGGACAAAGTGGAACTGCTTTTTTCCCTGCGCGACACCGGCATCGGCATTCCCGCCGACAAACGGGCTTCCATTTTCGAGAAATTCACGCAGGCGGATTCTTCCACTACGCGCAAATACGGCGGGACCGGCCTGGGACTGCCCATCTCGAAATTGCTGATAGAACTGATGGGCGGAAAGATCTGGCTGGAAAGCGAGCCTGGAGTGGGGACGGTGTTCTATTTCACGGTGCGGCTTTCTACGCAGAAAGACAACCGTGCGGTCTACCTGCCGAAGGCGGACATAAAAGAGCTGAAAGGGCGCCGCTTCCTGGTGGTGGACGACAACCTGGTGAACCGCATCATAATCCGCGAGATCGCGCAGAGCTGGGGCGCTTTCTGCGAGGGCGTCGCCGCCGGAGAGGCCGGGCTGGCTAAAGTCCTGGAGGAGCAGCTTAAGGGGAATCCCTACCACGGGATCTTCGTGGATTTCAATATGCCTGGAATAGACGGGTATGAGTTCTGCCGGCGCCTGATGCAGGACCCGGCCATAACGCCCAAACCCGCGCTGGCGCTGGTGACCTCGGATACGGTGCGGGTCAAGAAAGAGGATTTCCTGGCGCTCGGAGTAATAACGCACATGATGAAGCCGGTGAAAAAGCAAACGGTATTGGAGGGAGCCCTGGAGATGGTAGCGCTGGGAAAGGCCGCCCCGGCCGAGGCGCCTCAAAAAGCCACAGGGTACTCCAGGGGGGACCTGCCCGCGCTGGCCGCGCTGGTGGTAGACGACTCGGAAGATAACCGCATGCTGATCGGTTCCTTCCTGAAAGAATCCAAGGTAAAGCTCGACCTGGCGGTGGACGGTTTTGACGCGCTGGAGAAGCTCAAGCGCGGAGTGTACGACATCGTTTTTATGGACATCCAGATGCCGGGCATGGACGGGTTCGAGGTGACCGCCAAATTCCGCGAACTGGAAGCGGCCGAAAAACGCGCCCGGACAAAAGTTGTGGCGCTGACGGCCATGGCCATGCGC
The DNA here is from genome assembly GCA_016234365.1 of Elusimicrobiota bacterium. Classification (GTDB taxonomy): domain Bacteria; phylum Elusimicrobiota; class Elusimicrobia; order Elusimicrobiales; family UBA9959; genus UBA9959. The sequence continues at coordinate 25,829 of JACRER010000097.1, read as the reverse complement.
GAGGACGTGGACAAGGCCTTGAAAGCCGGCTGCGACGATTATCTCACCAAACCCATAAGAAAAAACGCCTTCTATTCGTACCTGATCGGCTTTGCGGCCGGGAGGAGCGGCGGCGCCTGATATATATTTAGGCGTGAAGGGGGACGCTGATGACTAAATGACCAGCTGCGCCCCATATAATGCGTGTTAACAAGTGGTTTTGGTGTTCCCGTGGGAAGCACCACGGTTTTTTAGAAATACCGCAATTGGCAGGATCGTCCAGCACCAGGCAGCTGAGCGGACACAGGAAAACATTTGTCACCCAGAAAGGCCTACTTTCGGCCCTTGACAGGGATTTTACGACTGATAAACTATAAATACGGCGCAAAACATATGACTTACCGCGTAATCCTCTTTCTGGCCGCTTTAACCTGGTGTTTTCAGCACAGGGCCAATGCCGCTGCCATTGAGCAGTTGCCCGAAGAGACCGTTACCGCCTCCCTTCCCGCCCCCGTGCCCGCTATCCCCTCCCGGGATAACGCCCGCACCCAGGTCTGCGTGGACCCCGGCCACCCCAACACTTTCAACCCCGCCACCGACATGGTGAACGGCACCAACGAAGCCCGCGTGAACTGGCAGGTGGGCGTGCGCCTGGAGCGCGTGCTCAAGAGCATGGGCTACGACGTACGCATGACGCGCAACGCCGAACTGAATTACGTGGAGAACAAGGACCGCGCCTACATCTGCAACGACGGCTCGGCGCTGGCGGTGCACCTGCACTGCGAAAGCACCCCGGGCACCGGCTTTGCGCTGTACTACCCGGACCGCCAGGGCGTGTACGATTACAAGGACGACGCCGAGAACGGTTTTAAAGGCCCCGAGGCCGGGGTAATAATGGCCAGCCTGCCGCTGGCCGAACCCGTGGCCGCCTGGATGCGGCGGGCGCTGGCCGGCAGCCTGGTCCAGCAGGGCATCTACGGCGATTCCCGCACGGCGGTGGGTTCTCGCCAGGGCGCGCTCACCTATTCCATACTTTCAAAGATCCCCACCGTCACCATAGAGATGGTGGTGCTCACCAATAAAAAGGACGCCGCCTTTATAAAGACCGAGGCCGGCCAGGAAAAGATGGCCGCGGCCATAGCCGCCGGCATAGCGGCCTACAAAGCCCCGTAAATTTCCGCCTAAAATAAAAAAGCCGGCCCGGAGGCGGCTTTTCTTTTGCCCGGCCGGGCTACTTCTTCAGCAGGCCGGGGTTGATGCTCACCACGTAGTAGATGCCGTTTAGGTTGGCCATGGTGTCGCGGATAAATTCCGTCATGCCCCTGGGCGCGGGCTCCGCCCTGAAGTCCTTAACCTCGCGCGCCAGCGCCAGCTGCAGGGACTCCTCCGGGGACTTATACAAGCTCACCCCGCCGAACACGTTCCAATGGCGGCTCTTGTCGGAGCCGTCCTCTTTATTGCCGGGCAGCAGAAAGTTCTCCAGCGCCACCGACGTGGGCAGCTTGTCGCGCGGGATGGATTTAACCCAGGCGAAAGGGATGCGCACGGCTTCGTCCAGCAGGCCCACGGCGGCCAGCTTGTCGCCGCCTTTAATGACCAGCGCCTCCCGGAACAGCAGCTCCATGGGCAGGTTGTGGTTCTCCAGCGGCGCGTCGGCGGCCTTGCGGGTGGTGCGCGCGGCCGCGCGCAGGTAGCGCCGGTCATACTGCGCGAACAAGAGCAGTTTGCGGAAATCCTTGCGGGTGGAGGTGGTCTTATAATACTGCCAGCGCGCGCGGTCCGCGTAATTCTTCAGTTCCAGGAAGTTGCGCGGCGGCGCCATGTTCGCCAAGTCAGCCTTTATGCCCATATCGTCCAGCAGGTATTTCTCCAGCGCCTTAAAAACTTCCGCCTGCGCAACTTTGCCCGCCAGGTAATCCCTGTATAGCCCGGACTCCAGCAAGGCGCGCAGGTGGTCGCGGAAATACAGGCTCTGCGCCACAAATTCCGGCTGGCCTTTTACGGTAAGCGTTTCGGCGTCCTCGGTAAGGGCCATTATCTCCAGCAGCAGTTCGTAGTAGTCGCCGGCTTTCCACAGGGAGGCGCAGCGCTTTATCTTCAGCGAGGCGTATTCTTTCTCCTTGGGCAGCAGGCCCGGCGCGCGCTTGGCGTAAGCCAGCGAGAACCGCACGCCCTCGCTGTAGATCTCCTGCAGCAGGCGCTCGCGGTAACCGAACGCTTTCTTCAGGCGGACCTCGGAAAGGAATTTAAGCGGCGAAGAGGCCGTTGCGGGGTTATAGACCGCCAGCACCGGGCGCTGCAGGTATTCCGTGTCTGGCACGTAACGGAAGAACTCGCGCGGGTAAGGGAACGGGCGGGCCGAGGCGGAGAACTGCTCCCTGGCCTTGTACGGGTCCCCGGTCATGTAAAGGTCGTAGAGCAGGTAAACGTCTTCTTCGTCCAGCAGGCCGTTGTGGTTAACGTCGGCCTTGTAAACGGTCTCGGCCGGCTGCGCCCAGGGGTCGGCCAGCACGGAATCCAGCAGGGCCTGGTCGGCCTTGTCCCATTTATCGTCGCCGTTGAAATCGCCCAGCATCACCAGCCGCGAATGCATGTTGATGCGGTTCACCGGCAGGGTATAGTACGCCGCGGCCAGCACGGCGGCGGCCAGTACGGCCAGGTACGCAAGGATCTTCGCTATGTTCTTTATCTTCACGTCTACCCCTCAGGCGGCGGCTTCGTCCTTCTCCTTGCCGTCCACCAGCAGCGCCGGCAGGAACGGTATGGCGAACACCGCCAGCAGCGTGGTGCCGGCGTTCACCCACACCAAGGTCTTGAAGGTCATGTGGTATTTCTCGTACAGGCCGGAGCCCACCAGGTCGCTCACCAGCAGGCCCCAGTTCCACACGCTCACTATAATGGAATACCCCACGGCCTCGCTGCCCTTGGGCGTGGCGCGCGCGGCCAGGTCGTAAAGCGGCAGCTGCGCCAGGCTCACGGCGAAGGCGTAGACTATTTCTATTACCAGCGCCGAGCGCTTGTCCACGTAACCCAAATACATCAGCGACAGCAGCGACGTAAAGAACACGCACGCGTACAAGAGCTGGCGTAGCGTGAACCGCCGGCAGAAATACACGTAGAACAGCGCGCCCACGGCGCCGGCTATGGCCGAACACAGGCTGATGAGGCCTATGAATTTTTCGCTGAAATGCAGGGTATCGGTCTGGTAGAACATCAGCGGCGTGTAAAAGCCCGGCGCGAACTGCACCAGGAACAGCAGCCCCGCCGCGAACCAGAGGCTTTTGGCCTTCAGCGCTATCTTAAGCTGCGTGCCTATGCCCACCCAGATCCTGGGGTCGCGCTTTGCGGTGGGGGCTTCCTTATAAAGGAACAGCGCCACAAAGAACAAGAGGAACAGCGGGATGGCGGCTACCAGCGCCGTGACGCCCAGCGTCATGGCCGCCAGCACCGCGCCCAGCGGCACGCCCAGGCTGGCCACGTTCATGGCCAGCACGCGCACGGAGCTGAGCTTGCCGGTAACACCAAAGGTCTGGCCGCCTTCCACCAGGATGCCGCCGGAGATGGTGCTTACGAACACCAGCGCTATGTTCATCATCAGCGTCATCAGGAGCAGCGGCAGGAACTGGTGCGGCACTATGGCGATGCACAGCCACAACAGGCCCGCCAGCATGCTGCTGAAGATAAGGTAGTGGCGGCGGCGCGTGCCGAACAGCGGGATGGCGTCGGAAATGATACCGGCGATGATCTTGAGGTTCCAGGGCATGTTGGCCAGCTGCATGAACAGCGCCACGCGCAACGGGCCCTCGTGCAGCGTGTCCTTGAGCAGGAACCGCAGCGGGTACAAACCCAGCACGCCCGCCTGGGCGAAGGTGCTGACGAAGATGCCGCAGCCCACGATAAGCGCCACGTTGAAATACGGCAATTTAAGGATGCGGTGAAAGCGCCCCAGCGGCGGTACGGCGTGCTCGCCGGCGGCGGGGATGGTTACGTTGGTAGCGGCTGACTCGGTCATGAATTTCCTTTGTCCTTGTAGAATTCCGCCAGGGCGGACACCAGCGCGTCCAGTTCGGCCTGCGTGGTGTAAGCCTGCACCGAGATGCGCACAAAAGCCATATCGCCGAACGCCGTAACCGGCACTTCTATGCGGCGCTCGTTAAAAAGCCACTTCTGCAGCCGCTCGGCGCCGGCGCGCGGCACCGGGATAGCCAGCATCTGCAGGATGTCGTCCCCGGAAACTACAGGGGCCAGGCCGTTAGCCGCCAGGATCCTTTCCTGCGTCAGGGCCGCGAGCGTGCGGCACTCCGCCCGCATCCGCTCCCAGCCGTACTTGCGGCGGAACTCCAGCGCGGCGGGCACGGCCAGGAACGCGGCTATGTCGCGCGTGCCCTGCCACTGGTGGCGGCGCTCAAAAGTTTCGCGGCCCGCGTAAGCTTCCTGGTCGGCGTTGAGCGCGGTGCGCTCGCTGTAGCCCCAGCTGGTAACCAGGCCCTGCGCCAGCGGCTGCGCGCTCTCCCGCGCGTAGAGGAAGGCGCTGCCCTTGGGCGCCATCAGCCATTTGTGGCAGTTGCCTACGTAAAAATCCGCGCCCAGTTTTTCCAGGTCCAGGTCTATAAGGCCGGGCGCGTGCGCCCCGTCCACCATGGTAAGGATGCGCGCGGCGCGGGCGCGGGCGCACAGTTCCTGCGCGGGGAACGGTACCGCCGTGGCCGAGGTGATATGGCTGAAGAAAATAAGACGCGTGCGCGGCGTCACCTTCTGCCACACGCGGTCGCAAAAAGAGACGCTGTCGAAAGGCAGCGGGATGGCGGCCTTCACGTAGGTGGCTCCCTGCTCGCGGCAGACCAGTTCCCAGGTATTGTCGCAGGCGCCGTACTCGTGGTCGGTGGAGAGCACTTCGTCGCCGGGCTTGAGCTTGAGCGACTTGGCTATGGCGTTCACCCCGGCGGTAGAGTTGGAGATGAACACCAGGTCCTGCGGCCGCGCGCCCAGGAATTTCCCCAGCGCCGTGCGCGCGTAGAGCAGCAGCTCGCCGGAGCGGCGGCCAAGGAATTCCACGGGGTTAATTTCCAGTTCCAGCTGCCAGCGCTGGTACTCGGTAAAAACTTCCCTGGGACAGGCGCCGAAGGAGCCGTGATTAAGGAAGATCACGTCCGGCGATAGCAGGAACAGCGAGCGGAGGTTTACGGTAGTTTGAGGCATTTTTATTCCCAATGGTGACTTAAGTTCAGGCGGCGGCGGTTATTCCTCGTACAAAATATCCCCGGAAGCCTTGGCCTGGTCGTTGCCGTAAGCCTCCGCGTCCAGCTGCGTGCGCCCGCCGCCGTCAGCACGGTCCGGGCCGTAACCGTAGACCGTGAACTTTTTCCCGGCCGACGCGTAAGTGAACGGCTGGAACTTATTAAAAGGGTCCCTGGGCAGCTCGTCTATAAACCCGGGCGGCAATTTAACCAGGCCGCCAGGCAGGCGGCCGCGGTTGCGCGCCTTGTACGCCTTAACGGCCAGGGCGGTCCTTAGAACGCCCAATATGGAATAGGAAACGTTATAGGGCTCCACCAACCGCCCGTATTGCGGTACGGACCCGGCGGTAAGCTTAGCCACCACGTAATCGGCCATACCTGATCTCAGGCCGGCAGTTCCGGCCTTCACGGAATCCATAAAACCCAGCGCCTCGTAGGCCTTCGCCTTGGCGGAAAGCCAGGCCAGCTGCTTTTCCACAAAGCCGTCGCAAAGAGCCGGGTCGTTGGCCTCGAAAGCTTTGGCGCAGGCCTCGGCGCGCGCGGAGGCGGCGTCGTTATAGTGGGTGTATACCATGTCGAAGAACGCCTGGTCCTGCAGCGCTTTGGCCACCAGTTCCTTATGCATGGGCAGTTTGGCGTTCTCTTTTTTTATCGTAAGCACGTTCATGGTCTCGCGCACGGTGTTTTTGCTCAATTCAGCCTCTTCCTGCATGGCGCCGCGCATAAAATCCATAGCGGCCTGGGCGCGGGCCAGCTTCCGGGCCAGGGCGCCAAGATACGCCGGGGAGGCGCTCTCTTCGCGCATACTCGCCGCCAGCGGCGCGAAAGCCTTGCGCACGCACAGGCCGTAGGTGAGCGAGGTTATCATAAGCCCAGCCTTCTGCTCGGAAAGCTGGGACAGAAAACCGGCGGCCGCAAGCAGGTCCCGCTCAGCGCCTTCCACAAAACCGGACTGCGCGTTCACCCTGGCGTCTATCAGCAGGAGTTTAAAAAGTTGTATGTGCTCGCCGTACTTTATGACCGGCGTGCTCATGGTGAGTTTTTCCGGTTTAGCCCCGAACAGGTAGCCGTCGGTGGGTTCGCCGGCGGCCTTGATAAAAGCGTCTATGGCCGGCCGGTTGGCGTTAAGCAGGGCCTCCAGCGGTTCGTTGGCGGAAAGGTCCTCCTCGGCCATGGCGAGAAAACCGTCCAGAGCCTTGGCCTGCGGCGCGTCCAGGCGGACAAGGCCCAGGGCCTCTTTATAGCCGGCCGCGGCCGGCCCCGCCAGCCCCAGCAAAAAAAATGCGATAAGCATCTTCATCATAGGGAGATATTAACAAATACCCGGCCCGTCCTAACCGAACAGGTACAGTTCTTCCTCGGCGCGCGTGACGCCGGTGTAAAGCCAGCGGCGCCACATCTCGTCGTCCATTTTGGGAAAGCGCTCCTCGAACATCACCACCCGCCGGGCCTGGCCGCCCTGCGCCTTATGCACCGTAAGCGCGTAACCAAAATCGAACAGGTCGCCTGTCATGGCCAGGCGGCGGTCCTTGGTAAAGTTAACGCCGGTCTTGGCGCCGAACTGCGGGGCGTAGATAAGCCCGTCGTAAGGCCGCTCGCGGTCGTCCAGCTGGATCTCGGCTTCGTACCAGTCGGCATTGTGCTTCATTATGTGCGTTATGGTGCCCAGCATGCCGTTGTAAACGGCTTTTTTATGGTTATTGCGCAGGCAGATCACCCGGTCGCCGGAAGAGGGCGCCGGCCCCTCAAAGCCGCGCGCCGCCCGCACGAACTGGTTTATCTTGTTGCGCGTGGAATTGTAGCCGCAGAGGATCATGGTCTCCGGCGTCCAGCTTTCCAGCAGCTCGCCGGTCTTTTCCTGCGCGTCGCAATCGTCCTTGAGGTACTTCACCACGCCGGGGCCGTAGCGCTCGGCCGGCACCAGCCCGGTGGTGCGCGCGAACTGCGACACTTTTATAATAGGGTTCTCGGCGGCCTGCCGGTGGATCTGCGTGAGCAGCAGCTCGGGCGCCTGCATAAGGTTGAACTGGCCCGCTATGGGCGGCAGCTGGCCGTGGTCCCCCACCGCCACTATGGGAACGCCGAAGGACAGCAGGTCCGCCCAGATATTGCCGTCCACCATGGACGCCTCGTCCACTATGATGAGGTCTTTTTCCAGCAGGTCCTTGCGGTCCCAGCCGGTAATGCGGCCTTCCTCGTTCTCGCGCGGCGTATAAATAAGCCCGTGGATGGTGCCTACGGAATCGCGCGCCGCCAGCGCGCCGGCCTCGCGCAGTTTGTTCTTTAAATTCTGCGCGGCCTTGCCGGTGTAGCTGCAAAAAGCGAAGCGTGCGGACTTGTTGAGCTTTACAAGTTCGTTCTTGAGCACGGCGATAAGCGTGGTCTTGCCGGTGCCGGCGTAGCCGCCCAGCGTTATAAAGCGGGAGCGCGCCGGGTCACGGTACCAGGCGGTCAGCCGGGCCAGCGCGTTCTTCTGGTCTTCGGAAAGTTCCACTTCTAAGTTTTACCTTTCAACCGCAGGCGGTCAGCGGCGCCTGCGGCCTAGTATTTTAAGGATGCGCAGGAAGAGGTTGATGATGTCCATGTACAGCGCGGCGGCGCTGTCCACGGCGTTGTCCAGGGTTTTGGGGATATTGTTGGCGCGGCCCCAGTCGTAACCCACATAGCCGCAGAAGATCACCACCACTATCCAGTCTATATAGCCGGGGTCCTTGTGGAAGAAGAAGATATCAGCCAGCTGCACTATTATCACCAGCAGCAGCGCCGCGCTGAGCGCGCCGTAGATGCGTTTGAAGAAGGCCGGGAACAGCGTGCCCAGCACCATCATGCCCAGCACCACCGTGCCGGTTATGCGCATGGCCTCCAGCACCAGGTCCGGGCTGTAGCGGGCCACCACTACGTTTATTACAAAGCCGAAAGGCACCACCACGAAGTTGTAGCCGATAAAGCTCACCAGCGGGTTGACGGACTTGTTGAACAGGTACACCCCGAAAAAGCACGAGGCGAAATAGGCCAGCAGGAACAGTCTTATGTCCACGCCGGTTATGACGGACGCGGGGATGTTCTTCACCATCCACCAGTTCACCAGAAAGCCCCAGCCCAGTACCAGGCCCATGGCCAGGTTGTAAGAGCCGTCGCTTATTATCTCGCCTTCGGTAGCGGTGCGGTTAAAAACGTCGTTAGAAACATTATCTTCAGCCATGCCCTTATTCTACCAAAACAGAACCGCCGGGCAAGCCCGGCGGTCCGTGCGCTCAAAAGTTACTTTTACTGCTTGTTCCAGTTGGAAGAGTCGTAGTGCAGGGGTTCGCCCAGGAAGCCGCGCGCCTTAAGGTGCTTTATTACCACGGAGGGCAGCATGCGGCCCAGCACCAGGTGGTGGCCGGTGGCTTTAGCGAACACCTTGAGGGCGTTGCTGCTGCAGGAGTTGGTAAGGGTGTTATACTTCTCGCCGCTGTAGTCGCGGGTGGCTTCGGCAATGGCAACGTCGAGCATGCGCAGTTTCTCTTCGCGGCTAAGCTTCATGGGGTAAACGTCCGCGTAAAGGCCCTGGCTCCCCACGGCGGTCTCCAGGAAGCTGTCGAAGGAGACCATGTTCCACACCAGGTCGTATTTGCCGGTATTGCCGGCCACTATGGGGTCGAACTTCTCGCCTTTCTTCTTCCAGGGCAGCACTTCCACTACCAGTTTGGCCCCGCCCTTGAAAGCGAACATGAGGTAGTTGTGGCCTACGCTGGCGGACCTGAAACCGAAATAGACTTCTTCCAGGGCGGCGTCCTCTATTTTCAGCTGGCCCCAGCGGTAGGTATTGTTCTTGGCGTCGCGTTCAAAGCGCACCACGTCAAGCACGCGTACGCCGTTGGCGTTGGAAAGTTGTTTGCCCGGCTTGCGGTCCTGTTCGTAAGTGGGAAAAGTCTCTACGGCCACGGGCCCGGGCACGGCTACGTCCATTACCTCGGTGCCGGGCACGGCCAGCAGGTCCGCGAGCGCGTTATTTTGCGAGTAAGTATTTACCGCCAGGAAAGGGAACACCAGGACAAGAAGAACAGATCTCATGCTTATACTATACAGGTTAATCCCTTCCCCTCCCTGAGGCTTTGGCCCCACCCCCCTCTGGTCTTTGGTCCTACCTCGTTCAATACCCATTCTCTGGCAGGGCCATATTCCTGCGCAGACCTGGGACTTCTGGTCTTGAAAACCGACACCGGGAAGCCTATCCTATATATATGAAAACCTCGTTACTGCGCCATGCCGCGCGCGTAGTTATAGCCGTCTGCTTTTTGGCCGGCGGCGCCGCCGCCGAAGTAAATGACGCTACCCGCGCAAAAATAGACGAATTACAAAAGTCCATAAGGTCCGGCAAAGCCCGTTGGGTGGCCGCCGAAACTTCCGTCTCCGGACTGCCGGAAGACCAGTGGGCTACCCTGGCCAGCCTGGACTCCACCTTGATATCCGGACCCATGATCCCGGATTCCCCGGTTAAACTACTCCCCCGCGCCATAGACTGGCGCAATGAAGGCGGCAACTTTGTCACCACCCCGAAGCAGCAGGGCAAATGCGGCTCCTGCTGGTCCTTCGCCATGACCGGCGCCCTTGAATCCTACGTGTTAAGAAAGCAGCAGAAGCCCGGCGCCGACCTGGACCTTTCCGAACAGGTTTACGTGTCGTGCAGCAACGTGGGCAGCTGCAAGGGCGGCGTGCTGCTCCCCGTCTTTCTGGTAAGCGAAGGGCTCCCCCCCGAATCCGCCTACCCTTATACCGCCTCCAACGGTTCCTGCGCCGCGGCGGCGCCAGGTTGGGAGAAGAACGCATACAAGATCTCGGGTTGGGGCATGGTCTGGCCGTCTCTGCCCCAGATAAAAGCCGCGCTGGCCCATTACGGCCCGCTGCCAACCTCCATGCAGGTCTATGAGGACCTGATGCATTACAAGTCCGGCGTCTACACCCGCGTGGGCGGCAAGCGCCTGGGCGGACATGCCGTGCTGCTGGTAGGCTACAACGACGAGGAAGAGTACTTCATAGTAAAGAACAGCTGGGGCACGGACTGGGGCGAGAACGGCTTCTTCCGTATAGACTACTCCCAAATGCACTCCGCCGTTATCTTCGGCCTTACCACCGTAGCCTTCTACTGACCCGCCTCAAAAAAGCAAAACCGCCGGTATCGCCCGGCGGTCCCATCTACCCGGCTCCGGCTCAAGGCCGATGCGGGACCGGTTTGAAGGACATCCGCAAGCCGGAGACTTTTAGTATCCCCAGGAAGGTTTTAAGTTCTGGATTTCCAGTTTTGGAGATGGTCTTGTATATCCCGGCCCGGGAAAGCTCCACTTTTCTGGCCGTCCTTGAAACACCGTGCGCCCTGACCACCTGCGCCAACGCGGCGAGCATAAGCGCCGCGTCGTTCTCCTGTGCGGCCGCGTTCAGGTAAAGCGCGGCCTCTTTTGGGTCTTTAAGCGCTTTATCCAGGTATTCGCCGTGTGTCCTGTACTTTCTCATAAATTCCTTTTGTAATCCTCCCAGAAAGCCATGGCCCGCCTGACGTCTTCCCGCTGACTGCATTTGGCTCCCGCGCAAAGCAACACTATCAGTTCCAAACCGTGCAGCCCCACATAAACCCTGTAACCCGGCCCGTAGTCTATACGCAATTCTATTATCCCGCGCCCGATGTTTTTGTGATCTCCCAAGTTCCCCAGCTCTGCCCTGGTAACCCGCACCCTGATCTTGGCGGCACCCTCACGGTCCCGCAGGGAATTCACGTAGTCGCTATACGGCTCCGCCCCGGCGGCAGTACGGTAAACGGCAGAGATCTTCTTCATAAATAGTGTATACTATAGTTTACACTTTGTCAATGGGGCCCATCCCATTTTGCGGTAAAGCCTATGCGCTTAACGTCCTTCTCCGGCGCGGAGATCAGGCTCTTTATGGCGTCGAACACCGCTTTGAACTGGTAGTCGTATTTTTTCTCCATCTCCTCCAGTTTGCGCCGCAGGTCCGCGTGCGTGGCCAGCAGCTCGCGTATCCTGGTGAACGTCCGCATTATCTATATGTTCACCTCCACCGCCCGGCGGCTGTTTAGGAGGCTTGAAAGCATGGCCACGCCGCTCTCGGTAAAAGCGTATGGCAAGTAGCGCCTCCCGCCCCAACTTGAGGTGCCAAATTGGCACCTCAAGTTTTTGACCTCATCGACCCTAAGCCTGAACATAAAGTCCGCCGGGAACCGGAAGGAGTTCCTGTTTACTGCACGCTTTAACACCTTGGTCTCTACGCCGTAAAGCGCCGCAAGGTCGCTATCCAGCATAACCTTGCAACCGCGCACCAGCAAGATCTTAGACTCTACTATCCCCTGTGCAACAATGTCTTTAGCCATAAGCCCCCCTCGCCCATAAATAGCCTAGCAGGCCACCCCGACACCGTACTGTCGGGGAAACGGCGGGTATTCCCCATATATGCCTTTTGGGTCCGCGCGCAATTGTTGTATTTCCAAAACCACAAAAAAAGAACCGCCGGGCTTCCCCGGCGGGTTCGCAAATAGGACTCAGGAAGTTAGGAAACAGCGTCCATTAGCCTCCCCTAAGGCAGGGGAAGTTTGAACGCCTCCGCCAGTAGCCGTTCCCCTACAGCACGGCGGCGCGGGTTCCAGAGTTTATGCTCTACCACTCTCTCGGACTTATACAGATGATGATTCCCCGTCAGTATCATCAAACTGCGAAGCTGCTTCAGCGGGACTGCGCCATAACGCGCCTTTATCTCTTCGGGCGTATCACTAGGGGATACCACCCATTGTTTCCCCAGATATTGCCCTTTGAACATGGCGATCAGCGCGTCATACACCTCATTGTCCGTCATAGTGCCTCATCCTATAACTTTGCCACCGAGTTCAATAATAAAGCCACACTGGCTACGCCATTTTGTTGGGTTTTAGTTTTACGGACTTGCCGGCGATGAAGAAGGAGGGGCCGCCGCGGTGGTGGAAGGTTTGGGGGTGTTTTACGGCGGGGTCTACCCAGGCTTTGAGGACTTTGAAGATGAAGAGGTTGTATTTGGCGGCCAGGCGGGCGTCGTGCAGGCGGCATTCCAGGCTGGCGTAGCATTCCTTTACCTGCGGCGCCTTTACCCTGGAACTCTTTACCGGCGTAAGCTTGAACTTGGCGAACTTGTCCACCTTGGAGCCGCTCACGTTGCCGCAGGCAATGACCTTGCCGGCTATCTCCCTGGTGGGGATGTTAATTACACATTCCTTGGAGCCCTTGATCATCTTGAACGTAAGGCTGGCGTCGCTTATAACGCAGCCCACCAGCGGCGGGTCGAAATCTATCATGGAGTGCCAGCTCATGGGCATAACGTTCTGCCGGCCCTTCCAGGCCGTGCTCACCATGATAACAGGCCCAGACTCCAGCAGCGAATAAACCTTCCCCAGAGGAAAAACCTTTTTCATGAACCCCTCCTCAGGCCCCGGCCTTGGCGCCGGCGCCTATAAGGGCGTTGGCCCGCTCCACCGCTCGGGCCAGGTCTTTAACTATATTCTCGCGGCCGGTCAGGTTTGCCACGCCGCCGTGTTCCAGGCGGCTCATCACCTGCGGCTGCGCTCCGCAAAGCACGAATTTGGTGCCGGAGCGCGCAAAAACGCCCAGAGCCTCGCGCATGGCGTTAACCCCGGTGCTGTCCATGAACGGCACGTGCGACATCTTGAGCACCAGCACTTCGGGCGGGCTGTTAAGTTCCTGCAGCGCTTCCTTGAATTTATGGATGGCCCCGAAGAACATGGGGCCGCTGATATCGTACAGCACGGCGCCCTGCGGCAGCCGGGCGGCCGCGCGCGCGTCCTCCGCGAAATCAGTTTCCCCTTCGGCCTCGCCCTCGCGCAAAGCTTTTACCATGCGCACGTTGCTGGCCGCGTTCATGCCGCTCACAAAGGACATGGTGGCCAGGATTATGCCTATCTCTATGGCCACGGTCAGGTCTACCAGCACCGTCAGCGAAAGCGTTACCAGCGTTACGGCGGCGGCGCTGCGCGAGACGCGGATATTGGCCAGCACCGAGCGCCATTCGCTCATGTGGTAGGCCACGGTAAGCAGGATGCCGGCCAGGCAGGCCAGCGGCACGTAACGCACCAGCCCGCCCAAGAATAGCAGGATCATGGTAAGCGTGAAGACGCTCACCAGGCCAGCCACGGGCGTGCGCCCGCCGTTCTTTACGTTGGTGGCGGTGCGCGCTATGGCGCCGGTGGCCGGCAGGCCGCCGAACAGCGGGCTGAAGATATTGGCCGCGCCCTGGGCCACCAGTTCCATATTGGAGCGGTGGTGCCCGCCTATCATGCCGTCGGCCACCACGGCGGACAAGAGCGATTCTATAGCGCCCAGCATGGCTATGGTGAAAGCGGGGTTAAGCAGCGCCTGCACCGTGGCCGCGTCCAGGTGCGGCAGTTTGGGGTGCGGCAGGGACTGCGGCAGCGCGCCAAAGCGCGAACCTATGGTTTCCACCGGCAGGCCAAAAGCGTAAACGGCGGCGGACGCCGCCAGTATGGCGAATAGCGAGCCCGGCACGCGCTTGGTGAGTTTGCCGGAGAACCACACGCCCAGCACCGTGAACAGCGCCACGCCGGCCGCCCAGGGATTGAAGCGGCCCATGTTCTCCGCCATGACCGAAAGTTTGTGGAACACGTCGGCGGGCAGCTTGGTAAGGCCCAGCCCCAGCAGGTCCGGCAGCTGGCTTACGGCGATAAGCACGGCTATGCCGAAGGTGAACCCGGTTACCACGGAGTAGGGGATGAATTTTATGATGGAGCCGAACTTGGCCAGCCCGAAGATAACAAGGATGACGCCGGCCATCATGGTGGAAATGAGCAGGCCGTTGTAGCCGTACTGCTGGATGATGCCGTAAACGATTATAACGAAGGCGCCGGTGGGCCCGCCTATCTGCACGCGGCTGCCGCCGAAAGCCGAGACAATGAACCCGGCTATGATGGCGGTGTACAGGCCTTTTTCGGGCCCTACGCCGGAGGCTATGGCGAAAGCTATGGCCAGCGGCAGCGAAACTATGCCCACTATCACGCCGGCCAGGCCGTCGCGCTGGAACTGTTTCAGGGAATAATTCTTTAAGGTGTCGTAGAGTTTTGGGATGAACATGATGCCTGGACCCGGGAATGAGGATATATAAAGGTTAGCAACCTTGCCCGCCCCGCGTCAACGCGCGGGGCCGCCGGTCACTTGCAGAGGCGGGAAACCACGGAGATAAGTTCTTCGGCGCGCGACGGCTTGCAGAGCACGTCCACGGCGCCTATGGACTCGTACTTACCTTCCTCGCTGTCCAGGCCGGTGATAATGGCCACGGGGATGCCGGCAAGTTCGGGATCGTCCTGCTGCAGCTTCCGGAATTCCCAGCCGGTCATTTCAGGCATCATCAGGTCCAGCAGTATAAGGCCGGGCACGCAGGCGCATTTTTTAAGGTAGGTCAGCGCCTCCCTGCCGTTGCCGGCCACGGCGGTGCCGTAGCCCTGCCGGGCAAGCACGGCGCAGATCAGTTTACAGACGTTGGCGTCGTCGTCGACTACAAGTACGGTATGATTGATAAGATCACCTTTCCCTGCTATTATCATAACAAAAAGCGCTGTCCGGCCGGTTCAAAATAAGTACCCAAAGTACCCTTGATATTTCCCGTTTCAGGAGCTACTATATACTAGGAAGATAGCAGTAGCAGACAGGGTCTCGACCGGAAGCGCGGAAAGCGGGGAAAGTGCGGTGCAGTAGCAGTACAGTGCAGGACAGTTGGTCGAGACCAAATGGGCGGGCCAAAGGGCCCGCCCCGTTTTATATCACCTCGTGGAACGCCCCGGGGTAGACTATCTCCCCGCGCACGCCGTTCAATGCGCCCGGCGCCAGTTCCAAAACCATAAACACCTCGGCCTCGCATTCGAAAGGCAGGGTTAAGCCTTTCTCCCCCGCCTTCACAAAGCCAAAACGCGGGTAATATCCCGGGTGCCCCACCACCACCACTATCTTGTGGCCCAATTTGGCGGCTTCGGCCAGGCCGTGCTTCACCAGCGCGGTCCCTATGCCCTGGCCCTGAAAATCCGGCAATACGGACATGGGGGCAAGTGCCAGCGCCGGCACGGAGGTTTCCCCGTCCTTTATCTCTACGGGCGAAAAAAGTATATGCCCAACAACGGTCCCGGCTTTTTCGGCTACCAGCGCCAGCGCGGGTATGAACCCGTCCTCTTCGCGCAGCGCGTCCACCAGCTTGGACTCGTCCTTGCCCTTAAAGGCTTTCTTATTGAGCTTGCGCACCGCGTCTATGTCGGCCTTGGTCTCCGGGCGTATGCTCACATCCGCGGCGTTATCCATATCAGGCCCCTTTCTTCACGGCGCCGGCCGAAAAGTAGCCCCCCTTGGGGCGCAGCTCCATTACCACCTTGGCGATAACAAAAACTATCATCATGTAGGACAGGTGCAGCCATTTGGTAACGCCGCCGCCCGCCACCACCGCGGCCAGCAGCACCGTCGGCTGCGGGAACGGCTTGTCGAAAAGTTCTTCCGGCCTGGTGGCGCGGAAGATCCCTTTACCAATGTATTCCTTCACAAAGACCACGCCGTGGCTTATGAACAGCGCCAGCGTTCCCCATTGTATGCTGCGCAGCATGCCTTCCAGGTCGGAGTTCATGCTGAAGAACAGGGCGTAGATCATAAGGCCGCTCATAATCATGAACATGGCGAACGGGAAGAGCGAAGCGATGGCCCACACCAGCCGCCCCAGCAAGCCCAGGTCCTCCAGCAGGCGGGGCAGCATCTGGGCGCTGTCGGCGGAGTTGAGCGCCCTCAAGGTGACATTGCCTTTGCACATCTTCGCGGGCGGCGGCGCGCTGGCGCAAAGGATGGCCAGCACGTTGTAAAAGCAGACCACCACGGTCTCCGTCCAGTAAAGCACCAGCACCTGCGTGGCGTCCCAATAGCCCAGCGCCGTCATCACCAGCGGGTACAGGTTGGCCGCTATTACCGCCAGCGCCGGCACGTTGAATACGAAGTTCATATCCCGGGAAGGGGCGGTTATTTCCCCAGCGCCTTAAGGGCCTCGGGCGTACCAATGCGCTCGAGCGCTTCGGCGGCATGGGATTTAAGCAGTTCGTCCTTGTCGTTAAGGTTGGCGGCCAGGGCGGGCACCGCCGCCTTGGCGTCCGGCCCGATCTTCCCCAGCGCGCGGGTGGCGGCTTGGCGCAGGCCCATGTATTTATCCTTGGCGCAGGCAATGAGTTCCGGCACGGCGGCTTTGGCCGCGGGTCCTATATCGCCCAGCGAACTGGCGGCGTTGGCGCGCACCTCGTTGTCCTTGCTTTTAAGCGCGCCCATGAGCGGCGTCACCGCGGCGGGGCCCATTCGGCCCAGCGCGTCCGTAGCCCCCATTGCCACGTTGCCGTCCATGCCCCGGTCGTTAAGCATTTTAACGAGCGCGGGGATGGCCGCCTTGCCGGCGGGGCCAATTTCCCCCAGCGCCTGCGCCGCGGCATAGCGCACACCGTCATCCTTGCTTTTAAGCGACTGCATAAGGGAGAGCGTCAGCTTAGCCTTGGCGGCGTCGCCCTGCTCGCCCAGTTCGCTCATGGCCGCGCTGCGCGTGTCCTCGTCGGCCGAAACCAGCCGCGCCCCCAGGTCCGCCGCCCGGCAGGTCCCCGCCGCCAGCAGCAGCGCCGTCAAACCGCAGATCATATTTTTCATAGTCACCTCTGCCCCAATTTTAGCACAAACAAAACCGCCGGGACTTCCCGGCGGCCATTTGAAAGTAACGCACCCGTTACTTTGCGGGTTGGGCTTCTATCTGGAGCGCCAGCAGGAAGGCGGCCACCGCGGCCACGGCTTTTTTGGGAAGCAGGGCTTCGTCGAACCAGCCGTTTATGCTGCCGCGCGAATAGAACAGGTTCAGGCCGTTGCCGTACACGTTGCCGTTGAAAGCGTCGGACCCGCTCACGTTAACGCTCACGAAGTACGTTTTGCCGTTCTCCATAAAGTTGCCGTTTATGAAGTGGCTGCCGTTGCCCCCGCTCATGTACAGGTTCATCCCGGAGCCGAAGAAATTGTAACTGGAACCGAACTTGCTGATGGAGCCCCAGGTATACCCCTGCGGCGTGCGCAGGTTCACGTCGTAGCGGTCCGTACCGTTGCCGCGCACCCGGGCCTCCACCTGGTTGCTCCAGTCGCTGGCCTGAGCTTCCTTGAACGAGGGCGTGTTGGTGACGCTCAGCCACAGGTGCTGCGTGGCCGGCTTTACCGCGGGCGCCTCCGCCGCGGGCACAATGGCCTTCACGTCCGCCACGCCCACCGCGGGCAGGTCAAAAGCCCCGGCGGGCACGGCCGCCAGCAGCAGTAAAGAGATAAGTTTCATAATATTTCCCCCGTTCGTAAGACTACCCCCATATTTTACAAAATAGCCCGGCGCCCAGAACAGGCTGTTTTTTCAGGCCTGAGGGTCCCTTGACAAAACCCGGCCACCGCCTTAGACTATAATATCTATGAAAGGCAAGGTCGTTACGGGTCTTATAGCGCTGGCGCTGGCCGCTTTGTTCACCGCGGTAGCGCATAAGCGCCCTTATGCTCCGCCTGCCGATCTGCGCGACGCCATGTCCGACGGCTCGGCCCTGGCAGACCTGCGCTCAGCGGGGCCGGTCAGCGCCCCCGCGCCGGTGCCGGCGGCGGCCCCGGTCCCGGTGGATAACCAGTTCCCGGGCGCCGTAGCCCCGGCTTTCGACAAGGACGTGCCCGCCGACCTCCAGCGGCAGCTGGGCCTGGACCTGGCTTTCGTGGGCACGTTGTCCGGCAAAAACACCTCCCCCCTTCACAACCAGATCTTCGGCCAGATGGGCGGCCCTTCCTACCTCCGGTTCTTCTCCGACCGCATAAAGATGGTAGGCCTGTACGATTGGGACAAAAAACCGGTGGTGGCCTGCGTCATCCCGGCCATCTCGCCCGCCAAGATGTGGCTGTCCGGCAGCTATATCAAAACCAGTCAGCCGCAAATAGCCAGGATCATGATAGTGTTCCACGAGTCCCGCCACTCCGACCCAGAGAACGAGAACTGGCGCCACGTGAACTGCCCCGACCCCTTCCGCGACGCCAACGGCAAAGACATGCTCAGCATCCTGACCGGGGTTCCGCTGGCCGGCAAGCCCGGCTGCGACGCTTCCCCGCTGGGCTCCTACGGCTCCTCGCTTATAATGCTCAAGAACATCCAGCGCTACTGTACCAACTGCACCGAAAAAGTGCGCATGGACGCCGGCCTTTACGCCGACGACCAGCTTGCCCGCATAACCGACTCAAACGCCAGGAACGCCATCCGCAACGACGTTTATAAATGATAAAAGCGGCACTACTGATCCTCGTCCTCGCGGCGGCGGGCCTGTTTTTCTGGCGCGCTAACCGGCCTGGGCCGGAGAACGGCCCTTCAGACCCGCTTCCACCCATAGCTGCCCGGCGTTCCAACGCGCCGGCGGCTCTTCCGTGGGTCGACCCCTCCAAACAGCAGGCGTCGGCACCGGCAGGTAAGGCCGCAGGGCAGCCCGGGCCGGACGCGGGCAACAGCGCAGCGCGGCAGGCCGCCCTTTCAACCGTCCGCGCCGCGGACACCCCGGCCCAGAAACTGGCCCTCCTGGACGAGATCCTCCTATCGCGCAACGACAACGACCCCCGGCTGGATACCGCTTTCAACGACCTCTCGCCCCAGACCAAGCGCCTGTTCCGCGCCAAGTTCCGCCAGTTGCCGGACGAAAAACGCAACGAACTGGGGACCGTGGTCTACCTGCTGGGCAGGAACCTGAAAACGGAAGAGGATTGGGCTTTTATGCGGGAGGTGGCGGCCGCGCCACCATGCCTCAGTCTGCAGGATTGTTCCATGCAGGCCAAAACCGAGCCGGACGCCCACGTGAGCGCCGGCGTAGAGATCACCCTTTCTTACCCCGCGGTAATGGCCCTGAAGCGCGCCGAAAGGATACTGCAGGCCGGCCCCGGCTCCGGCAACCCTGACGCCGCCCAGGCGCTGCAACTGATAGCGGCGGCAAAAAACTCCCCCTCGAAAACAGTCGCCGACCTGGCCGCCAACATTGAGCGGCGCTACTCCCGTCCCTGAACGTTAAAAGAGGCTCGCCATAAGGCCCGGCAACGCCAGTATCGGCCTGTCTTTAAAGACCAGCATATCGGCCCTGTGCGGGCCGAACATATATTCGGCGGCTGTGCGGTCCGCGGTGAACATTATTACCGGCGTCTTAAAGCCCGAATCCATTTCACGGATAGCCGCGCAGACCATATCCCCGGTACCGTCCGGAAGGTTGTAATCCAGGATGACGCAGTCTATGCGGGTAGTCTTGATCTTTTGCAGGGCCGCCCTGCAGGACGCCGCCTGCAGCACGGCATAACCATGCCCCGCGAACAGCCTGGCAAGCAGCCTGCGCCAGACATCCTCATCGTCCACTATCAATATATTCTTTTCGCCCATATGCCCCCCGCCCTCAATCTATTAAATAGCGGGCGCCCTGTCAATGCCATAAGGTTTAATATAATTAAACCTTTTGAACTCTAGAAACTCCTGCCGTTGATTGCAAGAATATAAGGCATCACGATGAAGAACGACATTTATTCCGCGCTTGGAACGGCCGTCCGCGCCTACCGCAAGAACCTGGCCTGGTCACAGGAAGAGTTGGGCGAACGCGCCGGCCTGCACCCCAGTTACATAGGCCAGATAGAGCGCGGCACCAAAAAGATCAGCCTGGCCACGCTGCAGAAGCTCGCCGGAGCACTGAGGGTCAAACTGGCGGACCTGCTGCAGGAAAAACCACCGGCCGCCTCCCCTTCTTCCTGGGAGAAGAAGATTCTAGGCATTATAAAAGACCGGCCGGAAGAACAACAGAAGAAGACCTTCATGATCCTGCGCGAAGCCCTGCGCCCGTATTCTAAGTCCAAGAAATAGCCCCCCCTAACGATAGCATAGCAGAGCCCCCCGACAGCGTGTTGTCGGGTCAAAAAAAGACCGCCGGGTCTTCCCGGCGGCGTCGCCCCGAATGCTTTCCGCGGACTACCTGCGGGGAAGCCTCCGCTTTAATTGCGCGTCCAGACTCCGGCCCCTTAACTCTTCTATTCCACGCAGCAGCTTCGTCTTGTGTTCCAGCACCTCATGCTCGGCTTTCTCCGCGAACTCGTCCATTCTGTCGCTCCACGCCTTCAACTGGACGCCGAGTTTTCCCATATTCCCCCCGTTCCCGGCGGCTCCGCCGGGTATTAATAACAGTATCGCGGATCTATTCAGCTCCGGACCAGATAAGCGAGACGGCAGCGCCGGTACGCCCTGTCCCCGGCGTTCGCACGGAACCGCCTGCGGCGGCCGCCCTGTCCGCGCAGTATCCCCTCGGTTTCCAGGATCTCCATCACGCTGAGTGCCGCACGGACCGGCAACCCGGAAAGCCTGGCCGCGCCCGTAGCGCTCATGGCACCTCCCTCATTCCTGAAGATATGATCCAGCAACAGGCCGAATTCTTTCGAACGCGCAGTCATTAGCCTCTCCACGAAGCCCCCCGCGAGAATACGGCCCGCAACATTTCCCAGCGCTGGGCGGCCTTTCTTAAATATGTCATGCCCGCGCCCGCGGACAAGACGAGTTTTCGAGTTGGGGTCCCGGGGCATTAAAACCGCCATCGCTACGCCGTATTCTTGCGGCAGCGCGGCGGCCCCGGGATCAGGTCGGATATCTTTCTTGGCGAGCGCAGCTGATGGAGGCATACATCCTCCCTATACCGCTTCGCACAAAAGGCGCATTGAAGTCTTAAGGAACTGTTCCGCCTTAAGATAATAGAAAGCGCTGCGCATGAGTTGCCCCGCCATACGCCTTGCCGGGCCTGTTTTCTTTTGGCGCGAGCGACGACGCCCCGTGGCGGCGCAGTGACGCTTGCAAATGATCCCCATATCCCCCCCCAGTTAAGATGCGACAACTGCGCCGGCCTTGTGATAAAGACACAAAAGCCGGAAGGTTGCGGATTCAGAATCCCGGCGGTGAACCGGGATCACGGTTGCGGTATTTAGAGCCCCTACCCCCAGGAGTTCGATCTACGGTTAGTCTAATAGAAACGTTCTTCCGCTGTCAAGCCAATTTTGGACAGGGCTCTTCAGCCGCCGCCGGCGCCGCGCGGGAGCGCGGCGCAGGAAAGACCTGTGCTTTCTTGGGATCAGTTTTCTGAGCGCCAAAGAACCGCTACCTGCCTTTATACCCGGGCAGGCCGGCGGCTTCTTCGGAGCGGGCCAGCAGCAGGGCTATCTGCAGGCACTTGCCGAAATCCGCCTCGATGTCGGCTTTGGCTATTTTCGGCCGGAAAAAATCCGCCCACAGGAATTCCGCGAAGGGCCGCGGGCTTTTATCATAGCCGCCGGCCTTACGCACGGCGCCGGCCAGGCTGCGGTAAGGGTCGTCCTTAAGGCCGGCCACGGTGGCGGGCAGCGCGGAGTACGGGCGCGGGGCGCCGGTTTCGTCGTTGGAGTACACCCATTTGCGGGCGGCCATTTCGGCCCAGAAAGCGCCGGAGGAAAGTTTGGAAAGATCCGCCGCCTGAGTGCAGTAGGTGCCGTCTATTTTAAGGTTGGCCAGCGCGCGCGCCAGGTGGTGGTGGTCTATTATGTAAAGAGCGCCGCCGGGGCCGCGCACCACGGGCTCCGGGTTCTTGCGCTGGTAAGCGGCCAGCTTTTGGGGGCTGAGGCCGCGCAGTTTCTTTTCCTTCTCCCCCACTTCGGCCATGCCCACGGCCAGCTGCGTGGGGCGCAGGGCGGCTACGCTGCACTTAAAGATCTTTTCCCCGGCCAGGGCAGGGGCGGATAAAATAAAAAGGAGCGCCAGAGTTCTCATCATAGTAAATAATAGCGTTCCGCGCGCTGAATTTCAATATTTTCCTTGGCCCAAAAAACTGCGCCCGGGTAGGACTTTGGCCCCATTCCCGGTCCGCCCTATAGTGGTAAGCTAATATAGATGTCATTGCGCAAGAACACGGCGTTAACTTTTATTGCCGCCATGCTGCTGGCCGGCGCCGCCTTTGCCGCGCCCGCACAGGTTATTTTTATCCGTCACGCGGAAAAGCCGGCCGACGGCCCGGAGTTGAGCGCGCAGGGCGTTAAGCGCGCCAACGCGCTGGTGAATTTTTTCAAAACCAATACGGCCGTCACCCGCTACGGCACGCCCGCGGCCATTTACGCCGCGGCGCCCAAGAACGAAGACAGCTCCGTGCGCTCGGTGCAGACCGTGACGCCGCTGGCCAGCGCCATAAAACTGACCGTGAATACCAATTTCACCCGCGGCCAGACGGGTAAGCTGGTAAGGGACATCATGGAGAACCCGGCCTACGAGGGCCGCATGGTGCTGGTGTGCTGGCAGCACGAGAACCTGGTGGAAGCGGCGCAGAAGCTGGCCGAGTACAACAATTCTTCCGCGGCGGTTTACAACACCATCCCCAAAGCGTGGCCGTCCGAAGCTTTTGACCGGGTGTGGATCCTGGACCTTAAGGCCGGCAAAATAGCCGCCTTCAAGAACCTCCCGCAGCGCCTGCTCCCCGGCGACAGCGCGAACTGAGAAAGTTTTTAAAGGCATAAAAGAAGAACCCCGGGCTTATAAGGCCCGGGGTTCTTCTTGCGCCCGTCCGGCTTAACCGCCGAACTGGTTCTCCTGCGGCGGGGCCGAGTTGGGCGGCACCACCTGGTAAGGGCACTGGAACCCGCTGGGGGTTTTACCGCCGCGCGGGTAACGCAGCTGGTCTACTTTACGCAGGAACAGGTCGGCCCATTCCTGGGCGGTGTGGGAGGGCCCGTGTTGGGACGCGCGGGCCGCGGTGAAGATGTCCACAAGCTGTTCGCGGCTCAGCATGGACAGGCGGCGGATCATCATCTGCCGGGCCTGTTCGCCTATCTGGTTGATGAGGCGGCCGGCCGGGTCTACGCCCCTGAGCGAGCTGGTGTGGGTGGAGTTCAGGTGCATTATGCAGTTGCGGCCGTCTTCCCAGACGTGCTCCTTCTTCCACTTGTCGAAATTCATGCGGCTGTTGTGGTACCAGCCGCGCCCGCCGAAGGTGATGCCCAGGTCCTGCAGGTAGGCCACGGGCTTGGCGCAGACGGCCTTGCCGGCGGGGCCCATCACCACGTCGTCCTTCTGGCAGGCCATGGCCTGGTTGGGGGCTTTGTTGTCCGAATTGGAGAGGAACTGCATCATGCCGGTCAGCGCTTCCGCGCCCACCTTGTCGGTTATCTGGTAGAACTCGTCGAAACCTATGCCGGAGTTGGGAGCGTCCTCTATGCGGTCGCCCAGCTTTTCCTCTATAGCCACTATCTGGCCCTGTTTCCAGGCGCCGCGGTCGCTTTCGTCCTTAAAAGGGTCGGACGGGCAGTCCGGGCAGTTGAGCCGCACCGGGTACATGCGGTCCGCATAGGAGCCTATACCGGTCAGGACCCAGCTGGCGGCCACTTCGGCCATCACGTCGCCGGCGTCGCCGTACTTTACCTTGTAAGCCTTGCCCTTGGCGTCGCGGCACTTGAATTTGGAGGACATGCCGTTGGGGCGGCCGGTCTCGTAGCCTTCCTTCATGGTCACGTAGGTGCAGTTGACCACCTCTTCGGGGGCGAACTTCATCTTTTCGTAGGGGCCTTTCTTAAAATCCATCGCGGCCGTGTTAAACTCGCCTTCCGGGCGCCACAACTGGGAGCGCACTATGTAGCCCTGGCGCTCGGCCTTGGTCACATAGTCCATCTTCAACTTTTCTTTCTGGGGTTTTATCTCGGAGGAATTCTGGGCGGCGGCTTCTTTCAGGTCCGCCAGGCTCACGGCCAGGCTGTCGAAATTGGTCTGCGCGAACGACGGGCCGGCTATGGCCGCCAGTACCGCTGTAAGCATTAATTTTTTCATCTTGGTCTCCCCTGCCTGCTTTCCTATAGGATAAGTATGACTTTTTAGCGGGGTTTTCCACATGAGACGAAAGGGACCTTTTCCCGGAGGAAAAGGCCCTACGCGCGGCTGGGCAATAAGGCCCAAAAAAGAGAGCCCCCTATAGCGGGGGCTCTTTCTTTTCGGCCGGTAAGGCCGTTACTCTAGTTTGTACCGCAACCGCAGACTGCACCGCGTAAGGGCTGACCGGGAACCCTGGAGCCGAAGGGCACAGGGGCGGAAGCCACCGGGAGCGGAGTGTCCGCCTGATAGGCGGGGCCGCGGAACCGGCACCCCGGCAGCGCGCCGCCAAAGAGGCGGGAGACGAGCCGGGAAGACTCCCAGGGACGGACACCGCCGACCGAAGCTCCGGAGCCGCAAGACTGCCGGAAAGGGCGGGCCGCAAGGCCTGGGGGAAACCGCTCCGGACCGGGGCCGAACCCCGAACCGCACTGCCAACCACGCCGCCGGAGCACTTTAAAGATCAGGACTACACTTTGAGTATAACAGGCGAACCTTGACTTGTCAAGGGGTAAAATAAAAATAGTTTAAAATATTTTTTCCTCCGTCGGGCGGAGGGCGCCGGGACCCGTGCGAAAACCCTATTTTACGGTAAAGTCTTCCAGTTTACAGAAAGTAAAGCCGCGCTTGCGCAGTTCCGGCACGGCTTTTTCGAGCGCCGCTTTTTCGGGCCACTCGGGATGGTTGAAATGCATTATCACCACGGCCCCGTGCCGCGCGCCGCTGAGTATATTTTTGCTCATCCTGGCCGCGCCCGAGCGGGTGGCGTCCCCGGCCAGAATATCGTAGCTGACCACTTCCATGCCCAGGCGCTTGGCCACCTTCAGCGAAAGCTCGTCCGTGTAGGCGGTGGCGGACCGGAAAAAAACTGGCCGGCGGCCGGTGAGCTCCGCTATCTTGCGCGCGCCCAGTTCCATCTCGTCCACCACGTCGCTCAAATTGCGGGTGCCGTGCACGCCGTACATGGTGCGCCCCTCCGTGGAGCAGAGGCGGTGCATCATGCCGTGGTTCTCTATCTCAAAAAGCGGGTCCTTGGCCAGCTCGGCGAAGGTTTCCTTGTTCTTCTCTATCCAGATGCCGGTAATGAACAGCGTGGCCGGGATCTGCTCTTTGCGCAGGTAATCTATTAATTCCTTATTATAGCCGCTGTGCTTGCCCCCGCACGCGTCAAAGGTGAAGGCTATCACCTTCTGGTCCAGGCTCTTATCCGTTTCCTTGCGGCGGTAATTAACGAACTCGCTGAACTTGCCGGCCTTGGCCTTGGAGAACTCTTCCATGATGCGGGCCTTGAAGGCGAGGTAGTCCGGGGTATAGTAGGACCGAAAGGTGCTGCGTTCGTC
Source organism: Elusimicrobiota bacterium (assembly GCA_016234365.1). Classification (GTDB taxonomy): domain Bacteria; phylum Elusimicrobiota; class Elusimicrobia; order Elusimicrobiales; family UBA9959; genus UBA9959. The sequence continues at coordinate 334 of JACRER010000097.1, read as the reverse complement.
CCCGCGCGGTTTTTTGGCCGCGGCGCCGGCGGCCAGCGCAAAGAACGCGGCCAGCGCCAGCAGGAGGATCTTTTTATGGACCAGCATAAGGATATTCTAGGAAATTACGCGCCGCTTTAACCCGATAATCATATAGAGGGTCCCCTCCCGCAGTTTGTAACATTGCTTTGTCTAGAAGCAATTACAAACAGCTGAGGGGACTTGTATGAAATTATACTCGGCAATAGACCTGCATTCCAATAACAGCGTGCTGGTAATACTGAACGAAAAGGACCGGGTGGTGCTTGAAGAACGCTACCCCAATGACCTGAAGACCATATTGGCCGGACTTGCG
>JACRER010000096.1 GCA_016234365.1 Elusimicrobiota bacterium | reverse complement strand
CTTCGGAATACTTCAGTAGTACGGCGGAAGGCGGGATGGAAGGAGAAAGCAATGCCTCGCGGGCGGAACCAAGGTTTTTGTCAGAGGAAGCGGAAAAACCCGGGGACGGGAGAAGGCAGACACAAAGAAGCAGCCCGGAAAAACTTTTCATCGTCCCCTGAACCTACCCCTCAAGATTTAACGACGAGACTATGGTAGTAAACTAGCGAGTAAGTCTTCAAGGGAAAACAGAATCAAGCCCCCAGACTGAGGACGGTTTATTAAAACCCATTGCGGAGGAGAGGATGCATCTCCACAGGCGATGAGGGGAGGGAACCCCGGAAGGTTCCCTGCCGCCCACGCAATATCGTTTCATCGGCGCCGGCTACTTCAGCGACTTGGCGAAATGCTCGAAGGCGCGGGCGAAAGGCTCGGGCGGGGCGCTGAGCACGCCGGCGCCCACCTGGCCCACACCCGCGTTCTTGTGCGCCACGCCGGTGTCGATGAACGGCAGGATGCCGGACCTGGCCACCTTGATCACGTCTATCCCCGTGGGCGTGCCGCGGAAATCCAGCGCCGGGATCTTGTAGATATTGCTCTCGCCCGCCGTGATCTCGTACATGGCCAGCGTATAGTTAAGCGCGTCCGAGGCGCTACCGCCCACGAACTGCACAATGGCCGGCGCCGCCGCAATGGCGAAACCGCCCAGGCCGTTGGTCTCCGTAATGGCCGAGTCCCCGATGTCGGGGTTGGCGTCCGCCTTGCTATAGCCGGGGAAATACAGAGCGTCCGGCACCGGCGCCGGACCCGTGAACCATTTGCCGCCAGTACCGGAAAGCTGCACCCCGAACTCCGTGCCGTTGCGCGCCATCACCACCACCACGGAAGAATCCTTCACGCCGCGGCCGGCGTCCAGGGACGCCTTGCTGAGCGCCATGCTCAGGTTCAGGAAGAAATGGTCGTTGCCGTTGATGAACTCCAGCACCTTGGCCGCCGTGCCGGGGTCTTTGGAGGTGTTTATCACCGCCGGGGCTATGGCGCGGTAGAACAGCGACGTGCCGGCGCGGTTGCGGTTGTGCACCTCGTCGCCCATGTGCAGCGCCTGCGCCACCATGGCCTTAAGGTCTACGCGGCCCAGGAACTCTATGGCGTCCTTCAACGCCGGGTAGAGCACCTTTTCCATCCAGCGCAGCCGCTCTATGACTTCGGGGGAATAGGCGCCGTAGCGCAGCACCTTGCCCAGGCCCTCGTTCTGCGTGGCGTAGGCCAGGTTGCCGTGCGCCTCGTTCTTGACTATGAACACCGGCATGGAAGCGGAAATGATGCCGGCCATCGGGCCCACCGCGTTATGTTCGTGGCAGGGCTCGTATTTTATCCTGCCGGACGCCGCCAGAGCCTCGGCTTCCTCCGGCGTCTTCGCCAGTTTCTCGTACATCAGCGCCGCCATTATACCGCCGCGCATGGGGCCGCACATGGCCGTCCATTTCACGGGGGGGCCGGCGTGCAGAATAAGGTTCTTCTTCATCCCCGGTATCACGTCCAGCGCCACGCCCATGCCTACCAGCGCGGGCTGGGCCTCGAGTATTCTGGCCAGCGCCGCCTTATTGGCCTTTTCTATCCTGGCGGCGTGCTTAGAGGTTTTGGAAAAAAGGGCCGCGTCGGAGACGAGCGGCGGCTTGAACTGCACCTGCACGCTTTTGACGCCGCAGTCGTTTAGGCCCTGGCGGAAAGATTCCAGGCCAATGTTCACCACTTTCAGTTCGGTCTCGAAAAGTTTCATGTGTCTTACCTCTTTTTGCCGGAGAGCCGGATTATCTCGCCGGCCAGGCGGCATGCCCCGGCGTTGGACGGCATTACCAGCACGCCTGCGGCCTCCAGCGCCTTCACCACCTTGAACCGCGACTGCGGGTCCGTCTCGGTGCCAGTAACCGAAGCCACTATGGAAAGCTCCCTGTTCTGGATGAAGGCCTCCACGATGGCCGGCATTAGATCGTCCAGCGGCTTGAGGTTGGCGCCGTAGCCCAGCACCAGGTCCAGCAGCAGCACGGAGACCTCCGGTCTCTTCGCTTCGGAAACTATCATTTTATTGCGCAGCGTGAAGTCTATCATCGGGTGCGGGCGCCCGACGGTAAACTCATCCTCGCCCAGGTCTATCACCGCGTGGCCTGTAAGCTGCAGAGAATTCTTGAGCTTTAATTTTTTATCGAGCGGGGCGTTGGAGCGCACTTCGCCGATCATCTCGGGCAGTATCACCTGGGCTTCGCTTACAAAGGTGCCGCCGGAGAAGAGGCCGCGCAGGAACAGGCTTTTCTTCTTTTTGGCCGCCTCTTTTTTGGCGGACTCTATGGACATGAGGTTTATATCGTAAATTATCTCGCGGGCCTTGGAAATTTCCTGGCCCTTGCCCAGGCAGGCGGCCTTGAAAGCCGCTTCCTCCAGCGTCTTGGCCGGGTAAAAGTTCTCCTTGATCTTTTCTTTGACGTCGCCGCCCAGGAACACGGCCACCACAGGCTTGCGGATCTTCTTTATCTCCGCCGTAATTGTTTTCAGGATAGCCGGATGGGGGGGTTTGGAAACCAGCAGGATCACGCCGGTGCCCGGGTCCTCGGCCAGCATGCGAAGGGCCTGGATGAAGGTGAGGGCGCCCACCACCTGTGTCACGTCGCGCCCGCCGGTTCCGATGCACTGGGAGACGCCCGCGCCCGCGTTGGAGACGAGCGTGGT
>JACRER010000095.1 GCA_016234365.1 Elusimicrobiota bacterium | reverse complement strand
CGCCCTTGGGAAATTATGGGCGGGGCCCCCCTCCCCAACTGGCGCTCGGAGTATCCCCCGGACGCCTCCTGTGCCTGCCTACTTATTCAGCGCCCGTTTGAATTCTCTTATCATGGCGGGGACTAATTCGTTCACGTCGCCGACTATGCCGTACGTGGCCACCTTGAAGATGGGCGCGTCGTGGTCTTTATTGATGGCGACTATGGTCTTGGACGACTGCATGCCTATCAGGTGCTGGATCTGGCCGGAGATGCCGCAGGCGATGTAGAGTTTGGGACACACGGTCTTGCCGGTCTGGCCCACCTGGTGGGAGTACCCGATCCAGTCGGCGTCCACGGCGCTGCGGCTGGCGCCGACGGCGCCGCCCAGAACTTTGGCGAGCTCCTCGAGCAGGGCGAAGTTCTCCTTCGAGCCCATTCCGCGGCCGCCGGCTACTATGATGTCCGCTTCCGAGATATTTACGGTGGCGCTCAGTTCCTCCACGATATCCAGCAGCTTCGCGCGGGAACTGAAGGTCTCTTCGGGATAGGCCGTCTTTATCACTTCGGCCTTGCGGCCGGCCTGCACCGGGGCTTCTTTCATGACCTTGTGGCGCACGGTGGCCATCTGCGGCCTGTGGTTGGGCGCGACGATGGTGGCCATGATGTTGCCGCCGAAGGCGGGCCGCGTCTGCAGGAGCAGGCGCTCTTTTACGTCTATATCCAGGCCGGTGCAGTCGGCGGTGAGGCCGGCGTTGGTCTTTATGGCCACGCGCGAGATGAGGCTGCGGCCGATGGTGCTGGCGCCGCAGAGTAAGACTTCCGGCTTGAATTCTTCTACGAGTTTTACCAGTACGGCGGTGTACGGGTCGTCCTGGTAGGCTTTCAGGGCCTGGTGGTCCGCGTAATACACCTTGTCCGCCCCGCGTTCTCCCAGCGCCTGCGCCGCGGCGTCCATGCCGCTGCCCAGCAGCACCGCGCAGAGTTTTACCCCCAGCTTGTCGGCCAGTTTGCGGCCTTCGCCGAGCAGCTCGAACGAGATGGACTGGATGACGCCTTTTTTCTGTTCGCAGAATACCCAGACGTCCTTGTAGGCGGACAGGTCCTTCTTGGGGCCGGCGGCCTTCTCCAGTTCGATGGCGGAGAACTTGCAGGCGGCCACGCAGGCGCCGCACAGCGTGCACTTGGCCATGTCTATTACGGCCTTGCGTTCGGCCATGTGGATGGCCCCGAAGGCGCAGGCCTTAACGCAGAGCGTACAGCCGGTGCATTTCTCGAGGTGGACTTTTATGGAGGCCATTACACCACCTCCCCTTTGAGCAGTTCCACGAGTTCTTTCGCGACCTCGTCGCAGGTGCCGGAGATCATCTCGCCGCCTTTGCGGGGTTCGGGAGAGAAGATCTTTACCACGCGGGTAGGCGAACCGTCCAGGCCCAGCGCGGCCGGGTCGGCCTCCAGGTCGGCGGCGGTCCACTTGGTGATCTTGGCGGCTTTGGCGCGCATCATCCCCTTCAGGGAAGGCATGCGCGGCGTATTTATCTCTTTTACCACCGTGAAGAGGCACGGCAGCGGGACTTCCACCACGTCGTAGCCTTCCTCGGTCATGCGCTCGACTTTGGCCGTCTTTTCGTCGATGTCGGAGATCTTCTTGATGTAGGTGACCTGCGGGATGTCCAGGTGCGTGGAGATGCCGGGGCCCACCTGGGCGGTGTCGCCGTCGGAGGCCTGCTTGCCGCAGAGTATCACGTCGAAGCCTTCCAGTTTCTGTATGGCGCAGGCGAGGGTGTAGGAGGTGGCCCAGGTGTCGGAACCGGCGAACTTGCGGTCGCTCACGAGCACGGCTTCGTCGCAGCCGAGGCCGATGGCTTCTTTAAGCGCGTTTTCGGCCTGGGGCGGGCCCATGGTGATCACGGTGACCTTGCCGCCGCAGCGCTCCTTAAGGCGCACGCCTTCTTCTATGGCGTAGGCGTCGAAGGGGTTGATTACGCTTTCCACGCCGTCGCGGATGAGGGTGTTGGTGACGGGGTCTATCCTGACGTCGGTGGTGTTGGGGACCTGTTTGATGCAGACGATGATGTTCATGCTACTTCTTGAGCGTCTCCTTGATCATGTTGGCGGCGATGACGTTGCGCTGGATCTGGTTGGTACCCTCGTAGATCTGCGTGATCTTGGCGTCGCGCATGTACTTCTCCACCGGGTAGTCGCGCATGTAGCCGTAACCGCCCAGGATCTGCACCGCGTCCACGGCCACCTTCATGGCCACGTCGCTGGCGAAAAGTTTGGCCATGGCGGATTCCTTGGAGACGGACTTTACGCCGGCGTCCACCATGCGGGCGACCGAGTAGGTGAGCGCGCGGGCGGCCTCCACCTGGGTGCCCATGTCGGCCAGCATATGCTGTACGGCCTGGAAGCTTGAAATAGGAGCGCCGAACTGCACGCGGGTGCGGGAGTAATCCACCGCGTGGTCCAGGGCGCCCTGGGCTATGCCCACGGCCTGGGCGGCTACGCCGGGGCGGGAGGTGTCCAGGGTTTTCATGGCTACTATGAATCCCATGCCTTCGCGGGAGATGAGGTTGGCCGCCGGCACTTCGCAGTCGGTGAAGATCACTTCGCGCGTGGCGCTGGCGCGGATGCCCATCTTCTTCTCTTTCTTGCCGAACTCCATGCCTTTGGTGCCTTTCTCTACTATGAAGGCGCTGGCGCCGCGCACGCGCTTGGCCTTGT
>JACRER010000093.1 GCA_016234365.1 Elusimicrobiota bacterium | reverse complement strand
TGTCTCACGTATTCCCTCCTTGCGGACAGGGTCATCATAATGTCTCCCGAACTGCGGTTTTTTAGCTAAAACCGTACGGGAACATTTTAGATGAGTTGACGGACCCCCGTTGGGGAACATTTTACGTGAGTTGAAGCGTTCAATTGACAGCCAGGCAGGGTTTTGGTATACTACTGATAGTTCTTAGTCAGTCTGCAACGTTTTTCCGTAGCTTACAAGTCGTCAGGGTATCCTAAAAGACCAAAACTACCCGGGCGATGATGTCCTTCCAGGATAACACACAGGAAGGCGCGTTAAGTTTCCACCCACCACAGGAACTTAGCACAAAGTAATCGGGATATAGAAGTTTATATTTCGGAGGCTTTTGCTTATGAAGAGTATTTGTAACTCGGTTATTGTTATTGCTTTATTCCTGACCTGCGCGGTTTCTTCCGCCCGGGCCGGAGCCATTTCACAGCTGATGGACGTTTCTGCCGGCCGCGCCGCCGCGGCCCCCGTAGTGCCCGGAGTGGCGCCTGCCGGCTCAGCGGTGAAACTTATAGCGCAAGACGTGTCCGACCTGGGCGCCACCCAGGCCGCCGGCCTCGTCAACCAGGCTAAATCGGAAGGCTTCGCGGTCTTCCAGCTGGACGGCGCCAGGATGACCACCAAGCCCGCGCTGCTGGCCCATGCCGCCCAGGTCCTTCACCTGCCCGGCAACACGACCAACTGGGACGCCCTGATAGACAACATGGGCGACATGCCGCAGATCCACTGCAACGACAAGCTGCTCATCGTGATAAAGAATTCCTCGCTGATACAGCGGGCGAACCCGCAGCTCTACGCGGACCTCCGCGAGGTGGCGCAGCTCTCCAGCCGCCGCGTGCGCGACACCAACAACTACCCCGTAACGATAAAGTTCGTCTTCGTGCCGTAACCGGCGCCGAAGATAAAAAACCCCGCCGGACCGGCGGGGTTTTTTTATGCCTATTTAGAGGTCGCGGTGTAGGCTCCGTCCCAGCCGGCCCCCGGCGGGGCCGCGCGCAGGGCAGCGAGCCGGTCGGCGTACATGCCGTAAAGCGTCTCCAGCCTCACCGGGCCGCGGCGGCATTCCGCCAGCAGCTTCTCCGCCCCGTCCCAATCCTGCCGCCGGTAGGCGGCCAGCATCCCGTCATGGACCTTTTTATGCTCCAGGAATTCCGGGGAGCCGGCCATTTCGGCGCGGCCCAGCAGGACATGGATATTCACGGGCACGGTTTTGCCCTTTACCTTTATAAGGTCCAGTTCCAGCGCGGCGAATTCCGGCGCCTGCTCGCGCGTGCGCGGGCCTATCACCACGCCCACCCCGTAGGGTTTGGACTGTCCTTCCAGCCGGGAAGCCAGATTCACGTCGTCGCCCAGCACGGAATAGTTGAAGCGCTGGTCGGAACCCATGTTGCCCACGCAGCAGTCGCCGGTGTTCAGGCCGACGCCGATGTTTATGGGGATGTACTTGCGGCCCTCGGCCTCCGCCTCGGCCTTCCACTTGGCGTTCAGCGCCAGCAGCTCTTCCTGCATTATCAGCGCCGCCTCGCAGGCGTTGGCCGCGTGGCGCGGGTCGTCCAGCGGAGCGTTCCAGAAGGCCATGATGCAGTCGCCGATGTACTTGTCGATGTAGCCCAGCTTGTCCATGATGATGCCGGTCATCGGCGTCAGGAAGCGGTTGATCACTGCGGTCAGCCCGTGCGCGTCGTACTGCTCGGAAATGGTGGTGAAGCCGCGGATGTCGCAGAAGAGGATGGTCATATTGCGCGTAGCTCCGCCGAGCGTCAGCTTTTCCGGGTGTTTGGCCAGTTCCTCCACCAGGCGCGGGTGCATGTAGCGGCTGAACGCGTTGCGCACCTGGTAGCGCTCGGTTTCGCTCTTCATGTAGCTTACCAGCGAAGACGCCATGTAGATGAGCAGCACGGCCAGCGAAGGAAAGACCGGGTCCACCAGGTAGCCGTACACCGTGAACGCGCGCCAGGACGCGAAGAGCGCCGCGCCCACGCCGGCGGCCGCGCCCCAGGCGCACAGCGCCGCGCCCAGCCGCGGCAGCAGCAGCAGGAGCAGCACGCCGAAAACGAACATGTACACCACCTCGGCGCCGTCGGCCCAGTCGGGCCGGTTGAGGTGGCGGCCCAGCAGCACCTGCTCGGCCACGTTGGCGTGCACTTCCACACCGGGCAGCGCGGGATTAAGGGCGCTGACGCGCAGGTCCTTGAGGCCGGCGGCGCTGGTGCCCACAAAGGCGATGGCTCCGTCCATGGAGGCCTTGTCAAAGTCTTTTTCGAATAGTTTCCAGGCCGGCACGTTGCGGCCGGGCGCGGCCTTGGTGAAATACACCCAGATCCGGCCTTCGCCGTCGGTAGGCACCACAAAGGAGCCGATCTTCACCTTGACTATGCCGGTATGCCCGCCTTCCTCGCCGCTGCCGCCGGAGCATTTAACCGCGTAGCCCCTGGCGCCCTGCGCTACGCGCAGGGCCTCGGCCGCCAGAGAAGGATACAGCTTGGGGCCCAGCGCGAACAGCAGCGGCACGCGCCGCACTACGCCGTCGCGCTCGGAGATGAAACCGAAACTGCCGTTGCCGGCCGCGGCCTTCTCCAGCCCCGGCAGATTGACCACCGCGCCGGACTGGCTGGGCAGATAGGTAAGCGGCCCGTCGCCGGCGTAGGAGAACGCCGCTTTCTGCAGCGGGACCTTGCCGTTCCTGTCGCCGGTAAGCGCGAAACCGGCCACCACGCCGCCCTTGGCGAAAGCGGCGGCCAGCGTCCTGTCGTTATCCGGCAGGCGGCCGGCGGCCTTCTTCAGGGCCTCGGTCTCCGGCGTGGAAGGCCATTCCGCCACTACGCTCGCCGGCGAGGTCCGGTCCGGCTCGGCGAATACGGCGTCGAAAGCCACCACCGAGGCTCCCGCAGCCCGCAGCCGCTCCACAAGCCGCGCCACCTGCGTGCGCGGCCACGGCCACTGTCCGAGCTTCTCCAGGCTGTCATCGTCGATATCTATCACGCGCACCGGCACGGGCTCATAAACGCGCGGCTTAAGCGTTATCAGCTCGTCGAAGGCCCGGTGCTGCGCCGTCTCCACCCAGCCCCAGCCGGAGCTGCGCACGGCGATAAGCCCCAGCAGCAGCGCCAGCGGCAGCAGGTACTGCGCCCAACCCTGAAAGCGCATCCGCCTCAGCGAATACCACGCCCCGAATTCCTTGGATTTGTCGCGGGCGGCGCCTATGCCGCTCTTAAGCTGTTTACGCATAATGAGATTGTCTGAATTTAGGGGGGCGTTTGCAATAATTTTGTAAAATCAAGTATCTTGAAAAATAAATCCATCGTCACGCTCCTCCCGGTATTGCTGCTGGCCGCGACCCGCGGCCCTGTTTTTGCCCAGGACCCAGCAAAGGAAGTTTTAAGGCCCGCGCGCGAAACCGCCGTGGCCGCCGAGGCCGCCAAACTGGCCGCTGAAGCCAAGCCGGGGATAGCCGTGCTGGATTTCACCGCCCCCTCCGGTGACGAAGACCTGGGCCGGCAGGCCGCCGAACTGCTGCGCGAAAGCCTGGCCTCCACCGGGGATTTCAGCGTGCTCGGGCGCGACAAGATGCTGCGCCTGCTTGGCGGCAGGAAACTGGCCGCGGACGGGACGGCTGGCCCCGAAGAGGCCGCCGGCGCGGGCCGCGCCCTGGGCGTAAAATTCGTAGCGGCCGGCGCGATAACGAAGTCCGGCCCCTCTTACACGGCCAATCTCCGCTTCTTCGACGCGGCGTCCGGCGGCCTGTTGTCGGCCAGGACGGTATCCGCGCAGAAGCCGGACCTTTGCCTGGGCATCGTGCGCCATTTCACCAGCGAAGGTTTTGCCGGCATAGGCTCCAGGAGCCCCGTACGCAATCCGGCGGCGCAGCTTTTTCCTCCGCCCCCGCCGCCCCCCGCCGCGGCGCAGAGCACGGCCCCGGTAACTGCCGACGTTACCTACGACCAGGTACTCTCCCGCCCCGACGACATCGAACTGAATTTCGCCTTCGCCAAGACGCGCGTGCGCCAGGGAGACCTGAAAGGCGCCGCGGCCGCGCTGGAGCGCGTCCTCATGGTGAATCCTGATCTGGACGCCATCAGGCTCTTCTACGCCGTGGTCCTTTACCGGCTGGATATCCTGCAGGACTCGGAGCGGGAATTCAAGACCGTGGCTGACGGCAAGGCGTCCGCCCCCGTGCGCGACGAAGCTAAAAACTACCTGAAGGTCATCCGCCGCCGCGCCACGCCTACCACGCTGTCGGCCGGGCTCAGCGCCGGCGCCGAGTACGATTCCAACCGCAACGCCTCTCCGGCGTCCGGCAAACGCCTGTTCCTCAACACGCCGCTGGACCTCACCGGTTCCAACCGCCGCCGCGACGACACCTCGCTGCTGGTGATGGCCAACGCAGAGTTGCGCCGCGTGGTGAGCGCCAGGAACAAGCACGAGGCCTTCGGCTCGTTCTCCTACTTCCGCAGCGACCAGAGCAAAGTGAGCGCCGTCAGCCTGCAGGCCTTGTCGGCCAAACTGGGCGGCGTACTGAAGGCCGGGCGGTACGAACTTACCCCGACGCTGGCGTACGACCGCGTGCTGCTCGCCCGTGAAAAATTCCTGGTGAACAAAGGCGGCAGCCTGCGCTTCACCGCCAAGCCGGGCAAAAAGACGGATTACTGGAGCGAGCTCGGCTACGCCTACCAGGACAACCTGGCCACGCCGGCAGTATCCGCCAACCCGGAGCGCCGCGGCCAGCTTTACACCGCGGCCGCCGGCGGCAACCGCGTGCTTACGCCGGTGATGAAAGCCGGCGCCGGCCTTACCTGGACCTCCAAGCTGGCGGCGAAGGATTATAACGCCTACTCCGGGTTCGCGCTGGACCTGCGGCACCAGTGGCTGCTGGGCCGCGGGCGGTTCCTGCTCTCTTCGCTGGTCCTGGGCAACGACGTTTACCGCAAGGCCGACACCGTGATCAGCCGCAAGCTGCGCAAGGACGCCACGCTGCGCGCGGGCGTAACCGCCGGCGTGCCGGCCTCGGAATTTTACGGCCGCGCCGCGCTGCTCAGGGACCTCACGCTGACGCTGAGCCTGGAATATTTCCGCGCCCGCTCCACCGTGCTCAACTACTCCAACGAGAACTTCAAGACGGCGCTGCTGCTGAGCTACCGCTGGGACGCCGGGTTATGAACGGATCTACAATGAAAAACCTTCTCCTTATCCTCGCCCTGATCGTGGCCCCGGCCCTGGCCGAGGCTCAGGGCGCTGCGCAACGCATAGGCGCCGCAGGCGCCGTAAGCGGCCCCGTAAAGGCCACCGCGCCCGGGGAAGCCGCGCGAGAGCTGAAGAGCGGCTCCCCGGTCTTCCTTAACGACCGCGTGGTCACCGACTCCAAGTCGCGCCTGCAGGTGATGCTGCTCGACGAGACCGTTTTCACGGTGGGCCCCAACAGCGACATGACGCTGGACGAATTCGTCTATGACCCCGCGAGCTCCGCCGGCAAGGTGTCGGCCAAGGTAACCAAGGGAGTGTTCCGCTTCGTAACCGGCAAGGTGGCCCGCAAGGAGCCGGAGAACATGAAGGTGAAGATGCCCGTGGGCACCATCGGCATCCGCGGCACCTACGTACTGGTGAGCGTGGGCGGCGAAGGTTCCAGTTCCTACTCCCTCAACGGCGGTGTTAACGTCGGCGGCAACCCCGTAGCCCCAGGCAATTCCGGCAGCCCGGTCGTGGGCAGCGGCAGCGCCAGGCCGGCTCCCCTCTCCGAGACCGTCATCCTGCTCGGCCCCGGCGCCGGCAACAACGCCAACGAAGTCCCAGGCGCCATCCTCGTGTCCAACGGCTCCAGCCACGTCTTCATAGACCAGCCCGGCTTCGGCGTGAACATCACCCCGGGCCAGGGCCAACTGCAGGCCTCCGACATGTCCGCGCAGATAAGCCAGCTGGGCGCGGAGCTGGAAACGCAAAGCGGCCAGGGCGCAGGCCAGCCGGGCGGACAGCAGCCGGAGCAGGGTTCCGGCGGGCAGCCGGCCCCCCTCTCCGACGCCGGCTCCGCCAGCGAAGCCGCCGGCCAGACCACCGCCGCCGCCATCAACACCCTCTCCGACGCCGCCGGCCTCGCCGACGTCACGCAGACCCTGCAGGACACCTCCAACAACGCGGCCACGGATATCGTCAGAGCCGAACCGTCGGGCCCGGTGGTCTCCACCTGGGACGAAGTGCGCGGCCGCACTACCGGCATAGCCACGTACGCCGGCACCGGCCTGGCCGTGCTGGCCGGCACCGCCAACGGGACCTACGATGTGGATTTCAAACTGGAAGTAGACTTCGCAGGCCGCACTTACGGCGGTTCCTCGTCATCCATCTCGCTCTCGAAGGGCAGCCTTTTCGACAGCGCGAATATTTCAGGGAAATCCTTTTCCGCCCTTTCCGGGAACGCGGCCGTTACGCTTTTACAGACCGCCGGAGACATAGACAACCAGAACTTCGACAATTCGGTGATAACCTTCCTCAACGCCGATGGCGGCACGGCCAACAAAGTCTCCCTGGACCTGAAATACGACGACCGCTTCGGCACCACCGGCACCGGCAACGCCATGGCGCTGGCCCCAACCACCTCCATCGCTACCTGGGACGAAGTGCGCAATTCCGGCTACGTCGGCTACATGTCCTACACCGGCAGCGGCCTCGCCCAACTCTACGGCAGCGCCGCCGGTCTCTACGACACGGAGTTCGAACTGCTGGTGGACTTCACGAACCGGCGCTACGGCGACAGCGCCAGCATCTCGCACATATCCATACTCCCGACAGGCAGCATAACGCCGTTCGACTCCACGCTCATACTGGATACGGATTTTTCCTCGCTGACCGGCGCCGGCGTTATACAATTGAGCACGCTCGCGCAGACGGCCAATATCGACAACTCCAAGTTTAACGGCTCCGCTATCACTCTGCTGAACAAGGACGCCGGCACGGCCAACCGGGCCATGGTGAACATCAATTACAACAATCCGGGGATGAACACCACCGGCAGCGGAGGCATACTAACCAACTCAGACCCCGTGATCCGGCCGATGTAGCGCCCCGGCACGGTGCATTTTGTAGAATAGTAGTGCGCCGACTTAGCTCAGCGGTAGAGCAACTGTTTTGTAAACAGTAGGTCATCGGTTCAAATCCGATAGTCGGCTAAGATTTGGTATAATTGACGAATACGGCCCCTTCGTCTAGCGGTTAGGACATCGCCCTCTCAAGGCGGAGATCACGGGTTCGAATCCCGTAGGGGCCGCCAAATTTTTGAAGGGTCTATACCGGACACATCGGTAACATATTATACCGGATACATAGGTAACACTTTGAGCCCAAAGGGATTCCCGATGGGCTCAAATCTTTTATCCTCCAGATCAAAATACCCCAGATCATAGCCCATAAAAGTCACAAGCC
>JACRER010000094.1 GCA_016234365.1 Elusimicrobiota bacterium | reverse complement strand
TGTCTCACGTATTCCCTCCTTGCGGACAGGGTCATCATAATGTCTCCCGAACTGCGGTTTTTTAGCTAAAACCGTACGGGAACATTTTAGATGAGTTGACGGACCCCCGTTGGGGAACATTTTACGTGAGTTGAAGCGTTCTATTGACACCGCTCGGAGCGAAATGATAAACCCTTTAGGGAAGGGGGAAGTACAACTTAAAATAGCGCGATTGTTCGGGCGGCGCGGCCGCGCCCGGCAGAGTTTTTTGCTCTTATGAAGGCAAAGTCGATCCTTATCGCTTTTTTGCTGTCGGCCGCCGTGCAGGCGCCGGCCGCGGAGGGCGGTTACGTGAAGGAGCAGGAGAAATTCCTGACGCTGCTTAACGCGGTCGCCGACGACCCGGACAACCCCGCCCAGCGCGAGGAGCTGATCCGCTTTGCCGCCGAAATGAAGGTTAAGCCCAAGGTTCCCACCGAGGCTAAAAAGGCGTTCATCCGGGCAATGGCCGTCCACATTGACGCGGTCAACGATGAGGACTTCGACAAGGCCGCGCGGCTGTACTCCGAAGCCATCAAGATAGCCCCCTGGTGGGTGCAGTGCTACATCAACCGGGCCAGTTCGCTGGAGTCGGCCAAACGCTTTGAAGAGGCCGAGGAGGAGAAGCGCTTCGTGCGGGCGGCCAGGGGGCAGGCCAGGACGGCCCCGCCGCCGGTCAAGGCTTCTTTTGTGCCGCGTTCCGGCCCGGCCGACTACCGCGGCAGCTGGGGCAGCGGCCTGGACTGCTGGCGTTACGAGTTCGAGATAGCCGGGGACGATCTCACCATAACCATGCACTGCTGGGATTTTCCGCGGGCGGTCTACGGCACCGGCAAAGTGGACGGGCGGAAGTTTACCGGCAGCTCTCCCGGAGGGATGTCCGGTACCGGGGTGGGCACGCGCAGCCCTATACGTTTCCGCGGGTCCATCAACGAGGATAATTCCGTGATAGAGATCTCAAGCATGCTGGCTCCGGAGCTGGCGGAGACGGAAGGCGCCATGAGCGCCGCCCGGGAGCAGGTCAGGCTGTATGGGACCCCGGAGTGGCAGACGCAGCTCTGGCGGCATATGGCCCGGGATTGACACCCCCCCTTGACAAGTCAAGATTGTCTGCTATAATATGAATGGGCCCGCGGCCCCTCTTAGTGGGTTTCTCGCGGGCCCTTTCTTTTTGCCCTACTGCTTCCTGTATTCAAAACCCTTCGCGTCTATGTAAAAAACCCGGTTTTTCAGGACTACCTTGGCCAGGCCGCCGCGGAAGCCGCCCACCTGGTCGTACTTGAAATAGATCACCACCCGGCCGGTCTTGTCTATGTAGCCCCAGCCGCTTTTAAAATCCCGCAGCACCGGGGCCAGGCCTTCCTCAAAAGAGGCGCACATCGCGTAATTGAACGGCACCACTTCGCGGCCTTCCGCGTCTATATAGCCGCAGCGCCCCTCGGCCTCCAGGTTCTGCGCGTGCGCCAGCCCGTCGCTGTAGGGGCCCAAGCCCACAAAGGGTTTGTCCTTGAAGCCGAGCGTGCTCCGGCTTATGAAGCCGTATTTGTCGCCCAGCCGGGCCGCGGCGTAGCCGCCGCTGAACGGAAAGGCTTCCGCGTAGACCGGCGGCAGCACCTCGCGGCCGTTGATGTCGATATAGCCGTATTTGCCGCCCGCTTTTGCCCGGGCCAGGCCCTCGCTTACCGGGTAGATCTCCTCGTAAACTCCGCCCCGGAACTCGCGCGAATCCTTTAGCAGCAGGCCCCAGCGGCCGCCTTTTTTGGCGGGCGCGGCGCCCTCCGAGAAGGGCCGAAGCTCTTCGTATTCGAACGGCACCAGCGGCTTGTCGTCGCGGGCGACGCAGCCCCAGAGGCCGCGGGTCTTGGCCGGCGCGCAGCCTTCCGAAAAAGAACCCGCGGACTGGTATTTGAACGGGATAATGGTCCTGCCGGTTTTGTCTATAAAACCGTAGGAGGCGCCTTTGCGTACCAGCGCCAGGCCTTCGCTGAAAGGTTCGCCCAGGTCGTAGCGGGCCGGGATAACGAGCTTGCCGCCGGGCGCGGCGTAGCCCCATTTTTTGCCGGCGTTATAGGGGATCAGCTCCTGCGCGCGGCCCAGGCCGGGGAGCGACAGCAGCGATAAAAGGATGAGCGCTTTCATATGCCGAAAATCATACAATTTTTGGGCGGGCCGGGTTTTTGGGCGAAATTTGTATAATGGCCTTACCATGAAGAAAAGAATCGCGGTTTACCCGGGCAGTTTCGATCCTGTTACGTTCGGCCACCTTGATATCATAGAGCGCGCCGCCAAGATCTTCGACCACGTGATAGTGGCCGTGTTCGTGCACAGCGCCAAGCGCAGTATGTTCACCGTGCCGGAACGCGTGGAGATGCTCAAGCGGGCCCTTAAAGGCAAAAAGAACATCAGCGTGGATTGTTTCGAGGGACTGCTGGTGGATTACGTCAAAAAGAAGAAGACCGACGTGGTGATCCGCGGCCTGCGCGCCATCTCGGACCTGGAGTACGAGTTCCAGATAGCCGCCGTCAACCGCACCCTTTACAGCCGCATCGAGACCGTGTTCTTCATGCCGCGGGTGCGCTATTCCTATCTTTCCTCCAGCGTAGTGCGCGACATAGCGCATTTCCGCGGGGACGTTTCAAAACTGGTGCCGGCCCACGTGGCAAAGGCCATAAAAGGGAAAAAATGAACAAGATATCGCTCGCTCTGCTGCTGACGCTGTTCACGGGACTGGCCGCTCCGCTAAAGGCCGCCGACGAAGAGGCCGCCGAAGCCAAGGCCGCCCAGAACCGCACCGAAGCCATGCTGGAGGATATCGACTGCTCGGCCAAAAAAGACAAACTTTTCATAGACTACCTGGGCGGCAACGGGCCGCTGAAGGGGCCCTATAAATTCCGCTGCGCCAAGGGCAAAGAGACCATAACCGCGCCGGCCTGGCTGGCGGGGGAGGTCTCCACCATGGCCGCGCACGAGATCCAGATAGGCAAGGAAGCCTGGAACGAGGCGCGCCTCTGGCAGGAGCCGCTGACCGCGCTTTACGATTTTTCCGAGGCTATCCGCAAAACCCGCACGCCCAAAGACGGCGGCCTGGGGCTGACGCAGAAATTCGTTTACCCGGCCGTAGCGTCGGCGCTGGTGAGGCTGGACAAGGCGCTCTCCGCCCTGCGCCGGGAACGGCTGGCCGGTTCTTTTGGCGGCCGCGGCGACCTGGTCTTCGCCAGCCTGGAAAAAGCCCTGGACGAACTGGACGCCCTTGAAAGATCTTACGACGTGGGCAGCCCCGTCACTTTTTACGAGAAGTCCGCCGCGGTGCTGCGCAACGCGGAGGACGCTTTTGGCGCGCTGTTCACGGACGCCCCCGCGGTACAGCCCGAGGGCGGGGCGTTTACGGCCGAGCATTTTACCGCGCCCCGGCTGCTGGCCGGCGCGCGCGCCGTGCCCATGGCCTTCCCGGCCTGGCAGCTCGAAGGCGTTAAGCGCGGCGACCGCGTGGACCTGATGGTCACCTACGAGAACGCCGGCGCCTCCGGCGCCAAGGACCTTATAACCGCCACCATCATCCAGGCGGCCCCGGTGCTTTACGTTTCCAAAGCGGACGCCTCCGGCCAGGCCATGGTGCGCCTGGTATTGAGCCCGGTGCAGGCGCAGTACGCCGCGCTGGCGGCGGTGCAGGGCAAGGACCTGCGGCTGGCCGTGCGCGCCGACGGCGACGCCGAGCCCAAGGCCCTGGAAGCGGCCAGTTTCAAGAAGATAATAAAATGACCGGGGCGCTGAGGGCGTTCTTCAGGTTGGAGGAGCGGGGGACTTCCGTAAAGACGGAGGTCCTCTCCGGCGCGGCCACGTTCCTCACGATGGCCTACATCGTCTTCGTAAACCCCGGCATCCTGTCCGCCGCCGGAGTGCCTTTTGCGGGCGCCGTAACCGCTACCGCGCTGGGCGCGGCGCTGATGTCCGTGGTAATGGGCCTGGCGGCCAACCGGCCGCTGGCGCTGGCCAGCGGCATGGGCATAAACGCCGTGCTCACTTTCTCCGTCATCGGTTTCCAGCAGGCCAACGTGCCGTGGCAGGCGGGGATGGCCGTTATCTTTATCGAAGGCCTGCTCATCCTGCTCCTGGTGGTCACCGGCTTCCGCGA
This sequence comes from Elusimicrobiota bacterium, assembly GCA_016234365.1. Taxonomy (GTDB): domain Bacteria; phylum Elusimicrobiota; class Elusimicrobia; order Elusimicrobiales; family UBA9959; genus UBA9959. The sequence goes on along the minus strand of JACRER010000094.1, from coordinate 21,317 downwards.
AGCCGTAATGGATTCCATCCCGCTCAACCTCAAGCGCGCCATCGGCGTGGGCATCGGCCTGTTCATCACGCTTATCGGCCTCAACGAAGGCGGCATTATCCGGCCCGCGCCGGTAACGCTGGTGGCGCTGGGCGACTTTTCCCGCGCTTACGTGTGGGTAACGCTTGCCGGCTTCTTTGCGACGGCGCTGTTCATGGCGCGCAAGGTAAAAGGGGACATTCTCTGGGGCATAGCCGTGGCCACGGCGGCGGCTTTCCTGCTGGGCGTGACGTCCGTGCCCAAGGTGTTCACCGACGTGCCCAGTTTCGAGACCTTCCTCGCTCCTTTCCAGTCGGTCAACGGCCGGCTCGCCCTCTCTTACGCGCTGGCGCCGGGCCTGCTGTTCGCGATCTTCGCCATCATGCTTACCGACTTTTTCGATACCATGGGCACCGTGGTGGCGGTCGGTGAGCAGGCCGGGTTCGTGAACAAGGACGGCAGCGTGCAGGATATCAAGAAGATCCTGGTGGTGGACTCGGCGGCCGCGGCCGTGGGCGGCCTGTTCGGCGCCAGCTCCATAACCACTTATGTGGAATCCGCGGCCGGAGTGGCCGAAGGCGGCCGCACCGGGCTTTCCGCGGTGGTGACGGGGCTGCTGTTCGCGCTGTGCGCTTTCTTCGCGCCGGTGATACAGATGATAGGCGGCGGCTACCGCGTGCCCAACGCCGCGCATTACGGGCTGCTTACGGGCGCCGGCTTTACGCCGCCGCCGGACGTAATACCGCCCGGCAGCGGCGACTATTTCGTGTATCCCATAACCGCCGGGGCGCTTATCCTGGTGGGTTCGCTGATGATGAAAATAGTGCGCGACATCGACTGGGATAATTTCGAGGAGGCCCTGCCGGCCTTCCTTACCATGATAGGCATCCCGTTCACCTACAACATCAGTTATGGCATAGGCTTTGGCTTTATTACCTACACCGCCATCAAACTGGCACGCGGCAAGTTCCGGCAGGTGCACCCGCTTATGTACGTGGTCAGCGCGGCGTTCCTGCTTTCCTTTATCCTGTCCTCCAGGTAATTATTCGAACTCGGTGAGGTTGGCGCGGTACTTCAGCGGCACATTCTGCCGCTGCAGCCGCGGGTTGGTCCTTTCCTTGATGGCGGCGGTTTTAAAGAAGTGGCGCCACAGCGCCTGCACTGCCGCCTCTTTGCCGTCGAACTCCAGGGCTTTTTCCTGCGTTATGGGCGCGTAAATAAGCCGGCCGCCGCAATAGAGGGCGGCCCGGCCGCGCCGGGCGTCGTGGATTATCCAGTTAAAGCTGCCCAGCCGGGCCCTGAAATGCCCGGTCAACAGCGGCAATACGTTGTGGTCCGGCTCTATGCGGGCGTAAAGCGTTTTATCCGCCAGTTCCTTGAAGCGCACAAAACCTTTGAACATGTGCGCCTCGCCGCCCACCGAGCGCGCCAGGCCGTGAACTTTTTTTACGCGGTCGTCGGCCAGCAGGTCGTCCGCCGCGGGACCCCTTTCCTTTATAAGGCGGGCGTAAGCCAGCACGGCGTCCTCGCAGCCGGCCGCTTCCGACAGGAAAGCGAAGCGCGCGTGCTGCCAGGATTCCGCGGAACCCTGCCGCTCAAAAAGGTCCCGCATGCCGGCCGCGCGCGCCGGGTCCGCCCCGGCCTGGATAAATTCCGAGAAAAGCCCGCCCTCCGCCGCCGCGCCTCCCTCCCGCGCTATGGCGCACTCCTCCGGGCGCTCGAGGGCCAGCGAGAGCGCGGTTAAAAAGCTTTCAAAAGTGCCGGCGTAAAGATATGTCCTCATGGGCGGCCAGGGGCGGGTTACAGCTGCCCCGTTACGGTGGCCTCAAGGCCCTCCTTTACCAGTTCTTTCTCGCTGAACAGGTTTAGCTGGCCGTTCGGGTTTTTGTGCTCCAGCAGTTTTACCTTTATGGCCTCCTCGGTTTCTTTTTTTACGCCGCCGTATTTGCCGCCGGCGGTCACAAAATACATGGCCCGTTTCATTACCACGCCGAGTTTTTTAAGGTCTTCCAGCGCCAGGGGCCCGGCGCGGCGCGCGCGGATTATGCGCTGGGCGGAGGTTACGCCCACCCCGGGCACGCGCAGGATCTCCTGGTAGGAGGCCTTGTTCACCTCCAGCGGGAACTTGTCCAGGTTGTTGAGCGCCCAGACGGTTTTGGGGTCGAAATTCAGGTCCAGGGCCGGGTGACTCTCGTCCAGCAGTTCGTCCGCGGTAAAGCCGTAGAAGCGCAGCAGCCAGTCCGCCTGGTACAGGCGGTGCTCCCGCAGCAGGGGCGGCTCGCGCAGTGCGGGGAGGCGGTTGTCTTTCATGACCGGTATAAAGGCGGAGAAGTAGACCCGCTTTAAACTCATCTTGGAGTAGAGCGCCTCGCTGAGCTTTATTATCTCCCGGTCCGTCTCCGGAGTGGCGCCTATTATAAGCTGGGTGCTCTGGCCGGCGGGCGCGTAGGCGGGGGAACTTTTTATGGAGCGCCGCTCGTCCTTGTGGGCGGCTATTTTCTGGGCGAGGCGGTGCATGGGCCGCAGTACCGTGTCCTTGGTTTTGCCGGGGGCCAGCAGCTGCAGGCTCTTGTCGGAAGGCAGTTCTATGTTCACGCTTACGCGGTCCGCCCACAGGCCGGCCTGGTCTATAAGGGCCTGGTCCGCGCCGGGTATCACCTTCATGTGCACGTAGCCGTTGAAGTGGAAAACGTTGCGGAGCTTGCGCACGGCCTCCAGCATCAGCTCCATGGTGCGGTCCGGGGAGACCGTGATGCCCGAGCTTAAGAACAGGCCTTCTATATAATTCCTTTTATAGAACTCGAAGGTGAGGCCGGCTATCTCGTCCGGGGTAAGGCTGGCGCGCCGCGAGTCGTTGGAGCGGCGGTTCACGCAGTAGGCGCAATCGTACACGCACTCGTTGGTCATCAGGATCTTCAGCAGGGACACGCAGCGGCCGTCCGCCGTCCAGCTGTGGCAGACGCCGCTCTGGTGGGCCGCACCCGTGCCGCGCCCCGCGCGGTTGGAGCCGCTGGAGGCGCAGGAGGCGTCGTACTTGGCGGAGTTTGCCAGTATTTCCAGTTTTTCCTGCAGGTCCATATAAAAAGTGTAGCAGACCTCCCTGACAGCGTAGTGTCGGGATGTTATGTTAATCTCCCGATCAAGGTGAAGTTTCGATAGGGGGAGAAAATCTATAATATTGGGGACCTCTTTGGGAAATCTTCATGGATAAAGTTTATATTTACGCGCTGGCCGCCAATCTGAGTTTCGCGGTGGGCGTGCAGTTCTTCACGCATTACGCGCGGCGCGTTTCCAGCCTGTGGGTGAACTGCTTCAAGGGCGCGGTTGCGGCTGCGCTGTTCGCCGTGACCGTGGCGTTCACCGGCGGTTTTCACCAAATAAGCCCTTCGTGCGCGGCGCTGTTCTGCTTTTCCGGGATGATAGGCCTGGGCCTGGCGGATATCTGCCTTATAAAAGCGTTCTCTCTGATGGGCCCCGGCCGTACCATGCTGATCTTCGGTTTCCAGCCGCTCATTATCGGCGTCATCAGTTATTTCCTCTTCGGGCAGGCGGTGGACGCGCGCAAACTGGTGGCCATTTTATTCTTCGTGGTGTGCCTGTTCGTTTTCTCGCTGGAATCTTTCCGCAGGCACGGCCATTGGAACCTGCGGGCCACGGCGTTCGCGTTCGGCGGCATAACGCTGGACGGCCTGGGCGTGCTGGTTACGCGCTACGCCTTCGACCGCTCGCCTGGGCTGGGCACCACGGAGGGCAACCTGTACCGCGCGCTGGGGGCGCTGCTGCTGTTCGCCGCTCTTGCGCGCGTGCGGCCGTTCCACTTTGTGCAAAAGGCCCGCGAGCTGGGGCCGCGCAACCTGCTGTGGATGACCGTGGGCTCGGCGGCGGGCACGTACCTGTCGCTGGTGTTCTACCTTAACGCCATCCGGGGTTCCGCGGCGCTGGCCGCGGTTTCCGGCATCGCCATCACCGGCACCATTTTCGCCTCGGCGTTCGAATGCGCCCTGGAGCGCAAGCCGCCGTCGGCCTACCTGCTGGTCTCCTTCGCATTTTTCCTGGGCGGGATGGCGTTCCTGTTCTGACCGGGGCGCCGTCTTTTTTGTATCATAACTATGGCCGGATCGCGGCCGCAAATAAAATGGACAACACAAAAAAATCCAGGTTCATAATAGGCATAGCGGGCGGTTCCGGTTCCGGCAAGACCACTCTTGCCGCCAAGCTCGTGCAGCAGTGCGAGAAGATAGGCATCACCGGCCAGCTCTTCTCGCTGGATAATTACTACCAGCCTCTGGACCACCTCACTTTCGAAGAAAGAAAGACCTACAACTTCGACCATCCCGACGCCATAGACGCAGTACTCGCCGCCAAACAGCTCAACGAGCTCTGCGCCGGCAAGGCCATCCAGCAGCCGGTGTACGACTTCAAGCAGCACACCCGCGAAAAAGATTGCGTGCCCTGCAAGCCCACGCAGCTCATAGTGGTGGAAGGGCTCTACGCGCTGCATTTCCCCAAGCTCGCCAACCAGTGCGACTTCAAGATCTTCGTGTCCACCGGCATGGTGACCGCCGTGCTGCGCCGCGTGCAGCGCGACATCAGCGAGCGCGGCCGCGACATAGAGGGCATAAAGCACCAGATCCTGGCCACCGTGCTGCCCATGTACGAAACCTACGTGAAGCCCACGCAGAAGAACGCCCACTTCTCCATCAACTGGGAAGGGGAAGAAATACCCGGCAAGGCCACCGAGGGCCTGGTGCGCATGATGCGCGACCACTTCCGCTAAGCTGGCCGGCCGCAAAAAAAGAACCCGGGGAAGTTTCCCCGGGTTCTTTTTTGTTTAGCCGCGGCTTAGCGGGCGGAGCGCCACGCGTTGTCGCTCCAGGTCACGAACTCGTCCCACTGGGAAGCCCTGGAGAGCCCGAGGTCGCTGTACTTGGTCTCGTAGAGACCGGCCAGCGCGTCCGGCAGTTTCTTGGCCTTCATGGTGGTGTTGATGGCTATGCCGCCCACCTTGGTGTAATCGTAGCCGTTCTCTTTGTCGCCGTGGATGCCAACCGCGCGCATTACCAGGCGGCCTTTTACGAAGCCTATCAGGTTCTGCGCGGCCTGCTTGGTCTCCTGCGAGCGGGCGTTCTCGCCCACTATGCGGGCGAAGTCGGCCAGGTCGGCGTAGGCCGCTATCATCTTCTTTTTGTCGTTGGCGGGGTCCAGGCTGGTGAAGCGGATCACGTTGGCCACGGCGGTCTTAACGGCCTCGGTCTCGTTGTTGCGCATGGCAGCAGCGGCGAAAGCGTCCAGGTAGCCGGGCAGCTCGTTAAGGGCGGCCGGGCGCACGGTGGAGAGGGTGGCGCCCATGTCGTCCAGGGGCATGGAGATGGGGCCCACGTTCATGCCGCCGGCGTAGAACTCCTTATACCAGTTCATCAGCCAGTCGCTGAGCTGGTCGTTGGTGAAGGCCGGGTTGGCGTTCATGAAGTTGAGGAGCTTCGTGTAATCGTAGCCCTGCGCCAGCATGGTCTCCTCGGAGCCCACGAACAGGCCCACGGAATCCTTCATCTCGTAGAGCACTTCGGCCATCTGCTGCAGGCAGGCGTTCTGCATTACGATGTCGGTGTAGCCGATCTGGCGCATCATCTCTTTCATCTGGGCGGTGCGCAGGTAGTTCTTGGTCTCGTCGTCAAAGAGAATGCCCTTGGCGGAGGTGCCGGTGCCGGAAGGCGCCTGCTCCATCTTGGGGTCTATCCAGCCCAGGCCGTGGTTCCACAGCACCAGCATGGTCTTCTTGGCGGGGAAGGTGGTTTTGGCCCACTTGGCGAACTCAACCACGCGCTTATAATCGCCCATGTCGGCTTTAGGGTCTTCGCTGTAGACCGTTTCGCCGGAAGAGAGCACGCTGCCTTTCTTGGTGATGAGCATGCGCTTGGAGCCTTTGCCCTTGAGGCCAAGCTCTACCACTATATTGACCTTGTCGGTGGTGCCGACTTCCTTCATTTCCTTAACGTCCTTCTCGGCCCATTTGCCTACCAGGCCCAGCAGCTGGCTGTCGCTGAGGTTGTTGTGGGCGTTCATGAAGACCATGACGGTCCATTCTTTCTGGCCCATGGGTTCGGGCTTGTCGGGCTTTATGAAATCGAAGATGCCCTTGTCGGTCTGCGTCGCCTTTATGTCGGCGGCGCTTATGGAGTTAAGGTTGAAGTCCTGCGCGAAGGCGGAAGCGCCCATCGTCAGCAGGGACATTACCGAGGTGAGGAAGATGTTTGTTTTCATAGTTATAGTTTAGTGGTTAATAAGCGTTTTCAGTAGAGGCCTAGGACCCAAAACAGGGCGGTTATAGGGCCCAGGCCCTATTGGGCCCTAAGGGCGCCCCGGCCCTCTATTGCGATATCGACAGAAGCATGTTACTATAGAGGAAGGGGGGCGGTTCAGCCGGGTACCGGTATGCGGTCAAAAATACTGCTTGTAGACGATAATAAAGATCTTTGCGCCGATTTTAAACTCTGGTTCGAAGACTACGATATTACCGCCGTGCATAGCGCGGAGGAAGCGCTTGCCGTGCTGGGAAAGCCCAACGAGCTCGGTTTGGTTATCCTGGACGTGCAGTTGCCCGGGATGGGCGGCCTGGCCGCCCTGGAGAAAATAAAGGCCCTGGAGCCCGGCCGGCGGGTGATAATGCTTACCGGGTACAGCACCAAGGACGTGGCCATAAAGGCCCTTAAAGGCGGGGCGTCCGGGTATATCGAAAAGCCATTCTCCCTGAAAGAGATGCGCGCCGCCATAGAGAAAGAACTTGCCGCCTCGCCAGGGGAAAACCCGGCCGACTGGGACATTGACGCCCGGATGGAGCACGTAAAAAAATTCGTAGAGGCCAATTGCTTTAAAAAAGTTTCCCTGCGGGACGCCGCGGACGCGGTCTTTCTCTCCCCCAAATATTTAAGCCGGGTTTTCCGAGAGCGGACCGGCCTGGGCTTTACCGAGTATAAATTAAGCGTCAAGATCTCCCAGGCCCGGGCCCTGTTCAAGTCCGGTGCCGGGAACATAAAGCAGGTATCCGCACAGCTGGGTTATGCCAACCCCGAATCCTTCATCAGGCAGTTCAAGAAGATAGCCGGCTGCGTCCCTTCCGCTTTCCGCAGCAACGGCGCGTGCCCCGTAGAGCGCCCTAAAAAGCGCCGCTGACCATTCTCCGGTAACTCCAATTTTCCCGGTGGGAGCCGCCTCCCTCAGGGGCGCTGCGCCTTAAGGTGGCAAAAAGTCAATCCTGGGTGGAGTTTGCCAATGGTGCGCGTTTCTTTTGGGGGGTATACTATTGGCGTAACGGGGGGGGGCAGGAGCAAAAGGGGCAAGTGAAGGTGACTGAGTAAAATCGCGGCTAGGGGCGGTGCGCGTTATGGAAAATCAAGGGGCGGTAAATTTCAAAGAGAACCTGGACGCCATGTTCAGGGAATACAAAGGGGCCCACTCCCCGCTCGTTAAGGGTAAGGCCCCGGTACGCGAACTCTACACCGTGCTGGTAGTGGACGATAACAAAGACTACCGCGAACTCGTAAAGCACCTGCTGACGGTGAACCATTATAAGGTGCTCGAGGCGGGCAACGGGGCCGAAGCGTTGAGCGTTATAAGCGCCACACCGCCGGACCTGGTGCTGGTGGACTTTAACATGCCCAAGATGAACGGGTATGAACTCATCCAGGAGGTCCGCAGCAACTACGATACCCGCACCATGAAGATAATAATGTTCACCGGCGCCTCCAACCGCCAGCACCTGCGCACGCTCAACATGGATATCTCCGATTTCCTGGAGAAACCGGTTTCCAACGCCAAACTGCTGGAAAGCGTAGCGCGGGTATTCGGTGCCCAGCCGGTTGCGGCCCCTGCGCCGCGCCAGGTCCGGGCGGTGGCCGAGGCCGCGGTGGAGCCGGTGCCCGCGGTCATAGAGATAGAGCGGTTTGGCGGTGAACCCGAACTGGCGGCCGTGGAAGAACTGGCGGAACCGGCCGCCCCGGCAGTACCGGTGGACCTCCCGGTCGCGTCCCCGCAGCCCGTGGAACTGCCGCCGGAAGCCCTGCGGCCGCCGGCCCAGCCGGAAGAGCAGGTTCCGGAAATAGAGGAAGTTTTTAACGAGGACACCAGCGACCTGGAAGTTATAGACCCCGCCGCCGAGAAAAAAGAAGAGGCGCAGGAAACGGCCGGCCTGGAAAATATCAGGATGGACTCCCCGCTCATCCAGATGGTCAACAAGATCCTGATGAAGGCGGTGGAGATGCGGGCTTCGGACATCCACATGGAGCCCAACGAGGAGCGCGTTATAGTGCGCGTGCGCGTGGACGGCGTACTGCGGCAGCTCACCACGCTGCCCATCTCCATCCACCCGCGCCTGACCGCCCGCATAAAGATCATGAGCAGCCTGGTGATAACGGAGCGCCGCATCCCGCAGGACGGCCAGTTCCGCGTGCAGATAAAAGGCCAGAAGATAGAATTCCGCGTGAGCACGCTGCCCTGCATCAAAGGCGAAAAAATAGTCATGCGCGTGCTGGGCCAGAGCAAGCTCAACACCGACCTGGGCACGCTCCGCATGACCCCGCGCGAACTTAAGGCCGTGGACACCGTCCTTAAAAGCCCGCACGGGCTCATCCTGGTAACGGGCCCCACGGGTTCGGGCAAGACCACCACCCTTTACACCATGATCAACGTCCTCAATAAACCGGAAGTCAACATCATGACCGCCGAGGATCCCGTGGAGTACGAGGTCCCCAACGTGAACCAGGTAAAGATCCGCCCCGCCGTGGGCCTGACGTTCGAATCCACGCTCAGGGCTTTCCTGAGGCAGGACCCGGATATTATGCTGGTGGGCGAGATCCGCGACCTGGAGACGGCGGAGATAGCCATAAAGGCCTCTATCACCGGCCACCTGGTGTTCTCCACGCTGCACACCAACAGCGCGCCCGGCACCGTGGTGCGCCTTACCCACATGGGAGTGGCGCCGTACATGGTGGCGGCCAGCGTTAAAATGGTCATCGCCCAGCGGCTGGTGCGCACGCTCTGCCCCTATTGCCGTACCCCGGTCCCCCTGTCCGCCGAAGACCGCAAATTCCTGACCGACGAGGAGGCCGCCAAGCTCGCCACGGTCTACCACTCCGCCGGCTGCCAGCACTGCCACAACAGCGGCTATACCGGCCGCATGCCGCTGTTCGAGGTGATGCCGGTGCAAAGTTCGGAGATGAGGCAGTTGATAACCGCCAACGCCAACGCCGACGCGCTGAGCGCCCTGGCTTTCAAAGAGGGCATGACCACGCTGCGGCAGTCGGCGCTGAACGCCGTGGCGCAGGGGCTTACCTCCATTCAGGAAGCGCTGAAGATAATGATGGGGTAGCGTTATGGAACCTATTACGCCGGAAAAAATGGACGAGTACCTGAACTCCAGCATCTGGGGGGGCAACGCTTATCCCAAGTCCTATCCCGAGCTGTGCGCCGATCTTGTGACGATGCTTTCCAAGTCCTCCAAGCTGGCGGCGCTCTACACGCTCAAGCACCCCCTGGTCATAGAGTCCGTGATCAAGGCCTTCTCGTTGCTGGGGCAGGTCCTGGCCGCCAAGCGGGCCACAACGCTGTCGCTGTCTTTTTCCGCGGATGTGTGGCTTTTCGACGGCACGGCCGTGCCGGCCGTGAGCCAGGACGCGCAGAACCTGGCCGCTCTTTTTAAATCGCACGGCCTGCGCGGCGTGAACTTTTTAGCGGGCGTCCGTTCTTTCGAGATAGGGGCGCTCTGCGAATTCCTGGGCGGCGGGGCAAAGAACCAGCCCGCGGGTTATTTTGCGGAATTCCTGCGCCAGCGCAACGTTACGGCCATCCGTCCCGAGGTGATCAGTTATGTCCAGGCCGGCCGCCAGGAGCCGCAGCCGGTTATTAAGCCGGCGGCGCCCCGGCCCGCCGCGCGCCCCGTTGCGTCACAAGCGCCCCGGCCGGCGGTCATTCCTGCCCCTGGAATACCGCAGCGGCCGGCGGCGCCCCGGGCGCATTTACCCGTTCCCGCCGCCCCGCCCGCCCCGCGGCCCGTAGAAGCGGTCCCCGGCCCGGGGCCTGGTCCCGGGGGCGGGCAGCAGGGGGGCAACATCCTGGCCGGCATGAGCCTGGGGTCGCTGCTTACCAGGCTGGTGGAATCCGCCGTCACAAATCCGCAGGAGCGCGTGCGCGTTTACGAGGACGCGCTGAAGATGATAAAGGAAAGCCTGGACCACCAGGTGGCCGAAGCCACTAAAGAACTGACCAAGGAGAACGAGCGCATCCTGAGTACCCGCGACCGCACCGAAAAAGTCCTGTCGAAAGTGGCCGAGGGCAAGGTGATAGTGGACAAGGACGGCAAGATCCTCATGATGAACCCCGCGGCCGAGGCCATCTCCGGCAAACGCCTGGCCGAAGTGGCCGGTACGCACGTGAGCGAGCACCTTAACCCGGGCGAGCATTTCCTGACCCTTTCCGAAGACATGGACCTTTCGTCGGGAGCCCCGGTTTCGGGCAAGGTGAGCCAGGCCGGGGACGAAGAAGTGGGGCGGGCCCTGCGCGGTTCCATGGCCCTGCTGCAGGACGACGAGGGCCGGGTGGTGGGCGCCTACACCACGCTGCCGGAGCTTACGAAATTCAAGGAAGCGCAGCGCCTGCAGGAGGAGTTCCTTTCCAAGATAACGCACGAACTCCAGTCGCCGCTTTCCTCCATCAGTTCGGCGCTGGAGATGCTTACCGACACGGCGAACGGCAAGCTGGATACCGACGAGAGCAAATTCCTGGCCATAAGCGTGCGCAACAGCCGCCGCCTTACCGAAATGATCCGCAGCATACTGGATTTCTCCAAGCTGCAGTCGGGCAAACTGACGGTGCACCCGGAGCCGGTCTCGCTGGGCTCCATGCTTGCGGAAGCGGGCGACGGGCTGCTGCCCTGGGCCAAGACCAAAGAGCTCACCCTTACTGTGCGCGCGCCGGTACCGGACGTGACCGTGCTGGCGGACCGCACCAGGATCATCCAGGTCCTTACCAACCTTATCGCCAACGCCATCAAGTCCACCCCGAAGGGCGGGAGCGTGCTGGTGGCGGCCTCGCGGACGGCTAACCCGGAGCCGGGCGCGGTAGTGGGCGTCCGCGATACCGGGCCCGGTATCGCCCCTGAAAATCTCAAGAAGATCTTCCAGAAGTTCGTGCAGGTGGACGACGGCGGAGCGCGCGAAGGTGTGGGGCTGGGCCTCGCCATAGCGAACGAGCTGGTGGCCCTGCACCATGGCAAGATCTGGGCCGAAAGCGAACAGGGCAAGGGCGCGACCTTCTACTTCACTATCCCGCTCGGCGCCGAATAGGCGGCGGGCGGCCCGTGGCCTCCCCGGCAACTTTGTATAATAAGGATATCGTAAATTCCCCGGAGGCTTTAATGTCTAAAGCGCCTGTTTTTTCCTATACCCCTGAGCGGGTAAAAGCACTTTTTGAAACCGTTAAAACGGAACTCGAGACCGCGCTTAAGGCAGTGGCCTCGGTGCCGGCCGGTCAGCGAACTTTCGCCAATACCATGCTGGCTTTCGAGCGGGCTACCGGCGAGTTCGGCGAGGCCGTGCGTATTCCCTCCATGCTGGCCTATATTTCCGATAACGCGGACCTGCGCGCCGCCAGCCAGGAACTGGAACTTAAGGTGAGCCAGTATTCCGTGGACCTGATGACGCGCGAGGACCTGTTCAACGCGCTCAACGAGTACGCCGCCAAAAATGAGAAGCTGGACCCGGTGGACGCGCGCCTGCTGGAGAAGACGCTGCTGGATTTTAAGCAGAACGGCCTGGGGCTGGAACCACGCAAAAAGAACAAGGTGAAGAAGCTCATGAAGGAGCTCATCGCCATCGAACTGGATTTCGCCAAGAACCTGCGCGACGTCAACGACGCGCTGGAAGTGACCGCCGAAGAGCTGAAGGGCCTGCCCGAGGATTTTAAGGCGCGTCTCAAGCGCACCGGCAAGGGCGGCTACCTGGTCACCATGAATTACCCGGATTATATCCCGTTCATGCAGAACGCGGAGAACGGCGACGCCCGCCGCCGGCTGGAAGCGATGTGCAACAACCGCTGCCAGGGCGCGAACATAAAGCTGATGGAGGACGCCATAGCGCTGCGCCGCAAGATAGGCAGGCTGCTGGGCTACAAGACCTTCGCCGACTACGTGCTGGACGACCGCATGGCCAAGGACAGCGCCACCGTGTTCGCTTTCCTGGAGCGCACGCAGGCCAAGCTCAAAAAAAAGGGCCGCAAGGAACTGCGCGCCCGCCTGAAGCTCAAGGGTACCGGCGACAAGTTCCTGAACGCCTGGGAAACCGCCTACTACAATAACCAGCTCAAGAAGACCAAATACTCCATCGACCACGAGAAGATAAAGGAATACTTCCCGCTCGAGACCGTGCTGAAGGGCATGTTCGAGGTGTTCGGCGAGGTGTTCCGCGCGAAGTTCGTGCCGGCGGACCTGCCCAGGTGGCACCAGGACGTGCGCGCCTACGAGGTGAGGAACGCCGACGGCTCCGTGGCGGCCTACTTCTACCTGGACCTGTTCCCGCGCGATGGCAAGTACAAGCACGCCGCCTGCTTCGGCATCCGCAAGGGCCACGAGCTCGCGGACGGCTCTTATGAACTGCCCGCCGCCGGCATAGTGTCCAACTTCTCGCCGCCGTCCGGCGACAAGCCGCCGCTGCTCAAGTTCGACGAGGTGGTCACCCTCTTCCATGAGTTCGGCCACGTCACGCACAACATCTTTACCCGCGCCAAGTACGGCAAGTTCGCCGGCACCAGCGTTTCGCGCGACTTCGTGGAAGTGCCGTCCAAGATGCTGGAGAACTGGGCCTATTCGCCCGAAGTGCTGCGCCGTATCTCCGGCCACTATAAAAACCCCGCCGAGGCGCTGCCGGAGAAGACCATTAAAAAGCTCATCGAGGCCAAGAACATGGACTCCGGCATGGTCTACCTGCGGCAGATCTTCTTCAGCTTGCTCGACATGAAATACCACACCGCGGGCCGGGTGGACACTACCAAGGTGTACGAGAAACTGATGAAAAAAATAGCGCTCATCCCCATGAGTCCCGGCACGCACCCGCAGGCCAGCTTTGGCCACCTGATGGGCGGTTACGAAGCGGGCTACTACAGCTATCTCTGGAGCGAGGTCATAGCGCAGGACCTGTTCGGCGCGTTCGAGGCCGCCGGCGTTATGAACCCCGAGACCGGGGCCAAGTACCGCGAGCTGATCCTGGCGCCGGGCCGCAGTTACGACGAGGCCGCGCAGGTGGCCAAGTTCCTGGGCCGGCCGGCCGGCGAGGACGCGTTCCTTAAAAGCATAGGCGCGGTTTAAGGCTAAAGTGAAAGCGAAGATCTCCATCCTGGCGGGTTTCCTGGTAGGCGCCGTCCTGCTCTACTTCGCTTTTCGCAACGTGGACTTCGCGGCCCTGGCGGGCATCTATTCCCGCGTGAACCCCGTTTATATCCTGCCGTTCTCCGTGGCGGTGCTGCTCGAGATGCTGCTGCGCTCCGCGCGCTGGCGGCTGCTGCTAAACCCGTCGGCGCCGGTGCGCCTGTGGGACGTCTTCCGCCTGCAGGCGGCCGGGCTGGCCCTTAACAACGTGCTGCCGCTGCGCCTGGGCGAGGTGGCCCGCGCCACGTTCGGCGCAGGCATCTTCGGCATCCCCATGCTGACCGTGCTGGCCACCATAGTGGTGGAGCGCGCGCTGGACACGCTGGTGCTGTTCCTGCTGTTCGCGGCGGCCGCCTACTTTGGCGGCATCACCGGCGGGTTCATGAAGTACGACGAGGTGCTCTGGGTGGCGTTCGCAGGGCTGATAGCGGCCATGGGCGCGCTGGTCTTCGCCGACGAGATCATCTCCCACCACTGGTGCTCCGGCTTTTTCGCGCGCTTCCCCCGGGTGCGCGCCGTGTTCGAGCGGGTGGCTATGGGCGTGAAAGGCTTTCATTCTTTCAGGAGCGGCGCGCTGATCTTCCTGTTCGCGGCGGGGCAGTGGCTGATGGACGCGGTGAACTACTACCTTATCGGCCTGGCCTTCGGCCTGCAGGGCACGCTGGATTTCTTTAAATGCGTCGCGCTGGTATTCACCGGCGCGGTTGCCGCCTCGGTGCCGGGCATGCCAGGCTACTTCGGCAACTTCGAGTTCACGCTCACCAAGGTGCTTTACGCCTGGGGCGTGCCCAAGGACGTAGGCTTCGCGTACGCCTCTTACTGCCACGTGCTCGGCTACCTGCTGGTCACGGTGGTCGGCGTGGTCTTCGTCTACCAGATGGGGCAGTCGCTGGGCAAGGTATGGCGGGAATTCTCCGGCGGCGGGGGTGCGGCGTGAAGATAACTTCCGTGCTGATGCTCAGCCAGACCTTCCACCCCGTCATAGGCGGGGCGGAAAAGCAGGCGCTGGAAATTTCAAAAGCCCTCGTAAAGCGCGGCGTAAAGGTGACGGCGCTGACCCGGCTGCGGCCCGGCCTGCCGGCGGAAGAGTCCGTGGACGGGGTGGCGATAAAGCGGCTGGCCTGCCCGGGTTCCGGGGCTTTTAATTCCGCGGTGTTCATGGCTAAAAGCTTTTTCTGGCTGCTGGCCAACCGCGCTTCTTACGACGCGGTGCACGTGCACCTGGCCTCTTCCCCGGCGGTGGCCGCCGTGCTGGCGGGCCGGTTCACCGGCAAGCGCGTAGTGATAAAACTGGGCGGCGGCAAAGGCGTGGACGAGATCTCCCTTTCGGAAAAGACCTTCGCCGGCCGCCTTAAGCTCGCCTTCTTTAAACTGGCGGCGCCGGAACTGCTGGTGATGAACGCCGAGGTGTGCCAGTGGCTGTCGGAGACGCCGCGCTACGCCGGGCTCAAACTGCGCCAGTTCCGCAACGGCGTGGACACCGGCCGCTACACCCCGCCGCTCTACCACGAGAAGATAGCTGCCAAGGCCGCCGTGGGCCTTGAGAACCTCACCACGTTCCTCTTCGTCGGGCGGCTTTCGCCGGAGAAGCGCGTGAAGGAATTCGTGGAGGCCTGGGCCGAGATCTTTTCCGAAGAGCGCGAGCAGCCGCGCATCCGCCTTGTGATAGTTGGCGGCGGGCCCGAAGAGGTCGCGCTGAAGCGCGCCGTGGCGGACCTGGGCGTGGCCGGCACCGTCACGCTGACCGGTCCCAAAGACGACCTGCTGCCCTACTACCGCGCCGCGGACGTCTTCATCCTACCCTCCATCTCCGAGGGGCTTTCCAATTCCATGCTGGAGGCCATGGCCTGCGGCGTGGCCATCATGGCCAGCCGCGTGGGCGGCGCCAGAGAAGCCATAGCACCCGGTGTCAGCGGTTGCCTGTTCGACCCGCTCAACCGGGTGGAGCTCAAGGCCTGCGTGCGCGGCTTTATAGAGGACCGCACCCTGCCGCTCAAACTGGGCGAACAGGCAAGGAAGACCGTGGTGGAGAAATATTCCATGGCGCGCGTGGCGGATGAACTGCTGGCGCTGTACGGGGAAGGCTGATATGTGCGGCATAGTAGGCATTTACAATAACGGCTCCGGCCTGCCCGTAACGCGGGAGGCCCTTAAGGCCATGAACGACCTCATAGTCCACCGCGGCCCGGACGACGAGGGTTACTTCACGCACGAGAACGTAGGCCTGGCCATGCGCCGGCTGTCCATCATAGACCTGTCCACCGGCCACCAGCCCATCACCAACGAGGACGAGACGCTGTGGATAGTCTTTAACGGCGAGATCTACAATTACCAGGAGCTGCGCGAACGCCTGCTCGCCCGCGGCCACAAGTTCAAGACCAAGAGCGACACGGAAGTCATCCTGCATCTCTACGAGGAGATGGGCGAGGATTTCCCCAAAGAACTGCGCGGCATGTTCGCCGTAGCCATCTGGGACAAGCGCAAAAAGCGCCTGACGCTGGCGCGCGACCGCATGGGCAAGAAGCCGCTTTATTACGCGGCCACGCCGTCCTGCTTCGCTTTCGCGTCGGAGCTGCGCGCGCTGCTGGCCGTGCCGGGCCTGCCGCGCGACATAGACCTCAAGGCCGTGGATTCCTACCTGACTCTGCAGTACATCCCCAGCCCCATGAGCGTATTCAAGGGCGTGCGCAAACTGGAACCGGCCAGCACGCTGGTCTTCCAAGGCGGGAAACTGGAGACGAAAAAATACTGGAACCTGCCGCTGGGCGAACGCAAGCTGGACGGCACGCCGGTGGAGGAACTCAAGGAGCGCCTGCGCGCGGAGCTGGCCGAGGCCGTCAAGATCCGCCTCATCTCCGAAGTGCCGCTGGGCGCGTTCCTTTCCGGCGGCATAGATTCCTCCGTGATAGTGGCGCTCATGGCCAAAGCGTCCTCCGAACCGGTAAAGACCTTTTCCATAGGTTTCAAGGAAGCGGAATTCTCCGAGCTGGGTTACGCCAGGCAGGTGGCGCAGATGTACGGCACCAAGCACACGGAGTTCACGGTGGAAGCCAGCATGGCCTCGGTGCTGGAGAAGCTGGCCTGGCATTATTCCGAACCCTACGCCGACTCCAGCGCGCTGCCCTCTTATTTCGTTTCCAGGGAGACGCGCAAAGAAGTGACCGTGGCCCTTAACGGCGACGGCGGCGACGAGAATTTTGGCGGTTATATCCGCTACCAGGCCATGAAGGCCGCCGGCTACTTCACCGCCCTGCCCAATTGGGCCAAGCAGGCCGCGCTTAAGGCCATGGAGCCGTTCCCGGAAAAGGGCGGCGCGCCGTTCAATAATGTGTGGCGGCTGCGCAAGTTCCTGCAGGCGGTCTCGCAGCGCGACCTGTCCATGACCTACCTGTCCACGGTCTCGTTCTTCAAGTCCGACGAGAAGGAGCGCCTGCTGTCGCCGGCTTTCCGCAACGCGCTGGGCCGCGACGCCAATTTCCCGGAGCGCTACATCGGAGGGCTGTTCGCCGAGGCGCAGGGCTCGCTGACCGAGAAGCTGATGTACACGGACCTGCGTTCCTACCTGCCGGAATGCCTGATGACCAAGATGGACATCGCGTCCATGGCCAATTCGCTGGAGACGCGCTCGCCGCTCTTGGACCACAAGGTGGTGGAATTCGCGCACCTGCTGCCGGACAACATGAAGCTGCGCGGCTTTACCGGCACCAAGTGGATACTGAAGGAAGCTTTCAAGGACATGCTGCCGCGCAAGATCTACAGCCGCGGCAAAATGGGCTTCGGCATACCGCTCGGCCCGTGGTTCCGCGGCGAGCTCAGGGATTACTGGGCGGACCGCTGCCTGTCGCGGAAGGCCCTGGGCCGCGGCTATTTCCGCGAGGAAGAACTGCGCCGCCTGTGGGACGAGCACCAGCGCGGCGCGCGCGACCACGGCTACCGGCTGTGGGCACTGCTGATGCTGGAGCTCTGGCACGGCCAGTTCGCCCCCGACTTCAAATTGTGAAGATAGTCCTCATCAACCCCGATATCCCGTGGAACGCCGGCAACATAGGGCGTTCCTGCGTGGCCACCGGCACGGAGCTGGTTTTTGTGGGGAAGATGGGCTTTAACCTGAGCGACAAGGAGATCCGCCGCTCGGGGCTGGACTACTGGCAGTTCCTGAAATATTCGGTGCACAAAGACCTGGAGGCGTTCCTGGCCACGCTGCCGCCGGATCCGTCGCTGCTGTTCTTTTCCACGCGCGGGGGGGAAAATTACTGGCAGGCGCCCTACCGTCAGGACTCCTGCCTTATTTTCGGGGCCGAGACCGCCGGCTTTCCCGACGAGATCTATGAAAAGTACGCCGACCGCCTGTACCGCATCCCCATGTGGTCGGACCGCGT
The DNA here is from genome assembly GCA_016234365.1 of Elusimicrobiota bacterium. Lineage (GTDB taxonomy): Bacteria > Elusimicrobiota > Elusimicrobia > Elusimicrobiales > UBA9959 > UBA9959. The sequence continues at coordinate 3,509 of JACRER010000094.1, read as the reverse complement.
GCGCTCCCTGAACCTGTCCACTTCCGCCGGCGTGGCCCTCTACGAGGCCCTGCGCCAGACTACCACTTAACTTTCAAAGTGTTCTTGCGGGCGTTGAATTCCAGCTTATATTTACCAAGCGAGGCGGGCAGGGTTTCGGCCCGGTAGTCCTTCTGGCGCTCGCGGAAAGCGTCGGTGCAGAGGTCCTCCAGTGCCACCAGGTCCCCGGCCAGCCAGCGGTGCGTGCGTACTATCAGCGCCTTGGGCGAGCCCAGGGCCAGCGTTTCGTTTATAGACACGCTGCCGCTCTGCTGCGGGAAGTCCACGGTAGAGCCTTTATAGCCCATAAAATTACCGCTGCCGCAGATGACGGTGGCCCAGGAAACGGCCGGCGCCTCGTCGGTGCCTATTACCCGCACATAAAGGTCCGCCTGCCCGCCAAAAGATCCCCCGCCAAAATCCACGTCGGGGAAAGTGACGGCCAGTTCGCCTTTTTCCTTGTTCATCTTCAGTTTGGTGGCGGAATTTATCTGGATGTAGCCGCCCTTGGACAGCGGCGTGGGCAGGCCGGGGTCATAGGTGCGGTAGACGCCGGCGGGTTCCGGCCGGGGAGTGGGCACGGGCGGCGTAAAACCTTTGGGGAGTGGCAGGCCGTCCACGCGCACGCAGACCGGCTGCGGTGCGCCGGGCAGGCGGTCGTAATCCCGGATGCCGTCCCAGAGCGAAGGGTTCAGCGAGTGGTCGCGGATGTCCGTGGCGCGCATGGCGTTCAGGTTAAATTCCGGCAGGCCCTCGGAGAAAGCGGGGGCCGCGGCCAACAGAATAATCAACGCGCTTTTAAGCATATCCATATTATGGCAGCCTCCGCGGCCCTGCGGCAGGGCCGTTGTTCCCTGAATGATATAGGTCCTATGGGAATAGTGCCGGAAACGGCCGGAAAAGTTCAAAAGTCGTATTTTGCGGACAGGCCCAGCGAGGGGCCGGCGCCAAGGCGCCGTTTGGCATGGTGCGAGTCGTAACTGGAGCCGTCATAGTAGAGGCCGCGCAGCTGCCAGGCCAGCACGGGGGTGAACCGCAGGCGCCTTGATACGGAGAGCGAGGGCTTGAGCGAGAGATAAGAGGTTTCATAGAAGAAGGCCTCTCCCTTGTCGGCCCGGCGGGCCAGCAGGAATTGCTCCAGGGCGGTGCCGGCCTCCAGCTCCGCGCTGAAGTAGGGTGCGGGGCGCCAATTGGCTGCCAGCCGGAAATTACGTACCGGCAGGTAGGCGGCCGAGAAGGAGACGGTTTTGAAAGCCTGCCAGCGGGCCATGAAAGGCGCCACTATGGTGAGCGTGTCCGTGGTGTAGCGGTAGCCCAAAAAAGGTATGGGCATGCCGCGCAGGAAAGTGCGCCGCGTGGAGTAATTCAGGCCCCAGAGCCAGGCGTGCGGGCCTTTTTCCGAAAAAGTGCGCGAGAACATGAAACCCAGGTCCGTTTCCGAAGGGGAGTGGAAGGGGCGGTCCGAATTGGAGCCCAAATTCAGGTTTAGGCGGTTCTTTTTGTCCTCGGCGCTCAGGTGCAGTTCCGCCTTGTAGAGCTCCTCCGGGAAATGGTCCGGGCCCAGTGAACGCAGGTGCGTGCCTTCGGCCGCCAGCCGTACTTTCATGCCGGATAGTTCTCCCAGCGCGGCGTCCGCGGAGAGGCCGGCGCGCCGGGAGATCAGCCCGTCCGGGGTGGCGTAGGAAAAATTGAACCCGAGAGAGGCCGCCGGGGCGGGGGGGCGGCCCTGGGCCGCGGCGCAGGCGGGGAAAACCAGCAGAAGCAGAAGTTTTTTCATCAGTTGTTGCCTAACTCCAGGGGCTCGCGGGCCAGGGCGTCGCGGCCTATCAGGTAGAAACTCCAGAAGATCACGGCCGAGCCGCACAGAAAAATGAATTTGGCCGCGCCGTCCGTGTGGGCGATGAGGCCGGCTGCCGTAAGCAGGTAGGTCCAGTCATGCTCGCCGCCGCCCACCAGCGGCAGGGCCTGTTTTATGGCGTCCCCGGCGTAAACGCTGATGTTGAGCAGGTTCTCGCCCAGCCAGAACAGGCACAGCTGCCAGCCCAGGTTGGCGCCCCGGCGCCGCAGGTGCACCAGGCAGACGGCAGGCAGCAGCAGCTGGAAAACGGTGCCGCCCAGCATCATGATGAACCGCCCTGCGAAGCCCAGGAAAACATGGCCGGCCTCGTGGAAGGCCAGGTTGACGAAGTCGAGCGGGGAGAAATAAGCGTCCTTCGCCAGCCAGCGCGTGTAGAAAAAAAACAGTCCCGCGATAAGCGCTGCCCGGACCCACAGCCTGGCCGCAGGTCTTTGCTCGTTCTCCATCAGTAGATTATATCAGAGGGTGCCCCGCGGGGGAACCTTTCTTGGGCGGTTTACATGTTCAGGACCAGGCAGACCGCCAAGAGGGCCGCGCCCGCCAAGGACATGCCCCCTATTTCTCCGTCGGCTAGCGAGACCGCCAGGGCAACCGAGAGCGCCGCGATTATTAGCCAGAGTAAGCCGGAGATCAGCCTGTCGAAAAGTACCAGTTTCCTCAGGTACGTGGGGAATTGGGACGGGATATGGAATCGGGATATCATAAGGCCTCCGCCGTGAGTAAAGTGTAGCAGGCCGGCGTTCTTATTGGCTGGGACCAATGGGGAACACTCGATATGGGTCCAATGGCCCAGGCCGCCCTCCCGACACGCCGCCTTTATAAACGCGTTTAAAAGTGGTTTAATAGGGGGTATGCTCAAAAAACTAGTTGAATCCATCATCGGTTCCAAGAGCGAGCGCTCCATGAAGACGATACAGCCTATCGTCGACAGCATCAACGCCCTCGAGGACGAGATCTCAAAACTTTCCGACGAACAGCTTAAGGCCAAGACGCCCGAGTTCCGGGAGCGCCTGGCCAAGGGCGAAACCCTGGACGACCTGCTGCCGGAGGCCTTCGCCTGCGTGCGCGAGGCCGGCAAACGCGTGCTGAAGATGCGCCACTACGACGTGCAGCTTATAGGCGGCATTACGCTGCACCAGGGCCGCATAGGCGAAATGCGCACCGGCGAAGGCAAGACGCTGGTCACCACCCTGCCCGCCTACCTTAACGCGCTTTCCGGCAAGGGCGTGCACATAGTCACCGTCAACGATTACCTGGTCAAGCGCGACTGCCAGTGGATGGGCCCGCTGCATGAATTCCTGGGCCTCACCGTGGGCTACGTTCAGCACGACATGAAGAACGAAGAGCGCCGCGCGATGTACGACCGCGACATTACCTACATCACCAACAACGAGGTCGGCTTCGACTACCTGCGCGACAACATGGTGATGGACAAAGAAGACCGGGTGATGCGCTGCCGCAACTTCGCCATCGTGGACGAAGTGGACTCCATCCTGATAGACGAGGCCCGCACGCCGCTCATCATCTCCGGCCCGGCCGAAGAGTCCACCGACAAATATTATATCGTCAACCGCGTGATCCCGCTCTTGAACGTGCGCTTCATCACCGAGAAAGAGGAGATAGAAGCCAAGCG
>JACRER010000006.1 GCA_016234365.1 Elusimicrobiota bacterium | reverse complement strand
GTGAATAATAGTTTCAAATATCCTGGCCAACGAGAACGACAACGACTCTGGCGGTTACGGCTACTGCCTCAAGAGCCGGCACCATTACCAGATAGTTCACGAAGTGCGCGTGCTGGAAAAAGGCCGGGCCGTGGCTTACCTATATCCCGAATTCTACGCCAGCGCTTTCAAGCCGGGCGCGGCGCAGAGCCTCTACGAGTGGGGCGGCGGCATGTGGGGCTCTTCGGAATGCGACAAGACGGACAAGTCGCTGGTCTTCACCAACGGGAATTCCTACACGGTGGCCTCTCCGGCGGCCGCGCTGGACTTCGGCAACATAGGCTTTACGCTGAACGTGAAGCAACTGACCTTCACAAAACTCTAGAAAGCCAAAAAAGTGGAAAGCCGGCACAGGGCCGGCTTTCCCGTTCTCAACCCATACTCCAAGCTACGCTCGGGACAGAACCTGTCCGACTTTCTCCAGGAGCACGTCAGGGGCGAACGGTTTCTGCAGATATCCGACCTTGTCCCCCAAAGCCGTCCGCAACTCTTCCTGCTTATCATCGTAGCCGGACATGCACAATATCCTGATGCCGGGATACCTGGCCACGACCTCTTTGGCCAGGCCTACCCCGTCGAGCTCCGGCATTACCATATCTGTCAACACCAGTGAAATTGAGGCGGATTTTTCCGCGAGAACGCCCAACGCCTCTTTGCCGTTCACAGCCCCCAGCACTTTATATCCCGAAGAGGAAAGGATGCGCTTGGCTATGCGCATCATGGTCTCATCATCCTCCACCACCAGCACCGCCCCAATGGCCCGGGGATCCGGGCTGGATGCCGCGGCGGCCGGCGCATCCGCCAAAGGCAGGCAAATACTGAACACCGAACCCTTTCCGGGCACGCTCTCCACGTGGATCTCCCCGCCGCTCTGCTTTACAATGCCGTAAACCGCGGAGAGCCCAAGCCCCATACCGCGCCCGGAATCCTTGGTCGTAAAGAACGGCTCGAAGATACGCCGCAGCACGTCCGGCTCCATACCGCAGCCGGTGTCCCCCACGCTCAGCACACAGGACCGCTTCCCTTCCCCTCCGGGACAATCCTTTGTCATAGTGGAGATGGTCAGCGTCCCCCCTTTCGGCATGGCTTCACAGGCGTTCAGGGCCAGATTAACCACCACCTGCTCCATCTGGCCAGGGTCCACCTTTACCATTCCCACGGACGGATCAAGGGAATATGCCAGCCTGACATGTTCCCTGAGGACCCTTCGCAGCATACCATCCAGACCCTGCACCACGGAGTTCAAGCTGAGCACTTTGAGTTCCAATTTTTGTCGGCGGCTGAAAGCCAGCAGCTGCCTCACCAGTTCCGCCGCGCGGCCCGCGGCCATGGAGATCTCATTGATATCCTCATGCTGCGCGGAACCGGGCGGCGTACTCTTGCGCAGAAAATCGGCGTAGGCCAGTATGGGCCCCAGCAGGTTGTTGAGGTCATGGGCGATGCCGGCGGAAAGCAGGCCGATGGAATCCAGTTTCTGAGCCTGGAACAGCGCCTCCTCCACACGTTTGCGCTCCGTGACGTCGCGTCCCACGGTAAGGACCACCTTCCGGCCGTACGCGTCTATGATCTTTGCGTGCACCTCGAGCTCCAGCAGAGAGCCGTCCCTTTCAACGGATTGGACGTTGAAGATGGCGCTGCCGGAGCGTTTTAAGTCATGCATGCGCTGCTCGATATTTGCGCCTTCAGGCTCAACGACGATGGATGAAAGTTTAGCTCCGCGCAGTTCTCGGGGCGAGCACCCGTGCTTTTTCCCCACGGCCTCATTGGCATACAGGATATTGCCGTCAAAATCATGCACAAGTATATGGTCGGTGGCGCTGTCCAGGAACAGTTCCTTCAGCCGCACTTCCGCCTCGGCGCTTCTCCTCTCGGTCACATCCTCTCCGGAGAACAGGACCCCCGTTATCTGCCCCTCGGCGTCCTTTACGACGGCGTTATGGAAAGCTACTAAATGCCGTTCCCCCCTGCGGTCCAGTACTGGATTTTCGTAGTGCTCTACCGGCTTTACATCTCCCGCCATCAACCGCTTGAACACCCCCGCCACTTCTTCGCGTATTTCCGGAGGCAGGCATGTGGTGAACCAATCCCTGCCTATGAGTTCAGCCTCGCCCCACCCCAGCACGGCAGAGCCTTTTTTATTGACCATGGAGATGCGCCCATCCCGGTCCAAGGCGATCAGCATCGCCCCGGCAACGTCCAGGTACATCTTTTCCCTGTCCAGCTCGCGCCTAAGTTCGTTCTCTTTCGCGTACAGTTTACGCGACAACACGCTTATATATTCCGACGTAACGTCCTGGACACAAGCCGGCTCCGGAGCGGGCCCAACTGCGGACGGGGGAATATGCTCCTGTTCCTCTTTTATGGCCGCCAGCAGGGGCTCTATTCCACCGGTCTTTATCACAAACCTGACGGCGCCGAGTTTTCGGACCAACTCAGCTTCTCCGGCCTCGCAGCGCGTAGCGGTGTAAAGAATGACCGGGATATGCCTGAGCCTGGACTCGGCCTTGACCTCCTTGCAGAGCAGAAAGCCGTCCATCTCCGGCATCATGACATCTGAAACTATCAGGTCCGGAGGAGCGGCCATAGCTTTCCCCAAGGCCTCTTTTCCGTCGGAGGCGCTCTCCACGGTATATCCACGTTTCTGCAGGACGGCTTCCAGCATGAACCGCATGATCCTGTCGTCTTCGGCTATAAGTATTTTCATGGCTCCCCCACCACATTTTAACAGAAAAGAGCGGCTCTAATGGTATTCGCGTGGATGCGGACGGTATCGGTGAATTTCTTGGCGTAGCCGCCGCTGAGCGTGAGCGTTACGGGCACGCCGCGGCGGCGGCATTCGGCGAAGACGAAAGCATCACGCTTTTTTACTCCGCCCATGGTAAGTTTGAACCCGCCCAGCAGGTCCCTTTTGTAAACGTCGGCCCCCGCCACGTACACGGCGAAGTCCGGGCGGAATTTGTCCATGGCGCGAGGCAGTTCCTGGCGCAGGGCGGCCAGGTAGGCGGCGTCGCCGGTGCCGGGTTTTAATTCTATATCCAGCGAGCTCTTTTCTTTCTCCTCCGGGTAGGTTTCTGCACCGTGCATGGAGAAGGTGAAGACCTTTTTATCCCCTTTAAAGATGGCCGCCGTGCCGTTGCCCTGGTGGGCGTCGAGGTCTATCACCATGGCGCGCCTCACGCGCCCGGTCTTCATTATTTTTCTGATAGCCACAGCTATATCGTTGAGCAGGCAAAAACCTTCGCCGCGGTCCATGAAAGCGTGGTGAGAACCGCCGCCGCAATTTATCCCTATCCCGCCGGCCAGGGCCAGCTCGCCGGCGAGAATGGTGCCGCCCACGTTCATGAGGTGGGCGCGGGCCACGCCGCGAGTTATGGGCAGCTCGGCTTTTTGCGCGTCGGCGGGTTCGAAAGCGAAGCGCAGATATTTGTTCACCCAGGCCTTGGAATGGGCCAGCAGCAGGTCCGCGCGCGACGGCGGCCGCGGCGCCAGCACGTCCGCGCGCCGCACGGCCCCTTCCTTTATAAGCAGCGCCAGCGCCGCCTCGAACTTATCGGGGCGGAACACGTGGCCGGGGAGCCTGGCCGTGTAGTCTTTGGAGAAAACTATTTTCATGCGAGGAGCGCGGCCAGGAGGAAGGCGCCCACGGCGAGCAGGGCGGCCAGGGCGAACCAGTTGCCGTAAAGCGTGAACCACGACTGCCCGGAGTAAACAGGCGCTTTCACCTGAAGGACGGCGCGTTCGTTTAGCGCGGTGCTGGCCAACACGCGCCCCCACGGGTCCACCAGCCCGGAAATACCGTTATTGGCCGCGCGCAGCACGGCGCGGCGGGTCTCCACGGCCCGGAAAATATTGGCGGCGAAATGCTGGTAGGGAGCCGAGGTATCCAGGTACCAGCCGTCGTTGGTGATATTTACGAACAGGTCCGCGCCGGCGGCCGCGTCGCCGGTGAACAGCGGCGGGAAAATGGCTTCATAACAGATGGCCGCGCCCAGCTTCAGGCCGCGCAGCTCTAAGAGCGGCTGCGCCGGGGCGCCCGGCTGGAATTCCCCCAGCGCCGCTACCGGCTCTATGTACCTGCCCAAAAACTCGCGCAGCGGTACGTATTCCCCGAAGGGCACCAGTTGCCGCTTGTCGTAAGAGGCGGCCACCGCCCCTTTGCCGTCCACGAGGAAAGCTGAAACGTGCTTGCCAGCGCCTTTGGAAATAGACCCGACTATGCTGGCGCCGGCGCGGGGCCCGGCGGCGGCCTTAAGCCAGTTGGCGCAGGCCGGCTCGTCTATCCAGCAGGGCAGCGCGTTCTCGGGCCAGAGCGCCAGTTCCGCGTTGCCCGCGCGGCGCGACAGCTCTTCCATGGTTTTTTTTATGGAATCTGCCTGGGCGGCGTCCCACTTGGCGTACTGGTCTATGGACGGTTGCAGCAGCGCGGCGTCCAGGTATTTCACCGGCGCGGCCGCCCTGGCCAGTTCAGCCCGGCCAAAAGCCCACAGCCCGGCCAGCACCAGCAGCGCGGGCGAAAAGAGCAGGAATTTTTTCAGCGGCTTCCCTTCGGCTGCGGCCGCGGAGGCGCTCAGCGCGCCGCACAGGCAAAGGGCCGCGCTTAAACCGTAAACGCCGGTCACCGACGCTATCTGGATAAGCGGCGTATACGCCCACTGCGTGTAACCCAGCATGAACCACGGGAACCAGACCGCCTTAAAGCTCAGCCAGACCTTGCCGTACTCCAGCAGGAACCAGCCCAGGGCGAACATGTACGGCCACACTCTCGTCCCGGCTCGCTTCAGCGCGAAGCCGTAGAGCGAGATCAGAACTAATTCCAGCGAGAGCACCAGCGCCAGCAGCACCAACCCCAGCGCGGACACCGCCGGGGTCACGCCGCCTGCGCGCATAGTAGGATAGATCCAGTAGAGCAGCCCAAGGTACGTCAGGAAACCGCATAACAGCCCGCCCCCCGCCGCGGCCTTGAGCGTCTTAGTTTTTATCAGGAAATAACAGAGCGGCCCCAGCGCCACCCACGCCAGCCACCCCAGGTCCACCTTAGGATAAGCAAGAACGATCAGCAGCGAAGTCAGCGGCGGGAAAACTATCGGCGGGATCTTTTTGAGCATCGTGCTTTGGGAGAGGCCGGTAAGTATATGCCTTCGCAGGGGCATCATGAAGCCCGAGCTTGCGTAAGCGCGAGGGCTGAATGCGAGAGCGCGGCCACGGTGTGGCCGCGCGTACCCGGAGAAGGCATGTACTTACCGGCCTCGAACCTGCGACTTACGAGTTAACGCCGTGGCACTTCTTGTACTTCTTGCCCGACCCGCACGGACACGGGTCGTTGCGCCCCGTCTTGGAATCCGCGAACTTATTAGCCGGCTTCTGCGGCGCCGCCGCCTGCTGCGGCCTGGCCGTGGCAGCCTCGGGCGCCCCCTCCTGCGTAACCGGCCGCGCCACCGGGCGCGGCGGCAGCTGGATGCGAAAAACGTACTCCACCATCTGGTCGCGCACGCGGCCCAGCATCGCCTCGAACAGCGAGTAGGACTCCTTCTGATACTCTATCAGCGGGTCCTTCTGGCCGTAGGCGCGCAGCCCCACGCCCTTCTTCAGGTGGTCCAGTTCAAAGAGGTGGTTCTTCCAGATGTGGTCCATGATCTGCAGCAGCAGCACCCGCTGCAGCTCGGCAAAATCCACGTTGCGCTCGGCGAAGTCCGCGAAGCGCTTGGAGTAAGCCTCGTCCACCAGCCGCAGCACCTCGTCCTGCAGGGCCGGGCGCGTAAGCACGTGCGCCTCGTCCGGAGTGTATTTCAGCTCTATGCCGGCCACTTTCTTAAGATAAACGTTGAGCGCCTCCAGGTTCCACAGCGAAGCCGCCTGGTCCTGCGGGGCGTGCGCGTCCAGCTGCTCTTCCACGGCCTCGTGCACCATGCTCTTCACGCGCTCCGGCACGCCCACCCCGTCCAGGATGGCGTTGCGCAGCTCGTAAACCGCCAGGCGCTGCTTGTTCATCACGTTGTCGTAATCCAGCAGTTGCTTGCGGGCGTCGAAGTTCATGCCTTCTACGCGTTTCTGGGCGCCTTCTATCTGGCGGCTGACGAGGCCGGATTCTATAACCTCGCCCTCTTCCATGCCCAGCTTCTCCATGATGGCGGAGATGCGCTCGCTGCCGAACAGCCGCATCAGCTCGTCCTCGAGCGAGACGTAGAACACGGAGGAACCGGGGTCGCCCTGGCGCGCGCAGCGGCCGCGCAGCTGGTTGTCGATGCGGCGGCTCTCGTGGCGCTCGGTGCCGATGACCCGCAGCCCGCCTATCTGGCCGACGTAATCGTGCTCCTCCACCACTGGCGGGTTGCCGCCCAGGATGATGTCGGTACCGCGGCCGGCCATGTTGGTGGCGATGGTGACCTGGCCCTTGCGGCCGGCCTGCGCTATGATCTGCGCTTCCATCTCGTGATACTTGGCGTTAAGCACCTGGTGCGGGATGCCCTTGGTGCGCAGCATGGTGGCGAGCTTCTCGGATTTTTCTATGGAGCGCGTACCCACCAGCATGGGCTGGCCCTTGCGCCAATGCTCGTCGATCTCCGCCACTATGGCGCTGTTCTTCTCGCGCTCGGTGCGGTAAATGCGGTCCGGCGTGTCCTTGCGGACCATGGGCCGGTTCGGCGGTATCTCCACCACGTCGAGTTTATAGATCTCCCAGAATTCGTCCGCCTCGGTCATGGCGGTACCGGTCATACCGGAGAGCTTGGTGTAGAGCTTGAAATAATTCTGGAAGGTGATGGTGGCCAGCGTCTGGTTCTCTTCCTTGATGCGCATGCTCTCTTTGGCTTCGATGGCCTGGTGCAGGCCGTCGGACCAGCGGCGGCCCGGCATGAGGCGGCCGGTGAACTCGTCCACTATCATGATCTCGCCGTCTTTCACCACGTACTCCACGTCCCTCTTGAACAGGTGGTGCGCCCGCAGGCCCTGCGTCAGGTGGTGCGCCCACTCGGAGGAGACGTCGTCGTAGATGTTGCCCACACCCAGGATCTTCTCCGCCTTGCGCACGCCCTCTTCGGTCATGGTGGCGGTGTGGCTCTTCTCGTCCACGATGGCGTCGAAGCCAACGCCCAGGTCCAGCCCGTCGCGCTTGGCTTCTATCTCCTCTTTCTCGGTGATGAAGCGCACGTTCAAGAGCGGGATCACGCGGTTGACGATATAATATTTGTCGGTGGACTCTTCGGCCGGGCCTGAGATGATGAGCGGTGTGCGGGCCTCGTCTATGAGGATGGAGTCCACTTCGTCCACGATGGCGAAGTTGCGGCAGCTAATCACGCGGTCTTCCTTGTCCATCACCATGTTGTCGCGCAGGTAGTCGAAGCC
>JACRER010000092.1 GCA_016234365.1 Elusimicrobiota bacterium | reverse complement strand
CCACACGGGACCGGCGGAGGCCGCCGCCCAGGTGGAGCCGTTCCAGAAGTAGCCCGAGTTGTCCCACGCGCCGTAGATGATGGGCCCGTTGGAGGCCAGGAACGGCTCCGTGTCGCGGAACACCAGCGTCTCCACCTTACCGAAATGCCATGGCAGGGTGGGATACACACCGGAACCGGTGCCGTTGATGGCCGTAGTGAAACCGCTGTCGGAGGCGTTGCCCAGCACCACCTTGTTGTCGTTGTAAACGGCCGTGTTCACCGGGCTCACTACGGAGGACTGCGGCTCGGTGGTGTCGAACAGGAACCTGGACTGGCCCAGGATGTTCTGCACGTTGCCGATGGAATCGGTGGCGGACGACTTCACGACGTAATGCCGCTTATCCACGAAGGTCAGCAAGCCGCTGGAGTACGTCCAGGAGGACGGGTACAGGTTGGAGACCGACAGCCAGGTCTCGTTAGAGTTTATGAAGCCTGTGGAGCCGTCGAAATACTTGGGCCCGCCGCCTTCGTCCTGGCTAAGTATCGAAACTTTGACCGAGGACACCGTGGTGACGGCGTCGGTGGACGTGCCCCAGAGCACGGGCAGGTTCTTGTAAGCGGTATCCGGGCCGGGCTGCACCGGGGCCGACAGCGGCGGCACGTTGTCGAACTGGAAAGTACGCGTGGCATACGCGGTCTCATAGTTGAACGTGGCGTCGCGCGCGCGGGTGGCCAGGTAGAACACTTTGCCGTTGCCGGCGTCGTGCGTGCCTTCCTTCCAGGCAAAGTTGACGGTGCCGGGGTTGGAGAAGTCGGAGTTGGTGTAACTCCACGGGTTCATGGTGGCCTTGGGGCCGGGCGCGCCGCCTATGGACCACCAGCCGGTGTCCGAGGGCGACCAGTGCGGAGTGGTGGGCTGCCAGTAATAAGTACTGGCGCCGCTCAGGTACCAGACGCGGATGCTGACGTCGCCCACGGCCGAGGTGAGGTCCAGCGAGGTGCCGGTGATGGCCGTCATAGAAGAGAACAGCAGGCCGTTGACCGCGGGGTAAAGGATCTTGGACAACGGCGGAGTAGAGTCGTAGCTGAACGTGGACGAGGCGAACGTGTAGTTGCCGGCCTGGTCAGCCACGCGGGCCTCTATCTGCAGCTCGTTGTCGCGGTCCGGCCACATGCCGGGCGTGGAAGAATCGTAGCGCCACACAAAACTGCCGGAAGCGGAAGAAGAGTCCAGCGCCACGTTCCAGAGGTTGGGATGGCTGGGGCACTCCGTGCCCACCCAGCCGGGAGTAGGCGTGCCGCCGCAGCTGCCGGCTGAACCCACCCAGTACCTGTTGAGCGGGATATCGTAGATGCGGACCTGCGGGAAGTTGACGTTAAAGGCGTCGTTAGCCGTGCCGGTGATCAGGGGCAGCGAATTAAAGCGCGTGCCGTTGAGCGGCTGCGTCACAAAGGCCGTCGGGCTGGAAATATCGAACGTGAACAGGTTGCCGGCCGTAATAACGCTCTGCGTATTGCCGGCCACGTCGTAAGCGCGCGTCATCAGCGTGTAAGTAAAGCCGTCCTGCAGTCCGGAGAAGTTGTCGGAAGGCGGCAGCTGCGTGGCCTTGGTCCAGGGGTTCACCCAGGGCGCCGCCGTAATGGCGGCCAGCCAGGCCTCCGGCACGCCCCAGGTAGAACCGTTCCAGTAGAGGCCGTCCGAGTTGCGCTGGATCTTGGCCTGCGCGCCGTATACGCCCGACTGGTTGGAGTTAAGGTCCTGTGCGGTGCCCGACACCGAGCCCAGGTACTTGATGAAACCGTTGTTAACGGGGTCGGTGGGCTGCGACACCGGCTTGGTGGTGTCGTAGCGGATCACCGTGGCCGCCGGCGGCGTAAGCACGTTGCCGGCCACGTCGTCGGCCGTGACGTAAAGGTTGTAGTTCTTGTTGTCGGTCAGCGGCGGCGCGGGCGCGGTCCAGGTGTAGTTGGGCAGCGTGCCGGCCACGGCGCCCGTTATCCACTTCTGCGTCGGCGAGGTGAAGGAGGAGGTGCCGGTGTCGTAGTAGAAAAGCGAGTCGGCTTCCTGCACCGCTATAGAGGCGGACTTGATGGTGAACTGCTCGAAGGCGGTGCCGGCCACGGTCCCGAGCGCGTTCATATTACCGCGCGAGTCCGGCAGGCCGTAGGGATAGGTTATGGCGGCCGCCGGCGGCGTGGTATCGTAGGTGAACGTCACGGACGAGATGGCGGCTTCGGTATTGGCCGGGATAACGTCGTCCAGGGCGCGCGTCTTGATAACGTAAGTATAACCGTCGCGCAGGTTGGGCGCGTTGAAGGACCAGTTAAGGCCGTTGTAGGAGGCGGACAGGGAAACCGCGCTGAGCGGCTGGTAGGTTTCCGAGGTCAGCGTGAACGTGCCGGGGAACACGCCGTTCCAGTGGCCCGCCGAAGGAGACTTCTCGGCTATGCTGATGGTCAGCTGCGAAAGCGTGGAGATGCCGGCCAGGTTATCCAGCGCGGTGCCGGTGATGGAGGCCAGCGCCTTTACCTTGGCCAGGTCGGCCGGGTAAGTTATACGCGAGACAGGCGGCGTGACGTCGTAGACCACGTTGACGTTGGTGGCCACATTGGCCATCAGCGCGGCCGGGTTGGGCACCGGGAAAGCGTTGTCCTGGGCGCGGGCCCGGAAGCGGTACACCTTGTCCGGCACCATGGAAGCCGTAAGGCCGGCGGGCTGGTAGGTCCAGGTGCCGGAGGACGGGCCCTGCGGCGTCCAGAAGCTGGCGGCCCACCAGGAATTGGTGTCGTTGAGCGTGGACGAAGAGTAGCCGGCAGCGTTGTCGTAGTAGTAGGTATCCGCGCCCAGCAGGTAGGAGACCTGCACCTGTACGTTGGAGGGCCCGGCTATACCCGAGTTGGTGGCATAGTTGGGGTCGTTGGCGGTGCCGGTAACGTTGAGGACCGAGGAGATCTTGGTATTGGCCGCGGGGCTAAGCACGGCCAGCGTAGGGGCCGCCAGGTCGGTGGTGAAGGTTATGGAAGAACTGTTCCCGGTGAAATTAACCTGGTTGTTGCCGGCCTTGTCGGTGGCTTCGGCCCACATAGTGTAGGACCCGTTGTCCATCCAGGTGGGCAGCGCCGCCAGGGACCAGGACGACTGGTAGACGGAAGCGTTGGCGAACAGGGCGGGGTTGGCGTTCCAGCCTACGCCGTCCCAGTACTGCACAAGTTTGTTGTCCTTGATGTGGACCTTGATGTCCTGGATCTGCACCCCCGGCTGCTGGCCGATATTGACCGTGACCAGGTCCTCGAGGATGGTGCCGCTGGCCACGCTTACGCCGGAGCGGCTCTGGCCGGCCCACACGGCCTTGACCACAGCGGTGGGCACCGTGATGTCGTAACTGAACAGGTTGGCCGCGGAGAAGTCCGACTCCGTGCCCTCCAGCGCGCTGTTATTGTAAGCGTTGTCCAGCGACTTGGCCCGCACGCGGTACTGCGCGCCGTTGACGAAGGCCGCGGTAGGATAACTGACCGCGTACGTCCAGGAAGAGGCGGCGATGAAGTAAGAACCCTGGTTGCCGGCCTGGTTCCAGACGGCGGTATAGGTGGACGTGGCGTTGTCCCAGAACTTACCGGCAAAAGGCCCGTTGCCGTCCATCAGCTCCGCCCAGACGCGGTTAATGCCGGCGGCCGGCGGCGAGAGCCCGGGCGGGTCCGACGCGGTACCGCCCAGCTTGGGCAGGCTGTTATAGTAGAGCTGCGTTACCACCGGCAGCTGCACAAAGGCGTCGGGTTTGGCCGTATCGTAATAGACCAGGTTGGTGGCGTAGCCCGATTCGTCCACGTCGGAATAGCTCTTGCCGATGGTGCGGTAAGTATAAGAGGACCCGCTGACCAGCGGCGGCAGGTTAATGCCGTAAGTCCAAGAACCGGCCGCGGGCGTGATGCCGGTGGCGGAGGTCAGCGCCACCTGCCAGCCGGGCGAGGCGAAGTTCCAGTAGTAATTATCGCTGAGGCGCTGCACCTGCAGCGCCAGCGTTTTGGCGTCGGCGTTGGCGGTGCCGCTGACCAGAGTGGACGCCTTGTAGTACTTCAGGTTGTCGGGCACCGTGATCCTGGTGCCGGCGGGCGGCGGCGTGAACTTGAAGCGCCTCCAGCCCCAGTTGAACTCGCCGTTACTTACGTTGTCCACGGCGCTGGAACGGATGACGTAGTAGCAGTTAGCCTTCCAGACGATGTTGGAAGAATCGAAAGTCCAAACGTCGGTGGCGGGAGTGTAGGAGTTAACGCCGAACCACTTCTCGCCGGCCTGCCAGGCCGTGCCGCCCCAGTACAGGCCGTTGGAGCCGGTGTCCGTGCAGTCCGTTTGCGTGGTGTCCTGCTGGATGCGGATCTGCACCGAGGAAATATCGGCCACGAAGTCCGTGGCGGTACCAGTTATGCTGGAGACCACCAGGAAGAAGCCGCCCTCCACGGGAGGCGAGGTCATGGACGAAATGGGCAGCGTCAGGTCCAGCGTGAAAGTGGAGTAGTTGACGGAGAAGGTGGACACGTTGAGCGCGGTGTCGATGAAGCGCATCTTCAGCAGGAACGTGGCGCTGGAGCGCGTAACGGCCCAGGAATTGGCCGCCGCCGGCGGGGAATTGACGGGCAGCGCGGCCATGGTCCAATTGGCGGACGGGGCCGTGACGCTGGAAACGTAGCCGGCCTGCCAGGCGAGGGTATTGAAGTTCCAATACCTGTTGGGCTTCTTGTCGGTGTCCGTAAGCACGTATTCTATGGACGTGGTGCCGGACGGCAGGCCGCCGCCCACTATCGGGTCGACCGAGGTACCGGTCAGCGCCGACAGCGTCCTGAAGTAACTGTTGTGCAGCGGCTGCGTGATGAAAGCCGTCGGCGTGCTGAGGTCCATCAGGAACGTGGCCGTGGCGTAGGCCACTTCGGTATTGGGCCCCCCGTTCACCGGCAGCGTAGCGTCCCTGGCCTCGCTCTCCAGCTCGAAGCGGTAGCCGTCGCCGTTATCCGTGCCGGCGCCGGTGAAGGCGGTGGCCGGTATGGTTTTGGTCCACGGCGTGAACGCGGCGTCCACCGGTTTAAATTCCCAGGCGGCGGAATCGGTGGTCCAATTGTTGAACGACCAGTTGTAATAGTAGCGGGTCAGTGCCGAGTTAAATTTGGAGAGGCGGACCTGCATGCTATTGAGGCCCGACGGCACGCCAAGGCTGGTATCGGTGGCGGTACCGTCTATATGCGAGATGGGCGCGTTAACGTAAGCCCCGCTGGAGGGATAGGTGATCTTCGAAGAAGGTATCACCGGGTCCACCGTGAACGTCACCGCGGGGTTGACGGGGGCGGCCACGCCGGCTCCGGACTGGTTGCCGGCCAGGTCCCGGGCGCGGATGTAGAGGCGGAACTGCGCGGAAACGTTGGACGCCTTGAGACTGTTGAAATAGGTGTTCAGGTTGGCGTCGGTCAGGTTCCAGGAGTTGGGCCCTATAGTGGTGGCGTTGCGCCAGTGGTTGGCCGCGTTCCAGGCCGCGTCCCACGTGGCGCCGTTCCAGTATTTAGTGGCCAGCACGTCGAAGATCACCAGCTGCACGCCGCTCACCGGGTCGGGCGCGCTGAACTGCTCCAGCAGCGTGCCGGAGATCACCGGCATGGCCACGTAGGCAAAGTTGCCGGGCATGGTAATGGTGGCGGTAGGAGCTGAGGTATCGTAGCAGAACGCCTTCTCCACGTAGTTCTCCACGTTCCACGAGCGGTCGGTGGAGCGCAGGCGCACGGTGTAGGTACTGCCTTCCACCAGGGACGGCGGCCAGGTGTCGGGCGAGCGCGGGTAGCTCCAACTGGCGGTGTTGACTATATCTACCACCAACGAACCACCTCCCGTGATCGTACCCGTACTAAACACCGTCTTGCGCCAGAACGCACCGACGCCGAAAGCGCTGCCGTTGAAGGTATTGCCGTTGGAATCGGCTATCTGGATCTCAATACCATCCGGAGCAAGACCGCTCATGGCCTCAGTAGAGGAATTGACGACCCAATCGAGAGCTGAACCGGAGAACGTGGCCACCTGGGCGGCATTGTGAAAAGCCACCGCCGGGTTGGTTATTGTGGAGGACGGCTTATTCACGTCGTAGATAAACTCGCGCGTATAGGTATCCGCGGGCACCTGATTTCCGGCGTAATCGACGGCCCACAGCTCCGCCTTGAAGCGTTTATTGGAGGGCCAGGCCGGCGACGTGAACGTCCACGGACTTAGATTGGAGACAGCCATCCATGTGGACACGACCGCGGACCAGGCCGAGCCGTCCCACTTTGGTTTCACGGCGCCTGGCTCGGAAATATTGGAAACCTGTATCGTTATCGGCGGGTTGATGCCGGCCGGAGTATCGGCCGAATTGCCGGCCAGCGCTCCGGTAGGCCGCGACGGGCCGTAGAAAGCGCTGGCTGTAGCCATCGGAGTGGAGATGGTTATAGTCGGATAATTGAAGTCCGACCGCACAGTAATGGCCGCGGGCGTCTCTACGTTGCCGGCCTTGTCCGTGGCGTAGACGGCCAGCGTGTAGAGTTGGTTGTTGTAGAGTATCGTCGGCGCCTCGTAAGTGGCCGGCGGATACGACCACGTGATAGTGGACTGCGAGGCTGTATACTGAACCGGCAGGTCTACCACGGTGCCGGAGCTCCACCCCTGCGCCACGGTGCCGCGCCAGTACCAGGTATCGGCGCCGATAACGTTGGAGATGCGCAGTTTAAGGCCGTTGGGGTAGGCCACCTGGCCCGAGCGCCCGGCGTAGCTGGTACCGTCTATCTCGGCCAGCGCGCCCTGGATAAAGCTGCCGGCCGTGGGCGTGGAGATGCGCGAGACGGGCGCCGTGTTGTCCACCACGTATTTTGTGACGGTGTACGGGTTCTGTTCGTTGCCGCCGTTGGGGCCCAGGGGCAGGGCCGTATCGTAGGCGCGCATCATTAGCGTATAGTCCACGTCGGACACCCAGTTGGCGCCGTCAAAGGGGTAACGCCAGGTGTCGGTGCCGGCCACGTCGGTCCAGGCCGCGTCCGAAGAGATGGCGCTGGAGAACGCGGAAACGCCGTTCCAGTAATAGGTGGTGGTGCCGAGCAGGTACGACAGGTTCATCTGCACTTTACTAAGGTGGTCCGTGGAGTACGGCAGCACGTTGTCCGAGGCGGTACCACGGATGGGGTTCACGCCCGTAAGGTCGGAAGGCTTATAATTGCCGCCGTCCACCGGCTGGGCCATGAAACTCTGCGGCGGCGTGGTGTCCCACACGAAGGTGAGCGAGGACACGTTGCCCACAAAGCCGTTCTGGTTGTTGGAAGCGTTGTCCACGGCGCGCGACTGCAGGATATAATAACGGCCGGACTGCAGCGCCGGGGCCAGCGAGGCGTTGGCGTAGCTCCAGTTGGCGGCTCCGGTCACGGCGTTAAAGCTGGAACTGAGCACCGAGAAAGCGCTGATGCCGGCGTGCCACCATTTAACGCTGGTTTCGTCGTAGATCTGCAGCTCCACCTTGCGCAGGTCCGACTTAAGGTTGGGCGCGAACACGCCGTTGGGGTCGACCGCGGTGCCGCCCACGGAGGGCAACGCGCGCAGGATGGAGAAAGCGGCAGGCGAAGTTATGCCGGAATTCGGCGTAGTCGTGTCATAGATAGTGGTGTAGGCCGGCGCGGTCAGCTCGTTGTCGTCGCGGTTGCCGGCCTTGTCTTCCGGCTTGCCGAATACGTTATAACTGCGGCCGTCCTTCATGGCCGGCGTGACCAGCGTGGTCGTACTCCAGGCCAGCGTGCCGTTGGCCAGGATGTTGCTGGAGGCCATGAACACGTCGAAGGTCAGGCCGTTCCAGTACGTGCCGGCCGTATTGTCCTTGATCATCGCGAGCACGCGGCTCATACCCTCCTGATCGGCCGCCGCCAACTCGGTGCGGCCGGGGTCGGACGCCGTACCACCTATAACCGGCATTGTGTTGATGTACGGCGCACCGGGAGAGAGCACGGCACCGAGCGGCAGGGTATTGTCCACTATAACTTTGCGGTTGGTGGGCGCGCCCTGCGCCTCATTGGCGGAGTTGTAGCCCGTAACCGAGAAGGTGTAGGAGGAATTGTCCACGGTGAACGCCAAACCGCCGGAAACGTTCATGGACCAGGCGCCGGCCGTAGCGTTAACGTAGGTATACGTGTCATAGGCCAGCCAAGCCTTGGTGGACTCGTCCCACCACCTCACCGGCTCCTTGAGCTTCTTAATACGTATCTGCACGCTGTTGAGCGTGCGCAGGTTGGTGCCGTTACCCTGCACGGAAGCAAGGTTGCCGGAGCGATAATTGCCCATCTCGCTGGCCGGGATAGTTATGAACGTCTGCGCCGCGGGCGACACGAAATGGAAAGCCATGTCGGCGGAGCTCTGCCCCGGGTACGGCCGCGTGTTGCCGGCCTTGTCTATGGCCAGCGCCTGGACGTCGTAATAAGCGCCGTTGGTCCAGCCTACGGACCTGGTATCCCAATCCCAATTACCCGGCTGGCCGCGCGGGTCGTTAACGGTGCCGGTAGAGAACCAGAGCCGGTCGTTGGGATAGACGCCATTAGGGCAGTTATCCCAGGTGCCGGCGGAATTATTGTAACAGGCCACCGGGTCGTCGGTCTTCCTTATGGCGATCTTGACCATCAGGGTATTGCGCAGTTCGCCCGGAAGAGTGTCCTGCGCGGTACCCACGATGGTGTCTATCTGGGAAGGATCCCCGGACGGCACGGGGAGTATCCCGATGGCGCGCGAATCGGGCTGCGTGGTGTCGCCGGTGAAGTAGTTGGTGGTGTAGACGGTCTGCAGGTTGCCCACAATGTCGCGCACGCGCGTCATGGCGTAGTAGGTGGTGCCGTCGGCTATGGCGCCGCCGGGCAGGTTGTACACCCAGGTGCCGGAAGAGGCCCCGGAGAACGTTGTAAGATGCCAGGTACGGGCGGCATCGGTGAAACCGGTGCCGCTCCACCACTTGCTATCGGTGAGGCGCTGGATGGCCAGGTCCACGCCGGTGTCGGTGCTGATGCCCGACTCGTAGTTGCGCGGCGGCGCCCAGCCTCTGATATTATCCACCGAGTCGTCGGCCGTGCCGGCAAGAGCGGGCACGGAACCGATAAAGCTGTTGTGCGCCGGGAAAGTGATCTTGGAAGTCGGCGTGGTCAGGTCCACGATAAAAGTGAACGTGGAGAAGGAGGCTCCGCCGTTATTGTTCAGCGCGTTGTCCACGGCGAAGTGGTACATGTCGTAAGAGTAGCCGTCCGCCTGCGCCGAGGGCGGCAGCAGTTTTGTCCAGTTGGCGGTGCCGTCCATCGGGAAGTTGTCGAACTGAGTGGCGCTGGTCCAGTCCGAGTTGTAGAAACTCCAATAAGCGTTGTCGGAGCGCTTCAATCTCAGGAACACCTGGTTGAGCCCGGAGGGCTCTGTGCCGGCATCATAGGCGGTGCCGCCCAACATGCCGGTGGCGATGATCAGCGCATACTTGTCGGGCGCGGTAACGCCGGTCTGCGGGATCAGGTTGTCGAACGTGAAGTAGTAAGCCGCGGAACCGTCGGCTTTCTGGTTGGCGTCCAACTGCACGACGGTGGGCGTGGCTTCCACATTGCCTGCCAGGTCGGTGGCCCGGGTCCAGACGGAGATCATGGTGTTGTTGACCGTGGACAGGTCCGGCAGCGGTATATTCCAGGCGCCGTTGGCGTAGGCGGCGGTTATCCAGTTGGAGTACTTGCCGCCGGTTATGTCCCAATCCGCCATCGTGTTGAGGTAGGTGCCTTTCCACACCGCGTTGAAGCCGCCGCGGGCCTTGACCAGCATCTGCACCCCGGTGATCACCCCGGTGTCCGTAACCACGCCGTACAGGTACGGCACCAGCCGCTGACTGGAGCCGTTGGCGGGAACGGTGGTTACCGAAACGGGGATCAGATTGTCATACTTTATGAGGCGGCCGACCCCCGCCGGCACGTCGGTATTCTGGGGCTGCGCCCCCCCGAATTCGCGGTTAAGCGCGAGATCATAGGCCCAGGGGACAAGAAGGTAATCCTTCCGCTTCCAGCCCGTAATGGCGGCCTGGATGTTAGCCGGCACGTTGTAGGACCATTGCCCATAACTGATCGCGGCCGTGGAAACGGACGCCTCATACCACTTTGGGTTGGGACTGACGAAATCGGATGCCCCGTCCCACCAGTCCCCGCCTATCTGCTTTATCGCCACCTTCACCGTGTAGGTCCCCAAGCCTGCTTCGTAAGTATGCGCTCCGGTCCGTTCGTCGGACGCGGTGCCGGTGATCAGCGACAGCGAGTTGACGTATTCGACCATCGGGCCGGTAACCGTGGAGGTCGGGATCTCCAGGTCGAATTTGGTGGTCACATTCGATACTCCGGAGTAATTGCCGGCCAGGTCGGCCGAGCGGGCCTCGAACACGTAACTATGGTCGTTGGTGTAGACGATGTTCTTGTTGTTGTAGGTCCAGTTGGCCACCGTGCCCTGCGCCGGCAGCCAGATGCTCTGGCCGCAGGCCACAAAGGAGTTGCCGTCGAAACAGAAGCCGGCCAGGTCGGAAATGGCCACCGTAACGGTGCTGGGGCCGCTGTTGACGGCCGTCTGATTGTTGGTGGCGGTACCGGCCAGCGGCGTGGACAACAGGATCTGCGAGTACGTGGCTCCGTTGAGGGGATAGTTCAACGCGACCAGGGGCCCGGTCAGGTCGTAAGTAACGGTGAACGTGGAGTAAATGCTGGACACGTTGCCGGCGTAGTCCACGGCGCGGGCCACCAGCGTGTACGCCGCGTCATCCCTTAAGGCCGAAGGCGAAAGCGTGTAATACCAGGACGTAGAACCAAGTTTGGCGGCGGTGAGCGCCGGCCAGGCACCCACCTGCCAGGAAGCGCCGTTCCAGTAGCGGGTGGCGGCGCCGACCCCGGTGGAGATCATGACTTCTACGGTGTTGAGGCCGGCTATGGCCGGGTCGGTGTCGCCGCCAAAGCCCGGCAGCGTATTCACCGCGGCTACCGAAGGCGTAGTGATGGTGACGGTGGGCGGCGTGTCGTCCACCAGGAAGTAGCGCACGTTGGTGCCGCGCGCCTGCGGATCCTCTATGTTGCCCGTTCCGCTGCCGTCGGCCAGGCGCGAGTCGTCCATGCCGCGGACCTCCACCTTGTACTCCCGGTCGCCGCCGGGCCAGGTAATGTAGTTGAGGTAGATCCAGCTCCAGTCCGGCCCCACGTAAGCCACCGAGACCGGCTGCCAGGCCGCGTCGGAAGAGATGGCGCTGGTGAAGGCCGACGGCTGCCAGTACCAGGTGGTGGCGCCGTTAAGGTAGCTCAGCCGCACGTCGCCGCTGAACACACCGGCGTTGGTGGAGGTGTAGATGCTGTCCGCGATATAACCGAAGAAGCGGGAACCGGTACCGGCCTTGCCCACGTTGCCGGACTTGTAGCGCCCGCTGAAACCGTCCTGGTCGTCCAGCGGCAGGGTGAAGACGGAAGTGGGCGCGGCCTTGTCGATATTGATCATCACCGAAGAGATATTCAGCCCAAAAGTCTCCTGCTCGTTAGCGGCCACGTCCAGGGCCTTCGAGAGGATCAGGTACTTCAGGCCCGTGGTGCCGGCCACAAAGCGCAGGTCCAGGCCGGCCGGGGCGAAGGCCCAACTGGTGGCGTTAGGCGACAGATAGCCGCTGGTATTGCCCTTCAGGGCTATCCAGACGGGACTGGCGCCGCCGGTCATAAAGTCGTTCAGGGCCGGCGTGAACCACAGGGGCGGCGTGCCCTGCTGCTGGATGGCTATGGAAACGTCCGCGTTGGTGAAATTATCCACCGCCGTGCCGCTGATGGAGTTGATCTGGCGCACGCCTTTCTTGTCGGCGTCGTAGGGCACCACCACGCGGGCCGTGGGGGAGGCCACGTCTATGGTGAACTGGAAGGCCGAGGCCGAGCCCATGTTGCCGGCTTTGTCGGTAGCGTAGAGTTCCACCACGTAGCTGCGGTTGGGTTCGAACGTGAGGTTGGTGTTGAAATAAGAAGTGGTGTACCCCACGGTGCCGGTCTTCAGCACGTCGTTCCAGATCAGCGCGCCCGGCAGGTCGGTATAGGCGCCGGCCGCGGTGAAAGTGGAAGCCTGCCAGTTCCAGTACTGGGCGGACTCCTGCCGCTTGATGCGGAAGTAGGCGGACACCACGTCGCCCGGGGCCACGTCGGAAACTGTGCCGGCCAGCGCCGTCAGGGACCTCATGTAGGACCTGTCCGGCATGCTCACTCCGGCCAAAGGCACGGTGGAATCCACCACGAACTGCACGCCTATGCCCGGAGATTCCACCGTTAGGTTCACCTCATGCGAAGCCTTGGAAGTAACGCGGTACTTGCGGTTGACGTTCCACCTGGCCGTGGGAACGCTCCACTGCCAGTTGGGCGCCACAAAAGAGTCCACTCCGACGAAACCCGTAAAAGCGTTGGTAGAGACCCAGGCGCCGCCGTTCCAGGCCAGGTCGTCGTTGCCCGTACCCTCCGCAAGGTCGGGGCCGTAGTCCACTATGCGCACCGCCACCGTGGTGGCGTAAACCGCGGTACCGATCACGGAAGGGGCGGGTGCCGGCTTAAAATGCGGCACCGTGGCGTCGGGCGTAGTGATGCCGGAAACCGGGGGCGGCGGCTTAAGGGTGAACTGGATATACGGCGAGATAGGCCCGGGCAGGCCGGGCTTGGGCACTTCGTTGCCAGCCTGGTCCACCGCCTTGGCGAAAACCTTGTAGCCTATACCGGCCAGCGGCGACACCCAGGTGGGTGTGGATACGCCGGTAGCGGTCCAGTTGTTGCCCACTATGGTGGCGTCATAGAAGATCTCATCCGTGGAGTCCCATGCGTGCGTGGTAAAGTTCCAGTAGCGCGAAGTGTCCATCTTAAAATAGGAAAGCAGCACGCGGTCCAGCACGCCCGGAGGCACGTCCGAGGCGTCGCCGGTGATGCTGTTAAGCTCGGCTTCTATTACCGCGCCGTGCGAAGGCGAGGTTATGGTGGAAGTCGGGTTGGTGAAGTCCGCCTTGATGGCGGTGGCGGTGGAGTACGTCAGTTGGTAGTTGCCGGCCTTGTCTACCGCCCACGCATTGACTTCGTAGGTCTCGCCGGTGGCCCACGGGTTGGTATTGAGTATCCACCAGGTGGCGTTGGCGCTCAGGCTGCCGTAATTCAGCACGCTGTTGGAGAGGGCCGCCACGGCCCAGGAAGAACCGGCCACGCTCCAGTACTTGCCGGCGTTAGGGCCGGTAAGCTGCTGCACGCGCACGTTCACATCCTGCACCCGCCCATTGGGTTTGTCGTAGGAACCGCCGTTTATCCTGCCGGCGGCGCTGATGTAGCCGTTATTGTACGGGTAGAAGATGGCGGCGGTAGGGCGGCTGACGTCGTAGACGAAGGTGGCTTTCAGCCCGTAGCCTTCCTGGTTGACCGCGCCGTCATAGGCGTTAGTTTTGATGGTAAAGATCTCGCCGTCGTTGCCGGCGTACATGGCGGCGCTCACCAGCGACGGGTCCACCGTCCAGTTATTGAACGGCGGCAAAGCCGTCAAGTAGGAGGCCGCGGATTTCCAGGAAGCCGAGTCCCAGTAATAGCCGTCCGAAACCCTTTGGACGTAGAGATAAATATTCGCCACTCCGGAGTTGCTAGGGTCGAAGCTGGTGCCGGCTATCGCGACAGGCATATAGTTCACGTGCGCGGCATCAACAGGCACCGTAACCGTGGAGACCGGCGGCATCGTGTCATAGAGGAAGGTGGCGGTAGCGTATACGGTGTCGTAATTGCCGGACACGTCCAGCGCGCGGGCCCTGACGCGGTACGTATAGCCGGTAGTCCATGTAGAGTCCTGGATAGTGTAACTCCACGCGGCGGACGTAGTGTAAATGGTGGCCGGCGCCAACACCCACGGAGCCGCGGACTCCGCGCCGTCCACCCACGCGCCGGCTACGGAGGGGTTGTAGTACTTGCCGAGGCCGGGCAGGTAAGCCGTGAAGCGCACCGAGTTGATGCCGATGTTGTCGTTGGCGGTGCCCGTAATAGTGGCCAGTGTATTATGCTTCCCCCCTTCGAGCGGCAGCGTGATGACGGTTACCGGCTTTTCAGCGTCAAAGGTGATGACGCGTCCGACTCCGGCCGGGATATCCGCGTCCAACGGCTCGCCGGCCTGCGGCCCGAATTCGCGGTTCTGCGCCAGGTCGTAGGCCCAGGTGACTATCCGGTAGGTAACGTTCTGGTTGCCAGTGTTGTTGAGATAAGCCAGCAGGTTGCCGGGCAGGTCGTAGCGGAAAGGGTTGGGCTCCGTGGCGGTAGCGTTGACCACTTCGTACCAGATGGGGTTTACGGCTGTAAAATCACTGGTGGCGGATTTCCACCAGTTGGCCCCAAGGCGCTTAAAGGCCACCTTCACCGTGTAACTGGAGAGTTTAGCCTCATAGAGACGAGATCCGCCGACGTCGTCGCTGGCGGTACCGGCTATGTAGGCAAACCCGGTGGTCAGGCCTGGCAACGGGTAGGTCAGCGTGGAGGTGGGCTTCTCTACATCGTAACGGAAAAAGATGCTGGCCACGGAGGAATCGTTGCCGGCGAAGTCGGTGGCCCTGGCCTCTACACGGTACTGATGCTCATTGGTGAACGCCATAGCGGCCTTATTATAGTTCCACGCCCCCACCGTCCCACCAGCCGGCAGCCACTGCGGGCAGCCGCCCCAGCCTGCGCCCGTGAAGCACTGTGTGCCGTCTATGTCAGTCACCTGCACGGCCACGGTGCTGACCCCGGTATTGGCGGAGATCTGCCCGGGCTGCGACGAGGCGCCGGCGAGCGGCGTGGACACCTTTATGGTGGAATACGCAGTGTCGTTGAGCGGGAAAACCACGGAAGCCGCGGGCGGCGTTATGTCATAAGTAAAGACAGAGGTGGAGTATACGGCGGAATAATTGCCGGCGTAGTCCAGCGCTCGCGCGCTGACAGTATAGACCACATCGTCCTTCAGCATGGCCGGGTTCACCAGGTAATACCAGGAGGTCTGCCCCTGCGTCAGCGCCTGGTTCCAGGTGGCGGCGGCCGCCACCCAGGCGGAGGTGTTGTCGTCCCAGTACCTGGTGCCATCCACGCCGGTGGTGGAAATGCGCACATCCGTCCACTTGTGGCCGGCCAGCACGGCGTTGGCGGTCCCGTCTATGCGGCTCAGGGTCTTGAGTGCGGCGGCCGTAGGCGATGTTATAACTACGACAGGCGGAGTGTTATCCACTATGAACCTTACGGACGTGTAGGGCCATGTTTCCCAGTTGCCCTCTCCGGTGTCTCCGGACAGGCGCGTTTCATCCACGGCTTTTACCTCAAGCAGATATTCCTTGTCTCCGGCCGGCCAGACCACGCTGGTGGTATAGTCCCAGTTCCAGGTCGGAGCGGAGCCGGTCCTGGAGGTACTGAGCCAGGCCGTCTCTGAAGAGACGGCATTGGAAAATGCGGCGCCGGTCCAATAGTACGTATCGTTGACCAGCAAATACGACAGCCTGATGGACACGCTCTTTACTCCGGAAGCGTTAGCCGCCGGGTTGTCGTAGGCCGTGCCCTTCAGGTTACTGAGGGGGAATTGACCGATATCTCCCGGTTTATAGCGGCCGTTAACGCCCACGTCGTCCACGGGCCGCGCCACATAAGAGACCGGAGGGTTCTTGTCTATAGAAACGACAATGGAGGAAACGTCCATAGTGAACTGGTCCTGCATATTGCCCGCGGTATCGCTGGACCTGACCAGGATGAGGTACTTGTAGCCCGTTTCAAAGTTGGTGTCCAGCCCTGCCGGGGCGTAAGACCAGTAGGTAGCGTTAGGGGAAAGGAAGCCGTTTATCCCGTCCACCTTTATCCATAAAGGCTCGGCCTGTAGTTGCGTAAATCCGGAGCCGTCATACCAGACGTTGGTGCCGCCAGCCCACTTTTGTATAGCCACCTGCACCGAGTTGTTCAGCCAGTTGTCGGACGCGGTGCCGTAAATGGCGGGGAGGCTGCGCACCCCCTTGGGGGCGGGGTCGTACGGTGCCATTATCGTGGCGGCAGGGGATGAGCGGTCTATAGTGAACGTGCGCTCAACGGCCGTGCCGATATTGCCCGCCTTGTCCGAGGCAAAGAACTGGACCGTGTAACTGCGGTCCGTTTCCCATGTTTTCCCGGCGGAGAAGTAGTCAGTGGTAAAAGAGGCAAGAGTACCGGAAATCTTGGCCGTCAGATCGGTGAACGGCGGGTTGGGAGCGGTGAACGTGGAGGCGCTCCAGTTCCACAGTTCGGCCGATTCCTGTCGTTTCACCCTGAAGTAGGCCGTCAGCGTAGTGTTGGGAGGCGGTTCCACCATGGAGGCGGTTATGGTAGAAAGGGCGCTGGCGTAGGTAAAAGCCGGATTAGTGATGGACACTGCCGGAGCGTCGGAGTCCACCGCGAAGGTCTTGCCGGACGCGTCTATCGGATTCTCAACTGTGCCGCCGTAATAAGATTTGGAGATGACGCGGTAAATCCTATTATTGTTCCAGTTCACCGCAGGGGAAGGCATAGCGTATTCCCACGTGCCGCCGTTGCTCTGTATGTTGGAACCGGAAGTTACCGGCACGAACGAGGAGACGGCTATCCACGAAGTGCCGCTCCAGTAAAGGTCATCCCCCGTGGATTCAGTGAAGTCGGGGCCGAAGTCGACTATTTTTACAGTGACCGTGGTGGAATAGACCGCGGTACCTGAGAGCGTCACCAGGTCGGCGGCCCTGAAGTTGGGCTGGCCTGCGCCCGGGAACGTAACGCGGGAGGCGGGCGGAGGCGTAGCGAAAGTGAACGCGGAAGTGTTCTCGGAAACGTTGGAGGCCTTGTCGTAGGCCCTGCAATAGATCTTGTACTGCAGCCCGTTGGACCAGACGGGGACAGATGATCCTGTAATGTCCCACGTCTTGGCTACTGAACTATAATCAGCCGGGAACCAGACCTTGGAAGCGGAGGAGAATCCGGCTGCCGCGTTCCAGTAATTACCGGTATTGGGCGGAGTCTGGTATGCGCAACTTACCGCGGTAACCTGCTCGTTCTGCCCGGAGAAACCCTGAACGTCCTGCGCGGTGCCCTGCACGGCAGGAAGGTAGTTCACCGTCTGACCGTCCGGCGGGTTGGAGACGCCGATAAGCGGCGCGGTGGAGTCTATGACGAAATAGAGGAAATTGTCCTGCGAGCTTATGCCCCCGAAATCCTCTTGGTTGCCGGCCTGCACCTCGCTCTTGTTATAGCCCTTATCGAAGGCCGAGGAACGCGCGCGGTATTTGCGGCCGGCGCTGGCCAGCCACTGCGAGCCGTCGGGCCAGTCCAGATGCCAGGGCAGCGGATTTATGCCTGTGACGGTATAGGTATTGTAGAAGACCTGTGCCTTCCAGTTAAAGGTCTCGTGGTCCCAGTACTTATCATCACCGCCGCCGTCCACGTTATTGGGCCCCAAGTCCACCACTTCCACCCATACCTTGGCTATGGACGCCGGGTCGAAAGGCGCATCCACGGCCGTGCCGGCCACAGAGGTCAGCGTCGGCCCCTGGTTGGCGCCGGCCAGGCTGTAATGATTGACCACGGTACCGGAAACATCGTCCGGCGCGGTTATCCGAGAGGACGGCTTGAGCGTCTCGTAGTAGAACGTTCCCTTGACCACGCCTGAACTTTCTTTGTTCTGGTAGGAGATGTTGGGGTAGAACACCTTGTCTTTGGCCCAGATATAGATCTTGTAGGTTTCGGTGGACGCCGCGAACATGGCCGGCGGCAGCGCATAAGACCAGTTGTTTCCCGACGGCAGAAGAGCTATGTCGTCGCGCGTGGCGGACCAGCCGGTCTGCGTCCACCACGGCATGGCGGGGTCGGAGAGACGCCGCACCCCGAGCATGATATACTGCACTCCGGCCGGGTTGCCGGCCTGCGGCTCATCAACAGCGGTGCCGGAGATGGTCTCCAGCGGCTCCACGTAGGTGCGGTTATCCGTGGGGTAGATAACCGCGGAGACGGGGGCCGAGTTATCATACTTGAATTGGCGGGTAACCAGTGAAGAAACCCTGCCCGACTTGTCGGTGACCCTGACCCTGTAGGTGTAATTCTGGCCGCTTATCCACCCGATCCCCATGACGTTATAGGTGTCCAGGTAGACGCTGTACTGGTTGGTCGAGTACGCCACGTTCCAGATATCAGCTGACGGCGAGGGGTCGGCCCAGGCGGAGCCGTTCCAGTGCTTATTAGCGGCGTAATAAATGGAGTACTCAACTTTGTCTATACCAGACTCACCGACGGAATCCGCGGCGGTACCGGTCAGAGTGTTGAGAGAGTTGCTGCCATAAATGTAGACGGCGGGGTCGTTGCCGACCGGATAGGTGACCGACACGTTGGGAGCAAAAGCATCATACTTGAACCAGGCCTGGTAGCCGGGCGTGGTAGGGTCGCCGCCGGTGGCACCGTGCCAGTTACCAGCCTTATCCTTGGCCGAGACCTCGAAGCTGTACTTGTTGCCGTTGGCCCACGGGATCGTGTCCACCGCCAAACTCCACGTGTCCGCCGTGGTCTTAATCTCAGTCCAGTAGTTCTGCGGTACGGTAGTGGATTCCCATACCCCGGCCGGGTAGTTGTAGAACTGGCCGCTGTCGGTGTTCTTCATGCGCACATAGATGCTCCTGAGGTTCCACAGGTGGGAGACATTGTCCAGGATGCTGCCGGACAGGGAGGGGATGGAATTGAGCCAGACCGGCTTAGAGACGTCGGTAGAAATGGCCGGCACAGTGACGGCTACCGTGGGGCGGGTCACATCGTAGATGAAGTTTATCTCGGAGCTGTAGGAGGCCTTGGCAAGATCGTCGTCGCCCCAGACCTGCAGGACATAGCGCTTGCCGTCCGTCCATGAAGGTATTGCCGGCGTGGTGAACGGCGTCATGTTCCAGTTGAAACTATTGTCCGGATCGGAAACGGGCGCGCCTGGGATCGCCACGGTGGTGTATGTCACCGTCCAAATGGAACCGGTCCAGTAGGAGTCGTCCGCGGTGGAATCCGTATTCTGTGAGTCGGCTATCATCAGCCGCAACTGGTTAAGGCCCGCTCCCCAGTCCACCGAAGCCCCAAGTATGGCGTTAAGTGTATTGAGCACGCTGGCGCCCACCGGAGTGTTAATGGTGTGTGTGGGCGGCATTTTATCTATTATAAAATCCACCTGAGCCTCGGTATTTGCCCCCAGGCCATAGGACTTGTCATAGAGCGCACTGCGGGAAACTATGGCATAGGATGAGCCGTCCACCTGGTTGGCCGCCGGCCAGGCTCCGTAAACCCACGGCGAGGAACTGGAGGCGTTGAGCCACTGCTCACCGAAAACGCCCGGGTCCACGAAACCGGCGCCGTTCCATTGAAAGTTGTCGCTGAGTTGGACTATTTTAACCTGCGAGGTGGACAACGCCACACCGGCGGGCAACGCGTCTGGCACGCTGTCTCCGGTAGAGTCCACCCCCGCCGTGCCGTTAATGGTGGTCACCTGGTCAAGGAAGGCCAGCGGCTCTACGGGCTGCGTGAGATAGGTGAACGGCTTCAGCACGGTAAAAGTGGAATTCAGCACGTTTGAAGAGATCTGGCCGTCCGCGTTGATGAACCGGACGTTACGCGGCCCGGCCGTGGCGTAGGTCGAGATGGAGATCCTGAACACGCATTTCGTAGCGGAAGTGGAGACCACCGCGTCGAGTTTTATTTCCGGATCGTTGACCGAACCTTTATAAAAAACCACCTTGGGGCCGGTACCGAACCCGGTAAACCCCGCGCCGCCCACGGTAACGGTAGATTTCACGCCTATGCCGGAGGCGCTGGTATTGCCGTCATAGTCCCAGAGCTGCGAGATCGTCGGCGCCGCGTCTATGAACAACGAGTCGAAGAAGATATTGTCTCCTCCTACATTATCCGTCCACATCGCCTTGAGCGGATACGGGTAGTCGGTGTATTGCTGCAGTTGCGGGTCTACGCGGTTGGTATAAGTGGAGGTGACCACCTGCCACAGCCTTGTCACCACAGGCGCCGCCGGTGTGCCGGAGGCGCTGGTAATAAGCGCGTAATTGAGGAAGTTGCCGGTGCCCGGGGACGTGCCTGAACCGGTCCAGACCACGTAGGCGCGGTTATCCCCGGATTTATTTACATAGCCCATGGATGGGGAACTGTAGGTGGGGTTAGTATCCACCGTGGTAGGGCCGGTCCAGGTGGCGCCGCCGGGGTCGCGGCGGTAATAGGCCACATAAGGCGAAGCACTACGTCTTACGGCGACAAAATCCCGGTAGGCGCCGGGGATAAAAGCACCAGAAGCCCAGGACTCATTAGTGTTGGGCTG
>JACRER010000091.1 GCA_016234365.1 Elusimicrobiota bacterium | reverse complement strand
TGGGTGCCGGTGTTCATGGTCACGGCCACGTCGGCCTGCGCCAGGGCCGGCGCGTCGTTGGTGCCGTCGCCGGTCATGGCCACCAGGCGGCCGGCGGCCTGCTCGGCTCGGATGCGCGCGAGTTTGGATTCCGGAGTGGCCTGCGCCATGAAGTCGTCCACGCCGGCCTCGGCGGCCACCGCGGCCGCGGTGAGCGGGTTGTCGCCGGTTATCATCACCGTCTTTATACCCATCTTGCGCAATTGGGCGAACCGCTCCCGGATGCCGCCTTTTACCACGTCCTTAAGATGGATCAACCCCAGGGCTTTGCCGTTGTCCAGCACGGCCAGCGGCGTGCCGCCGCTCCTGGCTACTTCGGCCTGGGCGTTATCCAGTTCCGCCGGGAAATCGCGGCATTCGGCTTTTACGGCGGCTATGGAACCCTTTAGTATTTTCCTGGCAAGCCGGCGCTCCGCGTCCAGCAATTCCACGCCGCTGGCCTGCGTGGCGGCGGAGAAAGGGATGAACCTCGCCTCGTGCGGGTGCAGCTCACCCGCCCGCAGCTCGAAGCGGGATTTAGCCAGCACCACTATGGAACGGCCCTCGGGGGTTTCGTCGGAGAGCGACGCCAGCTGCGCGGCCTCGGCCAGTTCGCGTTCCTGTACGCCCGGCGCGGGGATGAAAGCCGACGCCATGCGGTTACCCAGCGTTATGGTGCCGGTCTTGTCCAGCATGAGTACGTCTATGTCCCCGGCCGCCTCCACCGCCCGGCCGCTTTTTGCTATGACGTTGCGGCGCACCAGCCTGTCCATGCCGGCAACTCCTATGGCGCTAAGCAGGCCGCCGATGGTGGTGGGTATCAGGCAGACCAAGAGCGACGCCAGCACCGGCACCGTGACCGTGCCGGACAGGTCCTGCCCGGCCGCCGCCGCCGAGTAGTCGGAGAAGAGCTTAAGCGAGCCCACCGCCAGCAGGAACACTATGGTAAGCGCGGCCAGTACCATGGTCAGGGCTGTCTCGTTGGGCGTCTTCTGCCGGGTGGCGTTCTCTATAAGGGCTATCATCCTGTCCACGAAACTTTTGCCGGGCTCGGCGGTTATACGCACCACTATCCTGTCGCTTATTACTTTGGTGCCGCCGGTCACGGCGCTTCTGTCGCCGCCGCTTTCCCGGATGACCGGAGCGGATTCCCCGGTTATGGCGGATTCGTCCACGCTGGCTATCCCTTCGGCCACCTCGCCGTCGCCGGGGATAAAGTCCCCCGCCTCGCAGACCACCAGGTCGCCTTTACGCAGGCGGGAGGCAGGCACTTTCTTTTCCTTGCCGTCCATAAGCAGGCGCGCGGTTATTTCAACGCGGGCTTTGCGTAAACTTTCCGCACGCGCTTTGCCGTGGCCCTCGGCCAGGGCTTCGGCGAAATTGGAGAACAGCACGGTGAACCACAGCCACAGCGCTATCTGCGCCTCGAAGCCGGATACCCGCGGCAGCCCGGCCAGTATGCCGCCGGTCACAAGTACCGCCACGGCCAGGGTGACGAACATCACCGGGTTGTGTATCTGGCGGCGCGGGTCCAGCTTGGTGAACGCCCCCGCCAGCGCGCCGGTTATAATTTGCCTGTTCCAGAATTTATTTTCGTCCATATCAGAAGAAAGTCCCTTTAAGCATCAGGAGATGTTCGGCTCCCGGTCCCAGCGCCAGCGCCGGAAAGAAGGTAAGCCCGCCGACTATCAGGATCACCGCCGCCAGCAGCACGCCGAAGGTGGGCGTATTGGTGGGCAGCGTGCCGGCCGAGGGCGGACAGGCCTGCTTTGGCCCCATGGAGCCCGCGATGGCGAGGCAGGGGATTATCACCGCGAAGCGGCCTATCAGCATGGCGATACCGAGCCCGACGTTGTAGAAAGCCGTGTTGGCGTTGAGCCCGGCGAAGGCGCTGCCGTTGTTGCCGGCGGCTGAACTCCAGGCGTAGAGCAGTTCTGACAGGCCGTGCGGGCCCTTGGCCGAAAGACTGCCCAGCGCCGACGGCAGGGCGCAGGCCAGCGCCGCCCCGGCCAGGATGACGGCCCCGGGGGCCAGTATGCCGGTCATGGCCATCTGGATCTCGCGCTTTTCTATCTTCTTGCCCAGGTATTCCGGAGTGCGGCCTACCATCACGCCGCAGAGGAACACCGTAAGCAGGGCGAACAGGAGCATGCCGTACATCCCCGCGCCCACCCCGCCGAAGATCACCTCTCCAAGCATGATGTTGAAAAGGGCCGCGCCGCCCGCCAGCGGCGAGAGGCTGGAATGCATGGCGTTCACCGAGCCGTTGGAGGCGCAGGTGGTGGAGACCGACCAGATCAGGCTGTTTACCACGCCGAAACGCGTTTCTTTGCCCTCCATCAATTGTGCGCCGAGCAAGGACTGCGTGGTGTATTCCGAATACAGGGAAACGGCCAGCCCGGCCGCCCAGAGCGAAAGCATGACGGCGAACAACAGGCGGGACTGGCTCCTGTCCCCGACGATGACGCCGTAGGCGTGCACGCAGGCCGCCGGCAGCAGCAATAACAGCAGCATCTCGACGAAGTTCGCCAGGGGCGTGGGGTTTTCCAGCGGGTGGGCGCTGTTGGCGTTGAAGAAGCCGCCGCCGTTGGAGCCAAGTTGTTTGATGGCTATCTGAGAAGCGGCGGGCCCCAACGGTATGACCTGCTGCGCGCCTTCCATTGTTGTTACAGCCGCGTTAGGGGAGAAGGTCTGCACCACGCCTTGCCCGGCCAGGATGAAAGCCGTTGCCAGGGAGAACGGGAGCAGCACCCTTATGGTCAGCCTGGTGATGTCGCCCCAGAAGTTGCCAAGGCCTGCGCTCTTGTTGGCTACCAGCCCGCGCGCCAGCGCCGCGAAGACGGCTATGCCGGTGGCCGCGCTGAGGAAGTTCTGCACGGTCAGGCCCGCCATCTGCGTAAGGTAACTGAGGGTGGTCTCTCCGGCGTAGGCCTGCCAGTTGGTATTGGTCATGAAACTGACGGCGGTGTTGAAGGCGAGCGCCAGGCTTACCGGGCCGTTCCCGTTGGGGTTCAGCGGAAGCTTGTGCTGTACAAGTTGGAGGATGAGGACGGCGGCCAGCCCCAGCAGGTTGAACCAGATCAGTGCCGCGGAATATTTCCGCCAGCCCATCTGTTCCGCCGGATTGATTCCGCATAAGCGGTAAATGGCCGCTTCTGTAGGGCCGAAGAAGCGGCTCTGCAGGCGGCTCTTGTCCTCAAGCGCTCTCGCCAGATACGCGCCCAGCGGGACGCTTAAACCCGCGAGTGCTACGCCATACATGACTATCTGGAAAATATCGTACTTGTTCATATCAGAATTTCTCCGGATTGAAGACGACGTAGCCCAGATAGGCCAACAGGAAAAAGCCCAGAATACCGGCAATGGTGAAATACATGGATCCTCCACCTATAGGTTATCTTACCGTCGGCAGGAATGTAAGTAAAAAGGCGGGCGGAACCCGTAAAAAAAGCGTAAAAATATACAGGAATAAGGCGGGCCGGGCACGCGGTCACCCCGCGAGAGGCTTCTCGCGGATAATGCGATCGCGTACCTGCGATATCGTCTGCGGCAAAAAGATGCCGCAGACGTTGATTTAAGTTATTTTGAGGCCAATTTCACTTTAAGCCAGAAGTTTATTGGGTCGGGCAGACTAGGTGCAGAGCCGCCGGCGGGCCCACCGCCCATGCCGCCGCCAGGGCCGCCGCCCATGCCGCCGCCCGGGCCACCGCCCCTAATACCGCCTCCGGGGCCGCCGCCCATACCACCACCGCCGGGACCGCCCCCCATACCTCCGCCAGGGCCATTACCGAAGCCTTGTTTGCTCGGCATCGCGCTTTCATCTATCTCGGAAGTTACAAAGCCCACGCCCACTACGCCGGGAGTCTTTTCCATCAGCATG
Source organism: Elusimicrobiota bacterium (assembly GCA_016234365.1). Classification (GTDB taxonomy): domain Bacteria; phylum Elusimicrobiota; class Elusimicrobia; order Elusimicrobiales; family UBA9959; genus UBA9959. The sequence continues at coordinate 21,689 of JACRER010000091.1, read as the reverse complement.
GCCAGCGGCACCTTAAATTCCAGGACAGGGCGTTTTCTTCTGTTGAGTCCGGATTTAAATTCCACGCCGTCCGCATCCAATGTGCCCAGCGGGTTGTCCGCGCCAACGATGGAGGCTTCATAAGAAACTGTTGAAACCGTTCCGGGTTCCGCAGGCATTCTGTCGGTGGCCCCATCGTTGGGCAGCGGCCTGTTTTCTTTTTGCAGTTTCCTTCCGCCCTTGATCTCCAGTTTTATGCCGTAAACTTTCTTTTTCCCGCCTTTTCCGTCCAGCCAGAGCGTGAAGGTCTGCTTGAACATGCCGGAAAGCTGCGCGGCCGAGTCGCGCCCCATTGCGGCGGCATATATGTACAGGTTCTTATCGTCGTTGGCCGCCGAAACCGATAAGCCGTCTTTTTCCGTCATTGCAGCCGCATCCCATTCCACACCGTCACCGTCTATTTTGATCGACGAGTCGTTCCAGGCGCTGGGGGTCTCTTTGGCGCTGAAAAGGCCCGCGCAGGCGGTGGAGGCCATAACAAAGGCAATGGCGGTGGCGGCGCAGAGCCCCAACCTATGCCTGCCGGCGCCGATATCTGAGTCCATGTCTTTCATAATGACCTCCCTAATAAATTAGTGTCTTTAAAACTTGACAGCAAAGCCCAGTGTCAGGAAATGTGAGTAAAGGCGTTTACGGAAGTCGCCTGAATACTCCAGGTAGACGGATGTCGATTCTTCACTTTCTACGGAAATCCGGAAACCGGTCTTTATGGCGTCCCTCAGGGAATCCCCCGACTTAACCGTGAAGGGCGATCCGCCGGAAACTAACGAAGCCGTCAGAGGCAGGTCCTGGTCTTCGAACTCGTGTGCCCATGCGGCGTTTATGCTGGTTTTTATAAGCGAGGTCCCGCTTATTATGGCGTCGGAATAGCGCAGGCCGGCCGACGACCGCAGCGATCTTGAATCCGTTCCCTCCACCTTAAGGTCCAGCGAATCCGCCCCCTTCTCCGTGAAAGGGTCTGTTTTAAGGCGGTCATAGTTCACGGCCACGTATGGCCCTATCCGGCCTTCCGTAGTGGCCGCATGGAACTGATAGGCCAGCCCGGCTTCCAGATTTGTTTCTTTGCCATCCGGAGAGCCCTTTGCCTTTCTCGATATCCCCTCAAAGGCTATCTTGCGCTCCGTATCGAAAGAATCCGCGGAAAGCCCGGCGTATAAGCTCAATCGCAAGTCACCGGCCGCTGCCGCGGCGAACGCCCCGTAACTGGCGCTGCGGCTGGTCACTAAGGCATCGGATGGAAAGTATACGTCGGCCTTTGCCTGGCTGTAACCGGCCACTAAGCCGGCGGTAATGCCGTCGATTATCGAGTAATCGGCCCCCATCAGCAGGCTGCCGCCGGAAAATTCATACCCGGGCCTTTCGCTGGAAGGCTCTTTCTCTTTCAGTTCTTTGCCGGTAATTCCGGCCGCGGAGGCGAAAAAGCCCCAGGGCTGCCTGCCGGCGACGTTTGCTTTCTTTTCTACGCTGGCATTCCTGTCGGCGCGGTTTTTCAGCCTGATAAATTCCTCGTAACTCATAGCTTCTTGCGCATTGGTACCGCCGCCTGAATAGGTTGCCAGGCCTTTTGGCGCGCCGGAAGCCAGGTCCGCCGTGCGCGCCCGCAAGGCGCCGGAGCGCATATCCGCGCCGCTGGTCGCCAAGCCGCGCATTGCTGAAAGCGATACGGGGCTTATCTGGTTCAGGGCCGAGCGCAGGCCGGGGGTTCCAAGGACGTACATATTCCCAATTACGGTGGCCAGGTCCCCTGTGGCGCTTGCCCGCGACGGTTCAAGGGCGGCGCCTACGGCCCGCTGGTTGTCGGTGGCGGCTATATCCGCGAAAGGCACAAGGCTGGCTGTCAGCACGACGCTGTTGGCGGTATATGTGGGCGTGAAGAGAACCGCCGCCGGTGAATAGACGCTTAAGAACGTCCCTGTCAGCGTCCCGGCCGTCAACGGGGTGAAGGTTTGCCCGGCAGTTATAAGCTGAGGGCTGAAGGTGGCGTAAAGATAACTTGAACCTATTGAGGCGTTGCCGGTGACGGTCATGTTCGTTACACCAGGCTGAAGTTTCATGGCCAGCGTGCCGGAGCCTGAGTATTTGGCTATCGTGTCGGAGTAGCCGGCAAGGTCCAGGGTGGCGTCGGAGCCCAGCGTTACGGTGCTGGTCTGCGGGATGGCGTTATGGGCGCCTAATTGCAGCGTGCCGGCATTTATGGTGGTCGTCCCGCCGTAAGTATTGGCCGCGCCGAGGATAAGCGTACCGGAGCCGTTCTTTTGTAGATAGCCGGAGCCGCTTATCATTCCAGAAAGGGAAAGTGTGTACGAATTCGTATTGAATGCTCCGCCGCCGGGATCCAGCGTTATAGCTCGGGTCGAGGCCACATCGGCGAGTATTTTCAGAGTTCCGCTATCCAGTGACAGGCCGGCGGCCGAGGCCCCCAGAGAATCGTCGCCGTCGGTTTCAAGGGTTCCGCCGTTGATAGAGGTGCCGCCTGCGTAGGTATTGGCTCCTGTAAGCACAAGCACGCCGTCGCCGGTTTTGATCAACGCTCCTGAGCCGTTTATATTCTCATGTATGGTCCAGGTGCTGGACACACTGTTGTTGCAGAAAGTGACCGCGCCCCCTAAGGACATGGAGTTGCTGGAGGCCTCTATTATGGCGTCGGTAATGGAATTGGAAGCGTCCAGCGTGGTGTTGCCGTTTATTGTGGGCAGGTTGCTGAGCAAGGTCAGTGAACCACCCGAGCCGTATATCCAATTTATGGTGTTAGCGCCGCCGGCGGCGTTGGAGGCAGTTATCCCCCACCGCAGGCTGCCGGTGCCTGAGTCGCTGTTGCTGTAAATAGATACTGTTCCAGCCTGTGCGCCGGCCGCCAGGCAGACCGCGCATGCCGACGCCAGGCACCATTTCGGCATCAAAAACCACCCGGGCCGTGCGGCCTCGGCGGCCGGTCCCCGTGCGGGCCGTGGTGACCATTCGGGCCGAAGTCTTTTTCAAGTTCCTCAAGCTTGGCGGTCTGCTTTGGGGTGAGCACCGCCTTTAATTCGGATTTTATCTTCAGGCGCACTTCTTCCATTTTGGGCCTGTTCTCCCCCATTACCTTATCCATCTCCGGCTGGTACTTTTTAAAAATAGCCGAGACTTTTTCCCGCTGGGGTCCGGTAAGTTCCAGTTCGCGGTTGAACATCTCTATGGGACCACCATCCATGTGGTGCGGCGGCGGAGGCCAGGGCATGCGGTGCATGCGGTAAAAATCAGAAAAGACCGCGCCCAGGAGAAAGCCTGTTGCGGCGGCTATGGCCACCTGGTTCCAGCGTATGTTCATTTCCCTTCTCCTTCAAGCAGCATGGTCAGAAGCTGTTCACTGCTGGCTTCTCTGCCGCCGAATATCATGGTCGAAAATCTTTCGGCTTCTTTATGCGCGGCCATCGCGGTCAGCAGTTGCGATCGGTTGGCGGGCAAAAGCCCGGTTTCAACGCACAGCGCGTAGACGGCGCATGAGGCTAGTGCCAGCGCCGGGACCTTCCACCAGCCGGCGAACACGGACGCATGGCGCGTGTCAAAGGCATCGAGAGCCGCTAAGCGGGACATTACGACCGCCGAAATATCCACGGCGGGAACGTGCGGTTGCAGAATCAGTTCCAGCGCGCGCAAATGGATCAGTTTCTCCCGGCAGGAGGCGCAGGCGCCTGTGTGCGCTATGATGGCACGGGCTTCGGCCGGCGATAGTTCTCCGTCGTGGAAGGCTTCTGCCCTAGCGCAAAGGTTTTCCGGGTTCATGTTCTCTCCGTATGTTTAGACACTTCGTCCGGTAAAAGGTGTCGCAGTTCGGCGCGAAGTATTATCCGGGCCCGCCTCAGTCTGGCCTTTACGGAATCCTCGGAAATTCCCAGCGCGGCGCCTATTGCGGCGTAGTTCTCGCCTTCTAAGCGCAGGGCCATCACGGCCCTGTACGCGGCTGGTAATGACGCCATTGCGGCGGAAGTGTCGGGAACATTCATGGGGGCCGCTTCAGGGGCGGCCGCGCGCATGGCTTTCTCGCGGGACTCTTCGGGCATGGCGTCAAAACTTTCCTGTCTGGCCCTGTGTGATCGTCTGCGCAGGTTGCAGCAGTGGTTGAAGGCAATACGGTATATCCACGTGGAGAAGGAGGAGCCTTGGCGGAAATCCGGGATGGAGGTGAAGGCTTTTATGAATACTTCCTGGGCGGCGTCTTCAGCCGCCTGGCTGTTCGAAAGCATTGAAAGGCAAAAACCGAGCACCTTCTGCTGGTGTCGGATCACAAGGCCGGAAAACGAGCCGGTATTACCGTTTAGAACTTCGACTACAAGCTCCGTGTCGGTCGGTTCGGAAAAAAGCACAGGCACCTTCCACTAAAATATACTTGTCATAATTATTAGACACCGCAAGGGACAAAAAGTGTCGCGGCCGCGCCGTCGGCGTACTTCTCTATAACTTTAACGTTTGAAGGGGGCGGTTTATTGCAGTTCTGCCGCATATAAGGCGCAAGCCCCGCTCCTTGCGGGGCGGGGCTCTGCGCTGCCGTGGGCCGGCGGGTTATTTTATGAGGGCGTTCACTGCGGCGTCGGCGGCTTTTATGTAATCCGCGTAGCCGTTCTGCACGTCGGCGGGCGTTACCGCGTAAGGCACGTCCGGCTTTACTCCCAGGTTCTCTATGGGCGAGCCGTCGGCGCGCTGCGCTATGGTGGCGGTGAGCTTTATGGTCTCCACGCCCAGCAGGTTGTTCTCGCGCTTGTAATCTTTCACCACGCCGCCGGCGCCGGCGGTGCGCTCGCCGAAGATGACGGCGCGTTTATTGTCCTGCATGATGGCCGGGAAGAAGTCTCCGCCGGAGAAGTCCAACGGGTTGGTGAGGATAAGCAGGGGCTTGGTATAGCGCGGGCCGGGGGCCGGCTTTACTGCGGCTATGCCGAAAGGCGGCAGCGGCGTGGTGATGGTGCGGCCGGCGTTCCACTGCTTTACGGTGTCGAGGTAGAAGCCGGTCCAGTTCTGCAGCAATTCCAGGTCCACCCTATAGCCGGCCACGTCCGGGCCCAGCATGGCCTGCGCGTCCTGGTCCGTTTTCGCCCCGGCGGTCTGCTTTATGAAATTGATAGCTTCTGCCACGTCGGACTGCGTGAGCGAGATGTAGTGCTGCGGCACGGCCAGCGGCCTGTCGGTCAAAGTGGAGGCGAGCGCGTAGAGGTACAGCACTATCCCGCCGGGGTTGTTGGTGCCGTCTATCACCAGCGCGTCGGCGCGCTTGTTGAATTCTTCCACCAGGTTTATAAAGTCCAGGGTCATCTTGGCCGGTTCGCTCACCATGTAGGTAGGGATGCGCACAAAGCCGATATTGCGGCCGGTGGCCGCGGACTTGTATACGTAGGCGCGGAAGCCGTTGTCCGCCGGGGCGGACCAGGTCTTTTCGCCGAAGTCGGGCAGGAAGCCGTCCTTGTTGCCCAGGCCGTAGGAGGCCTGCTCAAAGCCCGGCGCGGCCAGGGTCTGCACCATCATCAGGCCCAGCCAGGACATGGGAATGCGCACCACCTGCGCGCCCTTATTGGTAACAAAAGGCTGCGGCGCTATGAACTCCGGCGAGTAAAGCCATTTAAGCGGGAACTGCACGGCTTCGCCGCCGGCGGCAGGTTTGATGCCTATGGAAACCGGGCCCTGCGGCACGGCGTCCGCGGTGGTGCCGGAGCGCACGGTCAGCAACATCGCGGCCATGGCGGCGTCGGTGCCGGGCACGGCGTCCACACCGGCGCGGCGGTTAAGCTCGGCCACGGCCTCGGCTACTGGCTTACCGTCGAAAGAAACAACTTCGTCCCCCGCTTTGAACGGGAAAACGTTCTCGGGCAGGGCCTTGCGGTTGATGCCGGAAATGAAATAGCGGCCTCCGGCTTCGGTGACGGAGAGCGGCAGCATGGCCAACTCGGTGGAGTGGAAAGACACCGAGACGTGGTAGTCCTTCATGGAGTTCAGCAGGTTCTTGAGCAGCAGCTGGTAGTCCTTCACGCCGAAGGCCGCGGAGGAATTGATCTGGTCTTTGGCTTTCTGGACCTGGGCGTCCAAGTCCCAGCCGTACTGCTCTTTCTTCCAGCCGGCGGGCGCGTAGCGGGCGGCTATCATGGCGCGCACGGAGTCCAGGTCGGAGAGCATCATCTGCTTCAGCTCTGCCTGCGTTACCTGCGGCTGGGAGCCCAGCGTGGCGCTGGCGAGGTCTTTGTCGTAGACATTGGCGTAATCGGCCGGGTCGGCCTGGGACAGGGCCTGCGCTTCGTCGAGGGCGGCGGCGCGGGCGAGGTTTGAAAACAGGAAAAGGGACAGGGCGGCGGCGAAGAAAGATCTAGCGCGATGTAACATTCATCCTCCAAAGGTGTATGGAGAATATTATATCTTCGGGGAAGATGAGGCGGCAGGTACTAAAGGCCCCCGAACTTGTAGGACTTTCGGCCCGCTATTCGTGCAGGGCGGACCAGCGGGCGAAGAGGACGTTCACTTTGGCCAAAGCTTCATCCAGTTTTCGCTGGCGCGCGGCCAGTTCCAGGGAGTCGGTGGCTATGGCCGGGTCTTCCAGGGAAAGGCGGAGCCGGTCGGCTTGTTTCTCCGCGGTCTGCATTTCGCTTTCCAGTTTGCGGATGGCGGCTTTAAGTTCGCGGGTCTCTTTTGCCGACGGGCCGGAAGTCTCCTGCTTTTCCGGCGCGGGCGCGGCTTCGGAGCGCTGTTCCCCCATCCAGGTTTCCCACTGCGACAGGTCGGCGAAGAATTTGGCGTTGCCCTTGCCGTCCAGGGCCAGCAGGCGGCGGCTGACGCGTTCCAGCAGGTAGCGGTCGTGCGTCACCAGCACCAGGGCGCCGGGGAATTCCTGCATGCTGTTCTCCAGCACCTCCAGCGACTGCAGATCCAGGTCGTTGGTGGGTTCGTCCAGCAGCAGCATGTCGGCGGGGCGCAGCATGAAGCCGGCTATCAGCACGCGGGCCTGCTCGCCGCCGGACAGCAGCCGCAGCGGCATCTCCATCTGCTCCGGCCGGAAAAGGAAGCGCGAGGCCCAGCTTTTTACGTGGACATTGTAGCCTTTGTACACCACGTGCTCGCCGTTGCCGCACAGGGTGCGCTTAAGCGTCATGTCCAGGTCCAGGCGGGCGCGGTGCTGGTCGAAAACGGCCACGCGCAGGCCTTCGGCCTGTTTGAGGGTGCCGCTGTCCGGCGCCAGCTGGCCGGCCAGCATTTTAAGCAAAGTGGTCTTGCCCGAACCGTTGCCGCCCAGCAGGCCCAGTTTCTCGCCGGGGCCCAGCGTCAGGTCCAGCGGCCCGAACAGGCGGCGGCCGCCTAAAGTTTTTTCTATTTTGACCGCGTGGATAAGGCGGTTGGCCTGGCGGTCCCCGGCGGTGAAATCTATGTCGGCGGCGCGGCCCTGGGCGTTGTGGTATTCCAGTTCCGACAATTCCTCTATCAGCGCGCCGGCCCGGTCAATGCGGGCCTTCTGCTTGGTGGTGCGGGCGCGCGGGCCTTTGCGCAGCCAGGCTATTTCCCCCCGCACTATGTTGCGCACGGAATCCTCGCGCGAGGCCTGCGCGTCGAAGAACGCCTCGCGGTTCTCCAGGAAGCGGCTGTAGTTGCCGGCGCTGCTGAAGTGGCCTTCGGGGTAGCGCTTGTTGAGCTCTATAACGCGGTTGGTGACGCGTTCCAGGAAATGGCGGTCGTGGGTGACTACCAGGAAAGGGAAATTGAAAGTTTCGATGAAGGTCTCCAGCCACAGCACGCCTTCGATGTCGAGGTGGTTGGTGGGCTCGTCGAGCAGGAGCAGGTCTGGCTGCCGCACGCTTTGGGCCAGTATGGCCAGGCGCTTGCGCCAGCCGCCGGACAGGGCGTTAACCGGCTGGGCTGGGTCCGCAAAACCGGCGCCGGCCAGCCCGTCGTCGGCGCGGCGCTCGTTTTCGTGCTCTTCCCGCCCCAGGCCGTCCAGGGCCTGCAGGATCTCGTCGCGCACGGTCCAGCCGTCCGGCGCCTGCGCAAAAAGGTCCTGTTGGGCCAGGTAGCCCAGCCGCAGGCCGCGCCGCGGCGTAACCTCGCCGGCGTCCTGGGTTTCGGCCCCGGCCAGTATTTTAAGAAGGGTGGATTTGCCCGCGCCGTTGGGGCCTATAAGCCCGGTGCGCTCGCCGTCGGAAAGGCCGAACGACAGCCCCTCGAACAGGGGCCGCGAGCCGAAGCTCTTGGAAAGGTTCTGACAGCTCAGGAGTATGGCCATGGGTGTTTGAAAACCTTCGGGTGGTTACCGCACGCAGCCTTCGGTGTATCTTATGACCTGGTTCATCATGCGCACGGCTTGCGCGGGGTATTTGCCGGCGGCGGTCTCGGCGGAAAGCATGGCGTAATCGGTGCCGTCCAGCACGGCGTTGGCCACGTCGGAAACCTCGGCGCGCGTGGGCACCGGGTGCTCGGTCATGCTCTCCAGCATCTGCGTGGCGGTGATGACCGGCTTTTTAAGGCGGTTGCAGAGCTTTATTATGCGCTTCTGCAGCATGGGCACTTCCCAGATAGGGAACATTACACCCAGGTCTCCGCGGGCCACCATCAGGCCGTCGGCGGCGTCCGCTATTTCTTCCAGGTTGATCAGCGCTTCGCGCGCTTCTATCTTGGCGATGATCTTGCAGCCGGGGTTGCCGGGTTTTACCAGGCGGGCCACGGCCAGCACGTCCTCTTTGGAACGCACGAACGACTGCGCCACAAAATCCGGCTTCAGCATAAGGCCGAACATGATATCCGCCTTATCTTCTCCGGACAGCCGCGGGAAGTCCAGGTGCGCCAGCGGGATGTTTACGCCCTTGCGCTCCTTCAGCGTGCCGCCCGCCGCCACTTCGCAGGCCAGCGAGTCCCGCCCCGCCGCCTTTACCTCCAGCGCGATGTTGCCGTCGTCGATGTAAATGAAGTGGCCTTTTTTTATTACCTTGAGCGAGCCGCGGTAATCGAAGGGGATGGCCCCCGCTTTGGCGGCTTCCGCCTGTACCAGCGTCACCGCCTGGTGCCGCTTCAGTTCTACGGGTTCTTTGAGGCGGCCTATGCGGATGCGGTTGCCTTTCAGGTCCTGCAGTATAAGGATATGGCGGCGCAGTTTGCGGTTAAGTTCGCGGACCAGCTTTACGTTGGCCGCGTGGCTTTCGTTGGTGCCGTGGGAAAAGTTAAGGCGGACGGCGTCCATCCCCGCGGCGTAGAGTTTGCGCAGCATGGCCGGCGCGGAGCTGGCCGGGCCGAGCGTGGCCAGGATCCTGGTTTTTGGGCAGCGTGGCGAAGTCATTACTCTATTTTACCTAAAAAAGACACAGCCGCCTTTACGGGGCCCCTCGCAGGGCTCCACGCAAAGACGGCTGTACTTCTGTGTTGTAAACCTTAGTTGACTTTGCAGCGGCGGCGCTTGGAGATCAGGTACTCCCCGTTGCGCTTGTGCATGCGGGCCACCAGCTGGTGGGTGCCGGGCTGGAAGTTGCTCCAGTCGAACCACCAGTAGCCGTTGGCGTGCCTGCAAGGCTGCCAGGGCTGGTCGTTGACGGAAACGTCGACGCCGGTGCAGTCGCTGGCGCCCATGCGCACGGTGTAGTGCCGGGAGGTGATGGTCTCCAGGTTCTTGGGGTAATCAACCACGACGTATTCCTCGGTGTTGGTAAGGGGCGTCTTGGGGGTTTTGTTGGTATTGTTCTTTTTCACGGCTAACTTAAGCATTTCGCTTTCCTCCTGACTGGGGCGGTCCGGCTGGCCGGGCCTGCCTGCTCCCGCGGATAAGTCTTCACGGGAACGATAAGGGGCGCTGCGCTGGAGATGTCCGGGCCGGCGGCCGCGCCTTATCTGTGGCGCCGTCCGCGGTTGCCTGAACTGTAAGTGTGCTTTCCCCTTAAGACTAGGATATCACTTTGGCCGGCGTCGGTCAAGGGGTTCTCCGACGTTAATGATACCAAGCAGGTATCATTAAGCCGGGTTTTTCTGGGAGGCGCTGGCGATGCGGGCCAGGAGCCCGTCGTAGGATTGGGAGAATTTAGCGATGCCGTCGGTCTCCAGTTCGTTCAGAAGGCCGTTAAAATCAACGCCGGCGGCGGCCAGTGCGGCGAAGTGTTTTTCAGCGGCGGCGTAGCGGCTTTCCAGCGGTTCGCGGTTTATCCGGCCGTCCTTGAAATAGGCTTCCAGGGCGTCTTCGGGGGCGGTGTTTACCGAGCCCTCCAGCGCCAGTTCCTCCATATATAAGGAAGGGCGCAAGGCCGGGCTCTTTACGCTGGTGGACGCCCACAGGATGCGCTGCGGCGGGACGCCGGTGGCGCGGATGCCGGGGTTGTAGAACAGCTCGCGGTAGAGCCGGTAGGCCAGCAGGGAATTTGCAACCGCGGTACGGCCAAGCAGGGGTTTGCCCCCCGGCAGGGCCGCCAGGGCTTTGTCCGCGGCGGTGTCTATGCGGCTCACGAAGAAGCTGGCCACGGAGGCAACGCCGTCCAGCGGCAGGGAGTTCTTTACGCGCCAGCTCATGCCGGCGGTATAGGCCTGCGTAACGGCGCGGTAGCGCTCTACGGAGAAGATCAGCGTGAAGTTGACGCTGATGCCGTGCTTGAGCAGATTCTCGCCGGCGGCGAGGCCTTCCCGGGTGGCCGGGACCTTGATCATCAGGTTGGGGCGGGCCACCAGTTCGAACAGGCGCAGGCCTTCGGTTTCGGTGCGGGCGGCGTCGCGCGCGAGGCGCGGCGAAACTTCCATGCTGACAAAGCCGTCGTGCCCGCCGGTGGCCGTGTGCACAGGTTTAAGCAGGTCGGCCGCGGCGCGGATGTCTTCCACGGCTATTGCCTCGAACACCTGTTCCGGGCCGGCGCCGCCGGCGGCCAGGCGCGCCACGGGAGCGGCGTAGAAGGGCGCCGCCAGGGCTTTTTCAAAGATGGACGGGTTGGAGGTAAGGCCGGTGATGGCCCACTCCTTCATGCGGCGCGATAGCGTCCCGTCCTGCAGGAAATCTCGGCGTAGGTTGTCCAGCCAGAGGCTTTGGCCGGTCTTCGTGATGTCTGACGGTGTGAGCACGCTTAGTTCCCCTTTTTTTCCAGGTCTTCCACTTTCTTCAGGCGGCGGGCGTGGCGTTCCTCTTTGGAGAAGCGCGCCTTAACGAAGGCGTCCGCTATCTCGTAGGCGAGCGCCTCGCCGATTATGCGCGAACCGAGGCAGAGCACGTTCATGTCGTCGTGCTCCACGCCCTGGTGCGCGGAATAGGTGTCGTGACAGAGGCCGGCGCGTACGCCTTTCAGTTTGTTGGCGGCCACGCAGGCGCCTACGCCTGAGCCGCAGACTATTATGGCGCGCTCGGCGCGGCCGGCCAGCATCTCGCGGGCGGCGGCGGCGGCGAAATCCGGGTAGTCCACGGGCTGGTCAGGGGAATCGGTGCCCAGGTCGGCCAGGTGGTGGCCGCAGGCCTTGAGATGCTTTAGCAGGGCCGCTTTGAGCGGGTAACCGGCGTGGTCGCTTGCGATGGCAATTTTCATGATAGTTCCTTTAAAGCCTCTCGATTTCGGATTTCAGGGCCCAGCCCTTGATGCCTTCTTTCTGCAGCCCTATTTCGAAATAGTTGTCGTCGGTGGAGTCCAGGATGCGCACCAGCCGGCCTTCCGGCGCGGAAGCGTAGGTCTTGAAGTTGTCGCCGGGGCCGCTGAGAATGCGGGCCCCGCCGGCCTTCACCACCACGCCGGCGCTGGAGAACGGCGAGGTCGTAACGCGCGCGCCGTACCAGGCCAGCGACAGCAGCAGCAGGGCCGCGAAGACGCCGGCCGCGCTGCCGGCCGCCTTGCCCGAAGGGCTGCCGTCCAGCAGAAAGCCGGCCGCGCCTACCAGGCAGGCCAGCCAGAAGAACAGCAGCGCCGCCGCGCGCAGTTCGGTATCGGAAAGCAGGTAGTACACGTAATGCAGCGCCGCCGGCACGGCGTCCGGCACCAGCGTCTGCCCGGTCTGGCGCAGCGCGTAATCCAGGTTGGCGCGGATGTCCGTGGAGCGCGGGTCCAGCGCGAAGGCGCGGGAATAATAGAGTATGGCCGGTCCCTGCCGGTTCAGGCGGAACAGCGCGTTGGCGGCGTTATAAAGGGCGCGCGGGTTGGCCGGCTGCTGGGCTATCACGCCTTTATAGCCCTCCAGCGCTTCCTCGTAGCGGCCGTTCTTGTAGAGGTCGTTGAATTCCGACAATTCGCTGCGGTCGTAGGCGGCGGTCCGCGGAGGTTCGGCCGCCGCGGCCGGGGCGGCGAGGCATAGCAGCAGGGCAAGCGCGGAAGCGGTCATGAGCGCAGCTCCTTTTCCAGCAGTTCGATGAGCAGGGAATATTTCTTGGCCAGGTCGGACGCGCCTTCGGCGGCGGCCGCCTCCGGGGAGAAATGGCGCAGTTCCAGCGCCGACCAGAGTTCCCGGATCTCTTCCAGGGCGGCGTCCGTAACTCCGGGGAAGCGCGCGCGGATGAGGTCCGCGGCTTTGCGCATGGTGAGCGCGCCCACCTTCTCTCCGCACTTGTCGGAGAGGTAGGCCATGAAAGAGTCGTAGATCACGGAGACGGCTTCGTTGGTCTTGCCGGTTTTGATCAGCCCCTCCGCTTCGTCGATGTCGCGGAAAGCCTCGCGGCGGGCCCCGCGGAAGCGGAACAGCAGCGGGTTGGCGGATTTGAAGCGGTTAAAGCGGGCCAGCCAGAACGCCAGCGCCAGCAACACGGCGGGCGGCAGGTGCGCCCAGAGCGGCAGCGAGTTGGCCTTGGCGGCCAGCCCGGGCAGGGCGGGTGCGCCGGCGGACAGGTCCGTCACGTAGCGGATGTCGGAGCCGGAAGCGGTCACCGGCCCCGGCGCCGCGGCGGCCGGGTTGAAGTAGACGTTCTTGCCGCCCTCCGCGCCTTTCTCAACTATAAGGGTGACGGGTTCCGTGCGCGCCTCGCGGTAGGCGCCCGTCTTGGGGTCGAAGAACGGGAAGGAGACCGGGGGAATGGTGCGGCGGCCTTCGGTGCGGGGCACCAGGATATAGGTGAAAGTCTTCTTGCCGCTGATTATGTCCCCCTCCTTGCGTACGTCGAGGGAACTCATGGTGTCGAAGACCTTGAAATCGGGCAGGTCCGGCAGTTTGGGCGCCGTGACGGCCTTAAGGTTGCCGTCGCCGGTGATGGTGACGGAGAGGTTCACGGCTTCCCCGGTCTTTGCCTGGGAGCGGTCCGCAGAGGCGGAAACTGCGTAGCTGCCTACGGCGCCGTTGAAGTCGGCCGGGGCGCCCGCGGGCAGCGCTTTGATGTCCAGTTTTATGGCCTCGGTGCTGAACTCGCGGCTGCGGCCCTGCGCGCCGCTCATGGCCATCAGGTTCTGGAAGAAGTTGGGGTCGAACGGGTCCACCGGCTCGTTGGACGGGATCTGCGCTATCACCGTGAGCGGGCGGATCTCGGCCGGGCCGGAGGTGAGGCCGAACAGCGCCGTCTTGATCTCGCTGTAGGCGTAGCGCAGGCCGTTGAGCTCCAGCTCGCCGTTGCGCACCGGCGGCAGGTCCTCGGAAATGAGGTTCTTGAAAGACGGCGGCACGTACTGAGGGTTGGAACTGAGCGGCACCGAGGTATAGAACTTGATGCTGAGCGTGATCTGCTCGCCGGGGTAGGCGGAACGCTTGTCCGGTTCCGCTTTGATGAAGATCTGTTCCGCCCCGTTCTGCGCGGCCTGCTGGGCCGCGGGCTTGCCGGGCTGGGCGCGGCCCGGCCTCCGGGCGGGCTGTGCGGCCTGCCGGGGCTGCTGTTGGGCGCCGCCGGCCTTGGTTACCGTGACCTGTATCTCCTGCGCCACGGCCTTCTCTTTGCCGTTGAAAACGGAGATGGCCGGGATACGCTGCACGCCAATGAAGCGCGGCGTCAGGATGTACGTGAACGACACCGACGTGGCGATGCGGCCGTTGATGATGGAAATGCTCTGGCTGCGCCCGGAATCGTAGACGTTGAAGTTCTGCATGTTGGGCAGCTTGGGTTCCGGCACGCTGGAGGAATCCCCCGATACCGTCACCGTCAGGTAGAGGTTACCGTCGATGGGGACGGAGGCGCGGTCAGTTTCCGCCGTAACCGACAGCGCGGCCCGCGCGGGCGCGGCTAAGGCCAGCAGGGCGGCGAGAACCAGGAGGTGGTTCTTCACCAGTCCTCCATCCTGGGCTGCGGCGGCGGCTTGCCGGCCTGCCTCAGGGCCTGCTGCGCCTGGTCCGGGTTTCGGGCGGCGGCTTTCTCTTTTTCTTTCATCATCTCTAAGATCTGGCGGCTTTTCTCGCGGGCTTCCTGCTTTTTCTTTTCCTGTTCCTGCTTCTGCTGGTCCTTCTTTTCCTGCTCTTTCTGCTGTTGGTCTTTCTTGTCCTGGTCCTTCTTATCCTGATCCGGCTTCTGGTCCTTTTTATCCTGCGGCTTCTTGTCCTTGTCTTTCTTATCGTCCTTCGGGTCCTTGCAGGAATTCTTCTTTTTCTGCTCCAGCGCCTTCTGCAGGTTGAAGAGCGCGTTCTCGTCCTTCGGGTCCAGCATCAGCGTTCTGCGGTAGGAATCTATGGCGCCCTGCACGTCCCCGGTCTTGAACAGCGCGTTGCCGCGGTTGTAACTGGCCCGGGCGGCCACCGCCGGGGCGGCCGCGGCCTGCTCGTAGAATTCCCTGGCCTTGGCGTAATCCTCGAGCCGGTAGAACGCGTCGCCGGTGTTGAAGTCCAGGCGCTTGTCCTTGGGGTCCTGTTGCATGGCCCGGCCGTAATATTCGAAGGCCTTGGACCAATCCTTCTTGTCGTAGGCGGAATTGCCTTTGCGCGCCAGCGCCCCGCTGCCGGCCGTGGAGAGCGCCGGCAGGAGCAGCAGCAGCGCGGCCATCGGCGCCGCCCGCCGCCCGAGGCGCAGCAGGCGCGGGTCCAGGCCTCTCTCCATGACGCTTAATTCTATCAAAAGCAGGACCAGGGCCAAAGCCAGCGGCCACTGGTAGCGGTTCTTGTAGTTGGAGCGGCCTTTGCCGCGGCTTTTCTCCAGGTCCAGCGCGCCTACCGCCTTGCGGATGTCGGCCGCGGCGGAATCCGGGCCGCCGTAGCGGATGTAAGCCGCGCCGGTGCGGCTGGCTATCTTCATCAGCTCGCTCTCGCCCAGCCGGCTTACCACGGTCTTGCCGGAATTATCCTTCTTGTATTCCAGTGTGTTGCCGGCGGAGTCCGTCATGGGTATCAGCTCGCCGTCCGGCGTGCCTATGCCCACCGTGAAGATCTTCAGGTTCTGCGCCTCGGCGTCCTTGAGCGCGGTGTCCAGTACGGAAGAGTGGTCTTCCCCGTCGGTGATCAGCACCATCACCTTCTGGCCGCCGTAGCGCGACAGCATGCCGAGGGCGGTGCCTATGGCGGAAGAAAAATCCGTGCCCTGGGCCGGCAGCATGCCGGGAGTTAGCGAGGAAGCGAAGTAACTTACCGCTTCCTGGTCCGTGGTCAGCGGGCACTGCACGTAGGCCTCTCCGGAGAAGGCGACCACGCCTATGCGGTATTCCACAAAGCGCTCGGCGATGGCGCCCAGCAGCAGGCGGGCGTTCTCCAGGCGGCTGGGCTTTATGTCTCGCGCCGCCATGGAATAGGAAGTGTCCACCGCGATAATGACGTTGCCTTTGAGATCGGTCACCGGGGACAGTTCCACGCCCCACTGCGGGCCGGCCGCGGCCAGCAGGGCCAGGGCCAGGGCGGCCAGGTAGAGCAATCCGCGCAGGCGCCGCCGCGCCGCCGCCGGGCTTTGGGCCAGGCCTTCGTACGCCGGGCCCAGCAGGCTGCGCGCCGCCGCCACCCGGCTCTCTTCCGCCTTGAACCGGAAGAACAGCAGCGCCGCCAGCGCGGCAGCGCCCCAGAGCAGTATGGCGGTATGTCTGAAAAGTTCCATGATCAAGGCACCGTCCTGAAATAGGTGCGCTCCAGCACGTATAACGCCGCCAGCAGCGCCAGCGCCGGGCCCAGCAGGTAGAGGTAGAGGTCAGTATAGCTGGTGTAGGTCTTGGCCTCGAACTTGGTTTTCTCCAGCGAGTCGATCTTGGCGTAGATGCCCTCCAGCTCGTTATAGTTCTTGGCGCGGTAGAACTCGCCGCCGGTGATGGAGGAGATCTCCCGCAGGGTCGGCTCGTCCAGGTCCTCGTCTATGTAGGCGATGGGCTGCATGGGGTCGCCGGTGGGGATGCGCGCCTTGCCCTTGCCGGCCGTGCCGATGGAATAGATCTTTATGTCGTAGGCCGCCGCGGTGCGCGCTGCCAGCGCCAGGTCCGTCACCAGCCCCACGTTGGAACGCCCGTCCGTAAGCAGGATGATGACCTTGCTCTTGGCCTTGCTTTCCTTGAGGTGGTTCACGGCGGTGATGATGGCGTCGCCTATGGCGGTGCCGTCGGCGCGCGTCATGTTGACGTAGGCGGAATCCAGCAGTTCCAGCACCGACTGATAGTCCAGCGTAAGCGGGCAGGTGAGCAGCGCGGCCCCGCCGAAGACCGTTACGCCTATGCGGTCGTTGCGGCGCTTCTTCACGAAGTTGGCCGCCGCCGTTTTGGCCGCGTCGAGGCGGTTGAACGGCGCAAAATCCTCGGCGATCATGCTGTAGGAAGTGTCCAGCGTCAGCATGATGTCTATGCCTTCCGCCGGCGGCACGTCGCCGCGCGCGGCCTGCTGCGGCCGGGCCAGCGCCGTTATCACCAGGGCGGCGGCCAGCACGCGCGTCCAGAAAGGCACATGCCGGAACAGCCGCGAGCGAAGCGTCTCGCGCGCCGGCAGCCCGGCCGGCACCGGCGCGGCCCCGAAGCGGCGGCCGTACTGCAGGCGCGCCAGCGCGGCCAGCACGGCCAGCGCCGGCAGCAGCAGCAGCACATAGGGGTTCTTGAAGTCCGTTATCACGGTTTTCCCCCTCGCGCGGCTTGCGCCGCGGCCGCGGCGGCTAGGGCGGCGGCCCTGGCCTTTTCGGCGGCGGCGTTGAAATCGGCCAGCAGGCCTTCCAGCCCGGCGGCGTCACTCGCCGCGTCGGCCGGAACGAATTTCGCGAACTTTACCAGGTCGGCCTTCTGCAGGAATTCCCTGGTCTTAAGGGTTGTCTTCAGGTCGGCTCCGGTGCGCTTGAGTTCGCGGGCCAGGTCCGAGGTGGTCATGAGGTCCGCGCTTATGGAAAATTCTTCGGCCAGGTAAAGGCGCAGCACGGCGGTCAGGCCTATGTAGTATTCCTTCAGGCGGCCGGCCGCCGCCAGCGGGGAGCCCTTTATGCCGGACAAACGGTCCAGCGCGCGGCGATACGGCGGCCGGGGGTCCCGCCACGCGGCGGCCGCAAAGCCGGCCTGGCCGCGGCGCCGGAGGTTGTAAAGCCAGGCGGCGCCGGCGGCGGCGAGCAGTCCGCCAAGGAGCCAGCCCCAGGGGGTGTAGCGGAACGGCGGGTAGATGTCGCGGATCTCGTTGGCGTCGGATCTTTCGAAAGGCGCCAGTAGTTCCACTACGAACGACGGGCTGCGGGCCTCGGCCGGTTCCGCCCCGGGCGCGGAGAGTTTCCAGCCCATGGCGGGGAAGGTGCTTATGCCCAGCGCGAAGCCCTGAACCCTGAGGTCGAAGGTCTGCGTCTTGAGCGCGCCGGCCGCCTTCGGGGACGAGGCGGACCAGCCGGCCAGGCCGAAGTCCTCCCCCGCCAGCGAGGCCGTGTCGGGTGAAATGGAATATTTTTCGGGATAAGAGGCTTCCACCTTCACGCGGAAAACCTCGGCGAGGCGCAGCTTGCCGGCCGGCGGCGTTATCCGGAAAGAAACGGTTTCCTCCCCCCGGCAGGGGGCAGGGGCCAGCAGCAGCGCGAGCGCCAGAGGCAGCAGCCTGGTCATAGCAGCCGTAGGTTCCTCCTGCGCTGGCGGAAGAATTTCACTACCGGGCCGTGCACCGGCAGCGCGGGGTCTATGTCTATCCAGTCCGCGCCGGCGGAGCGCAGCAGGTCCTCCATGGCGTGGCGCCGGGCGTCGGCGTCGGCCTCGTAGCCGGCCCTGAACTCCGGGCTGGAGAGGTCCGCGGTAAAGGCCGGGCCGCCCTCCAGCGGTTCGCAGACCAGCAGCGCGTTGGCGGCCGGCAGCGCGCGCTCGAAGCGGTCGGTGATGACCACCGGGATCAGGTCGTGGCGGCGGGCCGTCAGCCGCGCCTCGCGGGCGTAGTCCGGGGAATTGAAGTCGGAGATAAGGATGATGATGCCGCGGCGTTTCATGACGCTGTTGGCGGTGCGCAGCGCCATCGCCACGTCGGTACCGCGGCTTTTGGGCTGGTAGGCCAGCAGTTCGCGGATGACGCGCAGGCTGTGGTTGCGGCCCTTGCGCGGCGGGATGTAGAGCTCCGGCTTGTCCGAGAACAGCAGCAGTCCCGCTTTGTCGCTGTTCTTGAGGGCCGAGAAAGCGAACATGGCCGCCAGTTCCGCGGCGGCCTCGCTCTTGGGCTTGGCCCCGGAGCCGAAGCTCTGCGACGCCGAGATGTCGCAGAGGATCATGAGCGTCAGCTCGCGTTCTTCGATGTACTGCTTTATGAAGGGCTTGTTGGCGCGCGCGGTGACGTTCCAGTCTATGGTGCGCACGTCGTCGCCGGGCACGTATTCGCGTACTTCGGAGAACTCTATGCCGCGCCCCTTAAAGGTGCTCTGATACTGGCCCGCAAAGGTCTCGCTCACCAGCCTGCCGGTGGTGATCTCTATCTGCCTGACCTTCTTGAGCAGTTCAGCCGTGTTCAGCATGCCGCGGCTCCGTTACGGGACTTCTACGGCCTCGAAGATGCTCTTGAGCACGTCCTCGGAACCTATGTTCTCCGCCTCGGCCTCGTAGGTGAGCAGCACGCGGTGGCGCATCACGTCGAAGCCGACGGCCTTTATGTCCTCCGGAGTTACGTAGCCGCGCCCGTTGATGAACGCGTAGGCCTTGGCGGCCTGGATCATGAAGATGGTGGCGCGGGGGCTGGCGCCGTAGCGGATCCACGGCTTGATCTTGTCCAGGCCGTGTTTGCCCGGCTCGCGCGTGGCGGCCACCAGGTCCAGCACGTAGTTCTTGATCTTGTCGTCCACGTAGATGAGGTCCGCGGTCTGGCGAGCCTTGAGCACCTGTTCCACGGTCACCACCTTGCCGGCCTGCGGCAGCGTCTGGCGCGCCATCAGCTCCAGCACGCGCGCCTCCTCAACCTTGGTGGGGTAGGTGATGTTGACCTTGAGCATGAAGCGGTCCACCTGGGCCTCGGGCAGCGGGTAGGTGCCTTCCTGCTCTATCGGGTTCTGCGTGGCCAGCACCATGAAGAGGTCCGGAAGTTTGTAGGTGGAGTCCGAAATGGTGACCTGGCGTTCCTGCATGCCTTCCAGCAGCGCGCTCTGCACCTTGGCCGGCGCGCGGTTTATTTCGTCGGCGAGGATGATGTTGGCGAAGATGGGGCCCTTGCGCACGGAGAAGGTGCTCTCCTTGGGGTTGTAGATCAGCGTGCCTGTGATGTCGGCGGGCAGCAGGTCAGGCGTGAACTGGATGCGCTGGAACGCGGCCGACAGGGTCTGCGCCAGCGTCTTGACGGTGAGCGTCTTGGCCAGCCCCGGCACGCCTTCCACCAGCACGTGGCCGTTGGCCACCAGGCCCACGAGGAGGCCGTTGACCAGGTCTTCCTGGCCTACCACCACCTTGGCCAGTTCCTTGCGCAGGTCCTGCACAAAAAGCGCGTCCTGCTGAATTTTAGCGTTCAGTTTGGATATTTCCGAGTCCATATGAGCTCCTTGGGTGTGTTCCGGAACGAGGCTTTCTGATGTGAGTTTTCAGGAAAATTTTATTTAAATTTTCCGGGTGAAATCAAGCCGGGGCCCGGCTTACTCTATGCGGAAGAGCGGCTTGTTCTCCATCTCGCGGAGCTGCTGCTCTTTATGGGCCTCGATATCGCGCCGGATGCGGTTCACCGCTTCCAGGGATTTCAGGCGCACTTCTTCGTCGTAGTCTTCCAGCGAGGGGTTCAGCGCGGCGATGGCTTCCTTGCTGCAGAAATTGCCGATGGCCTCTACGGCGCGCAGGCGCGTTTCCCTGTCGTAATCCTTCAGGGATTCGCTGAGCAGCGTAAGGCTGAGCTTGGTCTTGTCCTTGGCCAGCATGTCGATAAGGTTCTTTTTGACGACGGGTTCGGTCTCGTTCTCGAACATCTGCTTGATAACCGCCGGGGCGCTCTCGTCCTGCAGCTGCCAGAGCAGCTCGGCCGCGGCGAAGCGCACCTTTTCGTTGGTATCCTGCGTCAGGCCGCGCAGCGTCTTGATGGTCTGCAGCGAGAACTTCATGAGGTAGACCTTCTCGGCCTTGGCAGGCAACCCGGGTTCCTCCAGCGTCTTGATCTGGTCCTTCTTGGCCATCTCTATGAGCTCTTTGCGGCGCTCCTCGTGTTTGTGCTGGCTGACCAGGTAGTAAATGCCGGAAACGAAGATCAAAAGCATCAAAAACCATTTCATAGGGAAATCCTCCTGCGCTCCTGTCCGCCACGGCCGCCGAACCGCCGGGCATCCTGCGCATCAGGCCTATATTCTAGTCAATTTACTCCATGTATTCAAATACCGCGAAAAATGTTTATATAATTGTGGGGCAGACGATTTTCCGCAACGGAGGCGGGCCGCATATGGAGAACGAAGAGTTCAGGTTGGAGCCGCAATTCCCCCTGCCCGGACAGGACGCGCCGGAGCCAGAAGCTTTTGTCCCGGAAGGGCCGCAGCCGGCCGGTTTCAACGAACGTTTCCTGGCGTACGCTATCGACGCGCTGCCGTTCGTGGTCGGCACTTACCTGTCGCTGCGCCTGGTGGTGAACGCCGGCGTTATGGCCTACACCCCGGCCAACGAGTGGAAATGGAAACTGCTCTGGATAGCCGCGTACATAGTTTATGAGACGGTGCTCACCTCCGGCGGCCGCGCTACCGTAGGCAAGCTGGCCATGGGCATCCGCGTGCGGGCCGTGGACGGCGGCGACCTGTCCGTGGGCCGCGCGCTGGTGCGCGCCCTGGCCTATTTCCTGAGCTCCGCCACGCTTAATCTGGGCTACCTGGCCGCCCTGGTGACCCCCGGCAAGCGCGCGCTTCACGATTACATGGCCGGCAGCAAGGTGGTGAGCGTGCGCGAGCGCGGCGATATCGCCGAAGGCCTGGTGCTCGCCCTTTCCTGGGGCCTGATGGCCGTCCTGATAGGTTCCTGGCTGAACCAGACCGTGCTTAAACTCTCTCCCGGAGAGAAAGGCCAGATCATAGCCGCCCACCGTACCATCTCCAAACTGGCCAAACTGGAGTACATCTACATGCGCTCCGAGGGCCACTACACCAACGACCTTAAGACCCTGGCCGACCTGACCGGCAACGTCAACGCCGTGCGCGCCGAACTCTTCAAGACGCTGGAGCCGGAGACGCTGATGATCTCTTCCAACGGCAGGCGCTTCAAGATAACCGCCAAGGCCCGCAACTGGCGCAAGACCGAGGTGGAGGTGCTGTCCACGCAGGACGCGCCAAACATGCCCTGAGAGGGCCGCGCGCCGGAGTAAAAAAGAGAGCTAAGTGACTTTTTGTGTTGGTTTTTGTGGCCTATTTCTGCTGTTTAGGAAGTAGGCCACAATTGCTTTCTTGTGTTCCAAGTTCATGCCGCGATGGCGGTGCAGCAATTCCTTGATCCGGCTGTTAATTCCACCCT
>JACRER010000090.1 GCA_016234365.1 Elusimicrobiota bacterium | reverse complement strand
CGGGCTGTTCAGCCTGGGCCGCCAGTTCTTTTACGGAAGGCAGGCTGCCCAGGTCCAGGGCGGCGGCGGGTGCGGCCAGAAAGGCCGAGGCCAGCAGGAGCCGGCTCAGATCGAGTTTCCTCATTAAGTTCTCCTTGAACGCGTGATGGAACTGCACAAGTAGATAATATTTATTTGCGCGCCCCGGGATATGGGCTTTTAGT
This sequence comes from Elusimicrobiota bacterium, assembly GCA_016234365.1. Classification (GTDB taxonomy): domain Bacteria; phylum Elusimicrobiota; class Elusimicrobia; order Elusimicrobiales; family UBA9959; genus UBA9959. The sequence goes on along the minus strand of JACRER010000090.1, from coordinate 14,982 downwards.
CCCGGTCCTACGGGGTTATTCGGCCTATCCCGATGGGGGACTTTAGTCCTATGACCAGGGTCAAGCCGCGCCGGTTTGGTATAATCAGAGAGTACAGGCGGAGGAATCCTGTGAGAATCAGGAGCTGCCCCGCAACGGTGATGTCCCGCCCTGGGACCGAGCCCGGTCTACCGCCTGTCTGCTGCAGCCTGCGCGGGCCGGCGCCTCCTTACGAGGAAGAGCCCCCGCGTTATGGCGCGGCGATCTTCGCGGGAGGAAAAATGAAGAACCGTAGTTCGCTCCTGACGTTCCTATTGTGTCTCTCCATACAGCAGTTGCGCGCCGAAGAAAAGACCGTTCCTGAAGTCTTTTTCTCCGTTTCCCGCGCCGCCCCGTACCGCAGCCTGGCCCCGGCCGATGCGCGTTCCGCGGAGCTGCCCGTCCAGGCGCCCGCGGGCGCGGCCGTGCCGGACCTGCTGGACGGCCTGCTGCCGCTCAACGTCCGCAGGCTAAATGGCCAGGACGGGCTTGCCACGGTCTCCATGCGCGGCTTTCAGGCCAAACAGACCGCCGTTTATCTCGACGACGTGCGCCTGCCGCCGGACATTACCGGCACTACGGACCTCTCCGTGCTGCCAGCCGGCGGCCTGGGGCGCGTGGAGGCGCTGCCAGGAGCTGCTTCCGCGCTCTACGGGTCCGGAGCCGAGGGCGGCGTACTGCAGCTGTTCACCCGGCGCCTGGCTCCCGGAACGCGGCTGGCGCAAGCCGGCGCGGAAGTTTCTTCCTACGATTCCGGTAGCTGCTCCCTGAAAGCCGGCGCGGCCGGCCGTGGGGGAGAACTGTTCGTGGCCGGCGCTTCGGGCCATTCCGGCGGCTTCCAGCAAAACTCCTCTTCGGACAGGGATTCCGCTTCAGGCCGGGCGGCGCTGGCCCTGGGCGGCGCCGGGCGGCTGAGCCTGACCGGGCTGTATTCCCGCCTCAGGACCGGGCTGCCTTCCGGCACCCCGGTGCCCATCGCCCGCTGGAACGGCTCGCGCGAGAAGGCCGCCAATTCATTGACGGACCGCCAGACCTCCCGGCGGGAGTTCCTGGCTTCCTCCTGGAGCGGCGGCGGGGAGCGGCTTTCGCTGAAGGCGGACTTTTCCCTGTCGTCCAACGGGATAGAGGCTTTTCAGTGGGGTTCGTTCAACGGCTCGCGCGTTACGGACCGGACCGCCTCGGTGCGCGCCTCGCTGGACGGAACCACCGTGCTTGGCGCGGAAACGTCGGCGTCTTCCCTGGAGTCGGGAACTTACGGGGACCACCGGCTCAGTTCCTTCGGGCTGTTCGCGCAGAAGACCCTTCGCCTGGGGCGGGCCGAACTTACGCCAGCCGCGCGGCTGGACCGCGGCAGTTACTACGCCGGGCGCGTCAGCCCTGAATTGGGCGTCGTCTACGCGCCCGTCGCCAGTTGGAAGTTCTCGGCTTCCTTCGGGCGGGCCTTCCAGGCGCCCACCTTCGCCGACCTTTATAACCCGTGGGCGGCCCCCGCGCCCGGGCTCAAACCGGAAACCAGCCTTGATTCCCAGGCCGCCGCCTGGTATGGTTCTCCGTCGGGCTGGTACGCGTCCATCGCCGGCCACTACTCGGATATAAAGGACCGTATAGCGCTGGACCCGGTAACCTGGGGCGCCGCCAATCTGGACGCGGCGTATAGTTACGGCCTGGAAGCCGAGACCGGCTTCAAACCCGGACCGTTCTCCTTCTCCGCGGGCTGCGCGGCCGGGGTAAGCCGGGCCAGGACGGGCGGCGGCGCCTACCGCCTGCTTAATTTCAGCCCGGCCCGCCGGTTCACCCTGCAGGCCGCGCTGAAGGCGGCCGGCGCGCTGTTCAAGCTGGGCGGGCGCGGCGTTTCCGAACAGTATACCGGGCGCGCCCGGAGCGGGGTGCGGTTGCCGGAATACTGGGTGTTCGGGCTTAAGGCGTCGCGTGCGTTCGGCATGGTGGAACTTTGGGGCGGCATAGATAACCTTCTGGACCGTCATTACGCCGAAACCGCGGACGCCTTCAACGGCTGGTTCCCGCAGCCGGGCCGCACTTTCTCGGCCGGCCTGAACTGGCGCCTGCTGTAGCCAAGGCTGTTGCAAGGCTTGACCGGGCCTCCCGGTAGCGTTACAATCCTTGGTAGGGGGGCTTTTATGAAAGTTTTTATTTTCGTCCTGGTAATGGCGCTGGCGGGGGGCCGCGCCATGGCGTTCAACCCGCTCACCGGGGAGGACACAAAGTTCCTGGGCCGCTATAACAGGCAGTTGCAGGGCGACCTGGATTATGCCGTTTCGGAGAACGGCGGGGTCCACCGCTACGCCACTACCGCCACGGCCAGGCTGTCCTATGGCCTATGGGACAAGCTGGACGTGCTGATCACCGTGCCATGGCAGGGCTGGAGTTCGAAGGGGCTTTCCGAGAGCGGCCTGGGCGACGTGCTGCTGGAGGCCAAGTTCCAGGCTGCGCGGCGCGGCGCTTGGACGCTGGGTCTGAAGCCGGGGTTCTCGTTGCCGGAGGGCGACGAGGCCAAGAGCCTGGGCGCAGGCAAGGGCGGGGTCTGGCTCTACGGCCTGGCCGGGAAAACTTCCGGGCCCTGGGAGTTCTACCTTAACGCCGGCTACCTGTACAACCGCAACTCTTTCGACGAGCGCCAGAACCTGCTCGAAGGCTCCGCCGCCGCCTCGTTCGAAGTGCTGCCCGGGTTGCGCGCCTGCTCCCGGCTTTCCATCCGGACCAATAAGGCTAAGGATACTTCCTCTCATCCGGTCTATTCGGTGTTAGGGTTGAGTTGGTCGCCCTATCCTACGCTGGACCTGGCCGCAGGAGTGCGGCTGGGCCTTAGCCACGGCGCGGACGACCTGGGCCTGCTGGGCGGGCTGACCCTGCGGCTGTGATCGGCGGCGGCGCCGGTTGACGGTTCTTGCGTGTTGTGCTACAATTTATCTGAAGGTAACACGATGAAAGACAAACTTTCGAGGTTCGGCGTCTCGCTGGAGGGGGAACTCCTCCGGCGGTTCGACGCCTTTATCTCCAAAGAAGGTTACTCCAACCGGTCCCAGGCCATAGCCGGCCTCATCCGCAAGGAATTCGTTTCCGACGCTTTCGAACACGGCGGGCAGGTGGCCGGCGCCGTCACCATAGTCTACGACCACCACAAGCGCGAGGTGGTGAATAAGCTCCTGGATATCCAGCATGACCATGGGACTATCATCATTTCCGCCCAGCATGTGCACCTGGACCACGACAACTGCCTGGAGATAGTGGCCGTTAAGGGCCCCGGCGCCAAGGTGAAAGCCCTGGCGGATTCGCTTAAGTCCGTGAAGGGCGTAAAGCACGCCACGCTCAGCGTGACCGGCGCGGGGAAATAATTTTTTTAGCCAATCGTGTTACCAATTATAATATAGTGCTACCGAAGGATTTTATGGAACTTACCGCTATAGCTTTGACCGCCGCCTCGGTGGGGTTCGTACATACGCTGCTGGGCCCGGACCATTATATCCCGTTCGTGGCCATGTCGAAGGCCCGCGGCTGGTCGTACATGAGGACCGCCGTCGTCACCTTCCTGAGCGGTCTGGGCCACGTGGCCAGTTCCGTGCTGCTCGGTTTTGCCGGGCTCTGGGCCGGCACCGAGCTTGGCAAACTTCAGCGCTTCGAGGGACTACGGGGGGACTTTGCGGGCTGGCTGCTGCTGACCTTCGGCCTGGCCTATACGGCCTGGGGCCTCAGGCAGGCCTGGCGCGGTAAGTCCCACGGGCATTTCCACCTGCATCCCGGCGGCGGCCATACACACGCCCACTCGCACGCGGAGGAGCACGCCCACGCCCACGACGGCGCCAAGGCCAATATCACGCCCTGGATCCTGTTCACGCTGCTGGTGTTCGGCCCCTGCGAGCCGCTTATCCCGCTGGTAATGTACCCGGCCGCCAAGCACAGCTGGGCGGGGGTGGCGGTGGTCACGGCGGTCTTCGGGGCGGTCACCGTTTTCACCATGCTGGTCACGGTCATGCTTTCCCTTTTCGGCGTGCGGCTGCTGGACTTTTCGCGCGTCGAGAAGTATACGCACGCCCTTGCCGGCTTCGCCGTGACCATGTGCGGCGTAGCGGTGGTGTTCCTGGGGCTGTAGCTGTTCCCAGGATAAAACCCGGCGGATTTTGGTAAAATATCCGCTCGATGCGCCTGATTAAAGTCAAAGTCCCTACGCATATCGCCGCCCTGGCGGCGGTACTCCTGTTCCCCGCGGCGGCCGCGGCCGGCGGCCGGCTTGGCCCCCTGGCGGCCGATGCCGCCGAGGTCAGCACCGCCACGCTCTTCGAGCAGCTTTCCTCCATTCCCGATTTTAATATAGTGCCCGATACGGTCCCCGTGACCGAAGCGGACGTGATGGAACTGGAAGAGGGGGAGGACGCGGACACCTTCATGTTCATCAGCAGCGCCATGGCCCAGACTCCGGAGCCGGTGAACCTGGGCGGCAACGGCAGCCTTACCATGACGCGTTACGACAACGGCGAGAAAATTACGGTGCGTTACCGCCGCGCCGACGGCACTTACGACCCGGAAGCCTTCGTTAAGCTGGACTATTTCATGCGCTGCAGCCTGACCGGCCGCCAGACGCACATGGCCGTAAAACTTATAGAGCTGCTGGACGCTGTGGAAGATAAGTTCGGCAAACACGGCCTAACGCTGCTTAGCGGCTACCGCACGCCCAAGAACAACGGGCAGACCGCCGGCGCCGCCAGGCGCAGCATGCACATGCTGGGTTGGGCCGCGGACATAAGGATCCCCGGCTACAGTTCCACCAAGGTCAAGAATTTTGGGCGCAGGCTTTTTGCCGGCGGGGTAGGGTATTACCCGTACAAGGGCTTTACCCACCTGGACGTGGGCAAAGCCCGCTACTGGGCGGTTGGCCGCCCGGCGCGCCACCGCCGCATACAGCGCCGCGCCAAACCGGCGCGCAAAGTAGCCGTGCGCCGGCAGGCGCATCCTGCCGCCCGCCCCGCGGCGGTTGTCCCGGCGCGCAAGCCCGTAAAAGTCTCTTCCAGGCAGAAGTCCTCTAAAAAACGTTCCTAAAAAAGCCGCGTGCTTGCGCGCGCGAGCCGCTCCGGAGATCTTTATGAAACGAAATATCGCCGTTGTTCTGCTGCTGGCCGGGTTTACGGCCCTGTTCGCCTGGCGCCCGGCCGCGCTACGCCGCGCGCCATGCCCCGACGGGGATTTTATGCGCGCCGGCGCCCCGGCAGGGCTGCCTGGAAATATCCTCGCCGCGGCGGACCGGATAGAGACCGCGCGGCTTAAAACCCATATAGCCTTTCTTACCGATCCCCGCCGCGAAGGCCGCGGCCTTGGCACCCGCGGCCTGGACGCCGCCGCGCAGTACCTGGCCGGCCGGCTTAAAGCCGCCGGCATTCCGCCGGCGGGCTCCTCTTATTTTCAAAATGTGCCGCTGCGTTCCGTTCTCCCGGAGAACGGGAGCATGCTTCTGCGCACCGGTTCTAAAACCGTAGCCTTGAAGGCGGGCCGCGACGCCGTGCTGCCCCCGGCGGAACCTGGCGCCATTTCCGGGCCGCTGGTCTTTGCCGGCTACGCTATCCGGGAGCCTTCGCTTGGGCACGACGATTTTCGCGGCCTGGACGTGAAAGGCAAAATCGTGATCTTCCTGGCCGGCGTCCCGCCAGGCGCTGCCTGGCAAAAGCCGGAACTGCTTGAACGTTACGCCTCCGGCCGGCCCGCCGACCGCTACGACGCCCGACTGGAACTGCTGGAGGAACTGGGCGCCAGGGCCGGGATAGCGCTGGAAGAAGGCCTGGAGAGGCGTATTGCCGACGGTAAAGAGCCGCCGGTCCCGTTTTTCCTGGCGCCCGAGGCCGCGCCCTCCGGCGAGCCGCCGCTGGCCCGCGCCGCCCTTACCCCGGAACTTTTAAAGCTCCTGCGTCCGGGCGCGGCGGGCTCCGCCGTCCTGGACATTAGGGGCCGGGTGAACTCCATCCGCAGCTCCAACGTGCTTGGCAAGCTCGAGGGCTCGGACCCGGCGCTGCGCGCGCAGGCCGTGATCATAGGCGCCCACATGGACCATCTGGGGATGCCGGCGGGAGTGCTTCACCCTGGCGCGGACGACAACGCTTCCGGCGTGGCAGCCCTGCTCGAGATTGCCCGCGCTTCGGCGGCGGGCCCCCGGCCGAAACGCACCCTTATCTTCGCTTTCTGGACCGGGGAAGAGGAGGGGAAATTAGGTTCGGCTTACTATGTGCGCCGGCCGCTCTGGCCGCTCGCCGCTACCGGCGTTTATATAAACCTGGATATGATAGCCCACCCCTGGAGCGCCAAGGAGTTGCGCGGGCTGGCGGAAGGGGCGGGGCTGAAGGACGCCCAGGGATTCCTTGCCGGCCTGGCGCCGGAATACTTTGCCGAGCCCGGCATTAGCGAGAACCGCCGCGAACTGGCCCCCGTGCTGGCCGCGGCCGGCCGCGGCACCGGGATGTCCCTGCACCTGGACTGGACCGACGGCCGCAACGGGGGGAGCGATTACCGCGAGTTCGCCCGCAAGGACGTGCCTTTTGTGCGCTTCTTCGGCAGCTACTTCCCGCTTTACCACAGCCCCGGCGACACCCTGGCCGGGCTGGACCCCGGGCAGGTGCGGCGCATGGCCAGGCTGGCGCTCTCCACCGCCTGGCTGCTGGCCGACCGCTAGATAAAAAAAACACCGCCGGAATTCCGGCGGTGTTCTTAATTGGAAGGCGCGGTCAGCCCTGCTTCTTCTCAATTCCCTGCGCGTCTTCGGCATAGCCGGGGTAGAGTTTTTTTGCGCAGTCGGGGCACAGGCCGTGGCTGAAGTGGGCCTGTGAGTGCTTTGAGATATAAGTTTCCACTTTGCTCCAGTAGCCCTTGTCGTCGCGGATCTTTTTGCAGCCGGCGCAGATGGGCAGGATGCCGCTGAGGGTTTCCACTTCTTCCTTGAGGGCCAGCAGCGCCTCGGCGTTCTCGCGCGCCGCTTCGGACTGGATGAGCAGCAGGAAGAAAATGAGCAGCAGGCCGCAGAAAATGAAGCTTATGGAGATCCCGGCGAACCTGGCCACGCGGACCTGCCGCGTGGAGGCCAGGCCTATGAGGGACCACCCGGCCTGCTTGAACGGCGACCTGGAGACATAGAAGCGGTCGCCAGCGAAAGCCAGGTCCTCGTCGTCAAGTATTTCCGCTTTCAGGAGGGGGGAAAAATCCAGCTTGCCGAATTGCGACGTAGCTGAAAGTTTTTCCTGCGCGGCGGCGGGCACCGGCCAGAGGCTGCGGAAAACCATTTCTTTGCGGCTGGAAAGGAAGATTATGCCTTCGGGGCTGACCAGGAAAACATAGGGGAACAGGCGCAGTTCCGCGGCCAGGAAATTCAGATTTTTTTTAATAACGGCCACACCCTGCAGTTTGCCGCCTTTTTTTATGGGCGCGCTGGCGTAAAAGCCCCGCTCCCCGGTGGTAACGCCAAGGGCGAAGTAATTGCCGCCGTTCCCCGCCAGCGCGTCCGCGAAATAAGGCCTGAACCCGTAGTTCTTGCCCATAAGGCTCTGCGGGGTGTTGCGGTTGGAGGTGGCCACTACGGTGCCTTTCAAATCCAGCAGATAGCAGACCGAAAGCCCGAAGGAGGCGCAGTACCGGTCCAGCACGGACTCGGTCCGGGCCAGTTCCGCTTTGCCTCCCGGGCCTAAAGCCTCGCTTATCCACGGCGAGCCGGCCATTGCCGCCACGGACTGCTCGGCCTGGGCCAGCGAGTCATCTACCCGGTTGTGCAGGATGCGCTCCAGGTTTTCGCTGTTTCGCACCAGGTCCCGGCGCGAATTACTCCCTATCAGGTCCGTAAGGGCCCAGCCGCCCAGTACCGCCAGCAGCAGGGCCGCGATGGCGCTCCAGCCTATCCTGCCCTTTCTTGCCCGGTGCTTGCCTTGCGCGTTCAGTTGCAGCGAGTAGCTCCACGCGGCGCAGGCTATGAGCGCCGCGAGCGCGCCGCGCAGCAGTTGCACGTGGAAACCGAACAACTGCGTGAAATGGGAGTAATTAAAGTATCTGGCGGGGAGCAGGTCTGATCCCGGCACTACGGCGCCCGCCGCGAAAGCGTAAACGCCCAGGGCCACGGCCATGACCCGCAGGGACCGGGGCGCGGCGGCGTCCTGCCGGGCGGAGGCCAGCCAGGCGGCATAGGCCGCCAGGAGCCCGCCGGGCAGGCCTATGGCGTAGCGCGTGGACGCGTTAAAGCCGGCCGGGCCGTAGAACCAGCCCAGCAGGCCCAGGATGGTAAGAGGCAGATAGATCCAGGGGGAAAGCGCCTTGCCGGTAAGGGGGAGTTTGGACCTGCGGCCGAACGCCGCCAGGAAATAGAAAGAAGCGCCCATGATGACGGCGCGCGCAAGGATGAAGGCGGGGCCGTCGTAGAAGGAGAATGCCAGCAGGTCCAGCCATTCGTGGAGACCGTGCGCCAGGCCGAAATAACCCAGCCAGTTCCAGAGCAGAGGGGACTTGTCCTCTTTCTTTATGGTGAAGCAGACGGCCGCCAGCAGGATGAAGGCGAGCCCGTAGAAGAAGAAGAGGTAGTCCAGGTGTTGCGTGAAATAAGCGGCCATGCGGGTGTTCCTCTGTTGATAGTATGAAATTACGGCCCTGCCGGTCAGGGGACGGCCTGGCCGGGGGGGCCGTCCAGGATCTCGCGCACTTTTGCCGCCAGCCCGTCCGAAGAGAACGGTTTGTACAGGAAGGCTATGCCCGGTTCCAGCACGCCGTGCTCCATAATAGCGTCGTCGGTGTAGCCCGACATGTAGAGGGTGCGGCCGGCCAGTTTAAGCCGGGCCAGTTCGCGGGCCAGTTCCCGCCCGCTCATGCCCGGCATCACCACGTCAGTTATGAGCAGGTCCGCGGGCTTGCCCCGGCGGGTCATCAGTTCCAGGGCCTCTTTGCCGTCGGCCGCGCACAATACCTCGTATCCGAAAGCTTTAAGCAGCCGCGTCCCGATGCTGCGCATGGCTTCGTCGTCGTCCACCAGCAGGATGGTCTCCGTGCCGCCAGCCGGGGCGGCCTCCGCGGCGCCTGCTGCCGGAGTTTGAACCTGCATGAAGGGGAAATACACGCAGAACACGCTGCCCTTGCCCGGGCAGCTCTCCACTTCTATCTCCGCGCCGTTCTGCTTTACTATGCCGAACACCACGGAAAGCCCCAGCCCGGTGCCGCTGCCGGCGGGCTTGGTGGTAAAGAAAGGTTCGAAAATGCGGCATTGCACTTCTTCGCTCATGCCGCAGCCCTTGTCCGCCACGGTAAGGCGCACCAGCGGGCCCGGCGGCAGGGCGGGGCAGGCGCCGGCGCGTTCACCCTCGGAAAGCACCTCCGTGCCTATGGTTATTTCGCCGTCTTTGGGAGAGGCATCGCGCGCGTTAAGCACCAGGTTCATTACCACCTGCTCCATCTGCCCGGGGTCCGCCTTTACGCGGCACGGGGCGTGGAACAGCCTGGTGGAAAGCTTCAGCTCCGACCCTACCAGCCGCCGCAACATCTTGGTCATGTCGCTTATGGATTTATTGAGGTCTATCAGCGCCGGAGAGATAACCTGCCGGCGGCTGAAAGCCAGCAATTGGCGGGTAAGCGTGGCCCCGCGGTCGGCGGCCTTCATTATTTCCTTAACATCATCTCCCGCCTGCTGGCCGGCTGGCAGGGATTTGGCGAGCAGGCCGCAATAACCGCTGATGGCGGAGAGGATATTGTTGAAGTCGTGGGCTATGCCGCCGGCGAGGGAACCGATGGCGTCCATCTTCTGCGTCTGGCGCAGTTGCGCCTCCAGGCGGCTCTGTTCCGTTACGTCCAGCAGGCTCACCACCAGGTTCAATTCCCCGGCTTTGTCGTGAAAATGCGCGGCGGAACATTCACAGATGCGTTTTTCCCCGTTGGCGTGGAGGATGCTGAACCGGTAGTTGGCGTTGTAAGGCCGCCCCGCGGCGAACTTGGCGAATTCCCCGGTGACCAGGGCCATGGATTCCGGGGCGATGAACTTGGCAAAAGATGGCGCTTCGAGGTAAACCTCTTTGGGATAGCCGGCAAGAGCGGTCATCTTTCCGTTCACCCAGGTTATCCGGCCGGCCTGGTTAAGCACGCAGATGGCGTTGTGGGAGTGTTCCGAAACGGCCCGGTAGCGGTCTTCGCTTTCGGCCAGGGCCCGGCGGCCGCGCTCGCGTTCGCCCTGGCGCAGCAGGAGCAGGGCAAAGACCATGGTTCCCACCGGGTATATCACCAATACCGGCAGGCTGATGTTGCGCAGCGTATCCGCCCTCAGCTCCGACGGCAGCAGGACGGCGCAGCCCAGCATTATTAAATGCACGGCCAGGCCGAACAAGGCAAGTTCCCCGAACGACGGGGTTAGCGTGATGTGGGGGCGCAAGCGCCGCCACAGGATGCCGGTGGCGGTGGTCGTGAATATCACCGCCACGCCCATGGCGGCGCCGGGGCCGCCCAGGTTGAGCCGGTACCCGGCCGCTATGGCCGCCGCGGTCATTGCGGACAAGGGGGGGAAAAAGAGCCCGGCTACGCTGAGCAGTATGGAGCGCACGTCGAAGACCAGGCCCGGCCTCAGGATCCAGGGGTTGAGCATCACCACCAGGCAGATCACGCCCAGGATGGCGCCGGCCAGCAGGTCTATATGCCAGTTGCGTCGTGCGGGCTTAAGGTTAAGCTCCGAGTAAAGTACGCCCGCGCCCAGGAGCAGGCAGATGTTGTAGGTAAGTTTCTGAAGAAAAAGAATATCCATTAAGGGGGATTATAACACTATCGGCGGCCCGGGTTGGAGCCGGGAATAAAAATTGCTAAATTAGAGTGACACCGCTGCTTATTAAGGAAACCCCATGAATAAAAAAATTCTTTTCATCATGCTGCTGGCGGCCGCCGCCGCGCCGGCCCGCTGCGAGATGACCTCAAAATTTAAGGCCGACTTTTACGGCTTCATTAAAACCGACGCCATCTATTCCGACCACGGCACCACCACCAACGAGTACCGCGCCTACGCCGCCAGCGGCCGCAAGGACAGGGCCTTCCGGACGTCCGCCAGGGCCAGCCGCTTTGGTTTTAACATCAGTACCGGCGCCGCGGTGAGCGGCAAGATAGAGGCCGACTTCCTGGGCCTTACCGACAGCGTGGGCGGGACGGCCTCCACCACGGCCGACCTGCGCCTGCGCCACGCCTACGTGCTGGTGAAAACCGGCAAGGCAGAATTCCTGGCCGGGCAGACGTTCTACCCTGTGATGCTTTTGCTGCCTGAAACGCTGAATGATTACCTGCTGGGCAATTCCGGAGCGCTCTGGAGCCGGGCCCCGCAGGTGAGCGCCGCTTACTCGCCGCTGGAAAAACTCAAGCTGACCGCCGCCGTGGTGCGCCCCACGGCCAAACTTACCGACGCGGAAGGCACGCATTCCGCGCTGCCTGGTTTTCAGGGCAGGGCTGAGAAAGAGTTCGGCAAAGTAAAGGTGAGCCTTGGCGCCGCCGCCGGGATATGGAAGAGCACTTCCACGCAAAAAACCGCGGACACTTCCCTGGTGATAGCGGCTGTCAGCGCGCCGCTGGGCGCCTTCACCTTCAGCGGCGAAGCGTGGACCGGGCGCAATCTTTCGGACTTCCTTGGCGGCCTGGGCAATACCGGCTACGGGGACAAGGCCGTGCCGGCGAAGGGCGGTTTTGCCGGGGTTAAGTACAAGGCGTCCGACGCGCTCTGGTTCAACGCCATCTGCGGCGTGGACGACCCTGATAACGACAAGGTGCTCACCAAGGGCAAGACCCGCAACGCCACCGCGCTGGTGAACGCCGTGGCTAAGTTCTACGACTCCGTGGAAGTGGGGCTGGAAGCCGCCTCCCTGGAGACGCGCTACAAGGACCTGCCCGCCCGGTCCGCCATGAACTACCAGTTCTCGGTAAAATTCATCTTCTGAAAATGACCGCGGGGAGAGGTTGAAGACCGGCGATGGAACCCCTTAACCTGCTGCTGGAAAAGGCCGGCGCCGCCGTCTGGGGGGCGCCGCTCATCGTGCTCCTTTTCGGCACGCACCTCTTCCTGACTTTCCGCCTCGGCCTGGTGCAGCGGCACCTCTTTAAAGCCATAAAACTCGCCTTCAGCCGCAAGGCCGAAGGCGAGGGGGATATTTCCCATTTCGGCGCGCTGATGACGGCACTGGCCGCCACCATAGGCACCGGCAACATCGTGGGCGTGGCCACCGCCGTGGCGGCGGGCGGCCCGGGCGCTGTGCTGTGGATGTGGCTCACCGGTGTGTTCGGCATAGCCACCAAGTACGCCGAGGCGCTGCTTTCCGTAAAGTACCGCGTGGTCTCACCGGCTGGGGAATTCTCCGGCGGGCCCATGTACGTGCTGGAGCGCGGTCTCAACGCCCGCTGGCTGGGCCTCATTTTCGCCTTTTTCACGGCGGTGGCCGCCTTCGGCATCGGCAACATGGTGCAGGCCAACTCCATCTCTCAGATGCTGCTGGAATCCTTCGGCCTCAACACTTGGCTCACGGGTGCCGCCATGACAGTGTTCACCGCTTTCGTCATCCTGGGCGGCATAAAGTCCATAGCCCGCTTCTGCGAATGGCTGGTGCCGTTCATGGCCGTGTTCTACGTGCTGGGCTGCGCCGTCATCCTTTTCTTCAACTTCGACAGACTGCCTGGGACTATAAGCCTCATCCTCACCTCCGCCTTCAGCGGCCCGGCCGCCGTGGGCGGGTTCCTGGGCGCCGGCATGAAAGAAGCCATGCGCTACGGCATAGCGCGCGGCCTGTTCTCCAACGAGTCCGGCCTGGGCTCGGCTCCCATAGTGGCCGCGGCCGCGCAGACCACCAACCCGGTGCGCCAGGCGCTGGTGAGTTCCACCGGCACTTTCTGGGACACCGTGGTGGTGTGCCTGATGACCGGCCTGGTGGTGGTGAGTTCCGGGGACTGGCAGGGCGGCCTTAAGGGCGCCGCCCTCACCAAAAGCGCGTTCTCCCATATCCCTTACGTCGGGCCCGCCGTGCTGAGCCTGGGCCTGCTCACCTTTGTGTTCTCCACTATAATAGGGTGGGAATACTACGGCGAAAAAGCCGCCGAGTACCTGCTGGGCGTGCGGGCGGTAAAACCTTACCGTTATCTTTGGATAATCGCCGTGATGGCGGGCTCCGTGGCGGCCCTGCCGGCGGTCTGGAATTTTGCGGACATCTTTAACGGCCTGATGGCCGTGCCCAACCTGGTCTCGCTGCTGCTGCTCTCCCCGGTGGCAGCCGCCGAGACGAAAAAATATATCAACGAACCCTAAGGAACACGAACTTCCGCCAAAACTTATTGATGTGATATGTGAATTTTGAGGAAAAAATGAAAATACTCTTAAGGTCTGTTCTTTTATCTGTTCTTGCCTGCGGCTGCGCGTCCCCGGCCCTTTATCGGCCGGCGGAGAATGGAGATGTTCCCGCCATGAGCTCTCTGCTCGACGGCGGTGCGGACCCAAACGCCAGGTGGAGTTATAACAGTGACACCCCTCTTCTCGCCGCAGTGTCTAACTCCAGGCTGGAAGCCGCCCGGCTGCTGATAGAGCGCGGGGCCGACGTTAATTTAACCAGGGGCGGCGATAAGGCCTCCCCGCTGCATTATGCCGCCTGCGTAGGCAATGCCGCCATGGTGCAGCTGCTGCTTGAAAAAGGCGCCGATCCGGACCCGGGCGCCTCCACTTGTTTCGTCAGCGGCTTCTCCGGGACGGGAACCCCGTTGGAGCTGGCCGAAAAGAACGGGCACCTGCTTGCTGCGTCTCTGATAAGGAACGCGATCCTGTCCAGGGTCGGCCTCGCTTCCGGCGCCGGAAAGAACGCCGGCGAATACGGGCCGCTGGTGACTTCCCTGTTAAAGGCGTACAAGGGCGGAGCGAATACCATAGCCGTAGCCGGGTTCTCCTACGCGGATGGACACGAGTCCACGGATGGACGGATCATCGCCGAACGCTTCACGACCGAGCTTATCAAGCGCAACCAGCTGAAAGTAGTGGAACGTAAAGAGATAGAAAAAGTCCTCGCCGAACTTAAGCTCCAGAGCGCCGGGGCTATTGACCCGGAGTCGACAAAAAATATCGGGCATATGCTCGGCGCGGACCTGCTGGTTATCGGCGGGATAGTGGAACTTCTGGATAAAGTCCTTGAGCTGAACATCAGGCTCGCCAGCGTGGAAAGCGGCGCGGCCGTGGCCGCCGTCAACGGGCGCGTCATTAAGGATTGGGTTGACTGATCCCCGGCCCGGTGCGGAATTGACTGATGGGATACTTCCCGCGCGACGGGAAATTGGCGCCGTTTTTAAGACACAGTTCGTGCCTGCTTTGCGCAGCATCCCGAGGTAACTTTATAGGTTCCGCTTTTCCCCTCGAAGGGGAGGCGGACCTATAGAGTCCTGCGTTCGGGAGTCCACGCTGTCGCACCTAACCTTCATAGAGATATCATGTCGTGGTAGTTAACGATCCCGCCGCCTGCCGGTGTGCGGCAGCGGGGCGGATATTTCAGGAGGCAATGACATGATAAATACTGACATTCGGTACTTTATTTACGCCCGCAAATCCACCGACGAGGCGGACCGCCAGGTGCTCTCTATAGGGTCGCAGCTGGCGGAGCTGCGCGAGTATGCCCGCAGGGAGGGACTGGACGTGGCCCGCGAGTTCGTGGAGAGCAAGACGGCCAAGGAGCCGGGGCGCGAAGTGTTCAACGATATGCTGACGCGGATGGAGCGTGGCGCGGCTCGGGGCATTATAGCCTGGCACCCGGACCGGCTGGCCCGCAATTCAATAGACGGCGGGCGCGTTATCTATCTATCAGATACGGGCGTAGTGCAGGCGCTCAAGTTCCCTACCTTCTGGTTCGACTTGACGCCGCAGGGTAAGTTCATGCTCTCCATCGCCTTTGGGCAGTCCAAGTATTATGTGGACAATCTTTCGGAGAACGTAAAGCGAGGGATACGTCAGAAACTGCG
>JACRER010000089.1 GCA_016234365.1 Elusimicrobiota bacterium | reverse complement strand
TCCACGGCGCAGTGGGGCACGTTCGTGGCCAACTGCACGCACGAGGACATAAAGGGCCAGGCGGCTGCCGAGAGCACCCCTTGGACCACCTTCTGATCGAAGGCTAGTCACGATAAAAGACCCCGCGTCGCAAGGCGCGGGTTTTTTTTATCGCCTGGTCTAAATTGATAGAATATACCACGATGCTTATCGCCGCGCTCGCTTTCGCCTTCGGACTGCTCTTAGGCAGCTTTCTCAACGTCTGCATAGCCAGGCTGCCCAAGGACGAGTCCATTATGTGGCCGGCCTCCCGCTGCCCGGCCTGCGGGGTGCCCATAAAGTTCTACGACAATATCCCGGTGTTGAGCTTCCTGCTCCTGGGCGGGCGCTGCCGCGCCTGCCGCGGGCCTATCTCCCTCAAGTATCCGGCGGTGGAGCTGCTGACGGCGTTCATCACCGCCGCTTTCGCCGTTAAATGGCAGGCCAACCCCGCGTGGCTGGCCGTAGCCCTGCTTGCCGCCTACGTGCTTATCGTGGTGAGCGTCATAGATTTCGAGACCATGCTCATTTCCGACGCGTTCTCGCTGGCGCTGTTCGTGCTCGGGCTTGCCGGCAGCCTGGTCAACCCGTATTTCTCCGGAGCCTGGCCGGCCCGGCTGGCGGCTTGCGCGGCCGGCGCCGCGGCCGGCGCCGGTTTTATCTGGGTGCTGGCGCTGGCCGGCAGGAAGATCTACAAGATGGAGGCCGTCGGGGAGGGGGATATCTTCCTCCTGGGCGCCATAGGCGCGCTCTGCGGCTGGCAGGGCGTGGTTTCCTGCGTGATCATGGCCTCTTTCTTCGGGTCGGTCTACGGCGTGTCCCTGCTGCTGCTTAAGAAGGCCGGCCGCATGTCCCACATGCCTTTCGGCCCGTTCCTGGCGCTGGGCGCGGCTATAAATCTTTATTCGCTGGTGCGGCCGGAATACTTTTTCTTCCTGCTGCCGTTCTGAAGCGGCCCTGTTTTTTGCTATACTATTTGTCCTGAAGTAATTTGTTCTCTAACTGTTGGTTGGGTGGCTGAGCGGTCAAAAGCAACGGTCTGTAAAACCGTCGGGCCATGCCCTACATAGGTTCGAATCCTATCCCAACCATTTTTAGTTGTATGCGCGGGTGGCGTAACTGGCAGACGCGCACGGCTCAGGACCGTGTGACCGAAAGGTCTTATGGGTTCAACTCCCTTCCCGCGCATTAATTTCAAAGCCGCGGCTATTTATAGCCGCGGCTTTTTATTTGCGCGGGAAGCGGGCCATAATTATGGCCCGCGCAGGGAGTTGAAAGCCGGAGTTTCGAGGCCAGCAGGCCGCAGAAGCGAGGCGGGGCCGCGGCCTCCGAGCGGCGACGGCCGCGAGGAGAGCTGTGGCCAACTCCCTTCCCGCGCATTCAATTTAACAAAAGGCTGTACGGTGTAAGCGTACGGCCTTTGTATTTGCGCCCGCCCGGGGCGGGCCGGCCCTCCAAAATAGTATAATTAAAACGTCGGCGGTTATTAACAAATCTAATACGGCATCCCGGAGTCACCTATGTGCCTGGCAGTTCCCGGAAAGATACTCTCGATAAAGGGCGGTAACGCCGAAGTGGATTTCAGCGGCGTGCGGCGCGCCGTCTCGCTGGACCTGGTCCCCGACGCCAGGAAGAACGATTACGTGCTGGTGCACGCCGGCTTCGCCATCCAGGTGCTGGAGCCCAAAGAGGCGCAGGAAACCCTGAAAGTTTTCGCCGAGGTCTTTGGCGAAGACCACGGCAGCGCCGCTTCCGGCCCCCTTTCCCACGTTAAACCATGAAAACCGCCGCCCCGGAGCAGTTCTCTTCCCCGCTGTGGCGCGACCGCGCCCTGGCCGCCGCCGCGCTGGGCGACATAGAGCGCCTGGCCGCCCAGGCCGCCGCCTCCCGCGGCGGCACGGTAAACTTCATGGAAGTCTGCGGCACCCATACCATGGCCATCGCGGCCAGCGGCATGCGTAAACTCTTCCCCAAAACGCTGCGCATGCTGTCGGGCCCGGGCTGCCCTGTCTGCGTCACCTCGCAGGGCGATATAGACCGCGTGCTGGCCCTGGCGTCGGTGCCCGGAGTTATCATAACCACTTTCGGCGACATGATGAAGGTGAAGGGGTCCAAAGGCCTGGACCTGCACTCCATGCGCGAGCGGGGCGCGGATATCCGCGTGGTGTATTCCCCGCTGGACGCCGTGGCCCTGGCCGCGGCCGAGCCGGCGCGCCAGGTGGTATTTATCGGCGTGGGGTTCGAAACCACGGCCCCCGTTATAGGCGGCGCGGTGGCGCGCGCCAAAAAGGCGGGCCTTAAGAATTTCTCTTCCACCGCTTTCTTCAAACTGGTCCCGCCCGCGCTGGACCTGCTGCTCTCCGACCCGGAGAACCGCATCCACGGTTTCATGCTGCCCGGCCACGTCAGCGCCATCATCGGCCTGGAGCCGTACCGCTTCGTTACCGAGAAGTACGGCGTGCCGTGCGTGGTCACCGGCTTCGAGCCGCTGGATATCCTGGCGGGGATACGCATGCTGCTTAAGCAGGCGGTCTCCGGCAAGCCCGCCGTGGAGGACGAATATTTCCGCGCCGTGCCCAAGGCGGGCAACCCGGCCGCGCAGGCCCTGATGGCCGAGGTCTTTGCCGTGACGCAGGCGTCCTGGCGGGCCATCGGGACGGTGCCGGGCACCGGGCTCTCGTTCTCCAAAGCCTACGCGCAGTTCGACGCGGTAAAGCGTTTCGGCATCCCGTATTCGGACGCCCCCGAGCCCAAGGGCTGTCTCTGCGGCAAGATCCTGCTGGGCAAGTCGCTGCCGCCGGATTGCCCGCTGTTCGGGCGCGCCTGCACGCCTTCCTCCGCGGTGGGGCCCTGCATGGTCTCCTCCGAAGGCGCCTGCGCCGCCTGGTTCAAGTACGGCGGCTGAGCCGCCCCAATTTATGAACATAGAAACCCTTAAGGTCTTCCGGGACCTCTCGGATACCGGCAGTTTTTCCAAGACGGCGGAGCTTAACTACATCTCCCAGTCCGCCGTGAGCCAGCAGATAAAGAAACTGGAGCGCGTGCTCAAATGCAAACTCTACCACCGGCAGG
>JACRER010000088.1 GCA_016234365.1 Elusimicrobiota bacterium | reverse complement strand
TGGAAGCGCAGCTTGTCGGCTTTCAGCCGGCTGGCAGCCAGGAACGCGCCCGCGGCTTCCGCCAGGTCGTACTCCGCCTTCAGTTCGGCCGGGGAAGTGAAGAACCTGCGGCCTTCCCGCTCCAGCCGCCCGTAAGGCGTCAGCGGCCTGAACTGCGCGTAAAAATTCTCGAATTCGGCGAAAGCCCTGAATTTTTCCATTATCTCGTCACTTCGTACGGGTTGTAGATTATCCGTTCGGCCAGCGCCGGCAGCGCCAGCTTCTTCTCAAAATCGGGGCGGCTCACGTTGCAGAGGTTCACTATGAAGGCCGCCAGCTCCGGCTTGGCGCCGAAGCGCAGTTCGAAGCGGGAGCGCAGCTCCACCCACTGCTGCCAGCCCAGGAAGACCTTGGTGGGGTCCTCTATCACCAGTGTGCCGCGCTTGACGTCACGGCCAGGGACCCTGCCCGCGGTAAGGGCGCCGTCTATTATGAACACCGGCTCCGGCAGTTTTTCACCGGCCCGGCACAGCGGCACTCCGGAGGCGGACCAGACCAGCTTTATCGCCGCCGCGGAAGAGTCCAGATTGTCGGGTTCCACTTTTGCTACGTAGACGAAGGCGGCTCGGCCCGCTGACGCCGCCTGCGTTATGCGGTCTACCGCCCCGTCCACAAAGACCGTGCCGGCGCCGTGGCGCCGCATATCGGCCAGTATTTCCGCGAGCTGGTCGTTGTTCTCCGGTCCGGAGATCTCCGCCCGGCCCGGCCGCAGCGCCCGCACCAGCACCGGGCGCCCTATGGCCGTGCGGAACGGGTAAACGTTCAGGATCTCGCAGTGCAGGTCCGCCGCTTTCAGGGCGGCGTCCGAGCAGAGCAGCAGGTCCCCTTTCTCCGCGCGCACCTGGGGCTTGGGATTGCCGAAGATAAGGTCCCGGTTTTCGCCGTCCACTCCGACGCTGAGGGCTCCCAGCGCGCCGCCGCCGCGCAGGCGGTTCATCGCGTAGTTGAGGAAGGTGGTCTTGCCGGCGTTCTTGCGCGAGCCGACTATGAAGACCGTCCTGTCCCTGAGGCCCTTTACGAATTCCATGCGCTGGTTATTTCCGGTGCCTGCGCGTGCGCATCAGGTGCGCCGGCTCCAGCGTCAGCTTCTCGCCGTTCAGCAGTTTCGCCACGCCGTCTATCGGTTTGTAGTGGTCGTCGCCGCAGAACTGGCAGTTCTCGTGAGAGGAAACATAGCCTTCCGGTTCAGTATAGGTGGTTACCACGCCCTCGTAGTTGCGCAGCACAACGCGCTTGTCGGACTGCGAGATGAGGTAGTTGGGCATTACCGGCGTCTTGCCTCCGCCGCCGGGGGCGTCCACTACGAACGTGGGGACGGCCATGCCGGACGTGTGCCCCCGCAGGTTCTCTATGATCTCTATGCCTTTCGAGACCGTGGTGCGGAAGTGGCTGATGCCCACGGAGAGGTCGCACTGGTAGATGTAGTAGGGCTTCACGCGCGCCATCAGCAGTTCGTGCACCAGCTTTTTCATGGTCTGCGGGCAGTCGTTAATGCCCTTGAGCAGCACGCTCTGGTTGCCCAGCGGGATGCCCGCGTCGGCCAGCTTGCGGCAGGCCTCGCGCGCCTCGGCGGTGAGTTCCTTGGGGTGGTTGAAGTGCGTGTTGACGTAGATGGGATGGTGCTTCCTGAGCATGTTTACCAGTTTGTCGGTGATGCGCATGGGCATCACCACCGGCGTGCGGGTGCCCAGGCGGATGATCTCCACGTGGTCGATGGCGCGCAGCTTTTTGATGATGCCTTCCAGCATCTCGTCGGTGAGCACCAACGGGTCGCCGCCGGAGATGAGCACGTCGCGCACTTCGGGTGTCTTGCGGATGTATTCTATCGCCTTGTCTATGTTGGCCGCGGACATGTTCACGTCCTCGAAACCCACCAGGCGGCGGCGCGTGCAGTGGCGGCAGTTCATGGAGCAGATGTTGGTGACCAGCAGCAGCACGCGGTCCGGGTAGCGGTGCGTGAGGCCCGGCACCGGGGAGTCCACGTCCTCGTGCAGCGGGTCGCTCAGGTCCGACGGGTCGTGGTTCAGCTCCAGGCCGCGCGGTATCGCCTGCAGGCGCACCGGGCAGCCCTTGTCCTTCTTGTCCATCAGCGCGGCGTAGTAGGGCGTGATGGCCATGGTGAATTTCTTAAGGCAGGCCTGCAGGTCCTTCTTTTCCTGCGGTGTCAGCACGGCCACCTGTTCCAGCGTGGGAATGTCCTTGATGACGTTCTTCAACTGCCACTGGTAATCGTTCCAGTCCTTTTCGGGGACGTTCTTCCACATCGGGATCTTGCTGTAGTGTACCTTGGGGTAGTCGCGCATGTCGTTCTCCTTCTCTGTTGCACCCCTCGCCTGCGCTCGGGGCCTATCTCGGCCCGGCCTTCGTCGGCCGGGTGCTTCTACAAGGGGAACCCAGGTTCCCCGTTTCGTCGTCGCTCGGCCTTACGGCCTCGCTGAACCCCTCCTTGAAGGAGCTCCTTTTGCCATACGCTTAAGCGTAGAGTTTCTCGTAGGCCTTGCGTATTACCGGGCTGTCCCGCAGTATCTGTATGGTCACGTCGGCGTGGCCCTTGGTGTAGCCGTTGCCTATGATCATGTTCACGTCCTTGCCCACGCCCTCGGCGCCCAGCGCCGACTTGGTGAACGAGGTGGCCATGCTGAAGAAATAAACGGTGCCGTCGTCCTTGCACATAAGTATGGAGGCCATTTCGGTGTTCTGCACGTTGACGCAGTTGATGACCACGTCGGCGAGTTTGCCGCCGGTGAGCGCGGCTATCTTCTCGTAGCAGCCCACCGCGTCGGTGGCGTTGGCCTGTATAGCTTCATGGAAAAAGCCGTACTCCTTCATTTTCTTCACGCCTTCCGCGGAATACTCTATGCCGATGATCTTGCCCGTTACGCCGGCCCGGCGCTGCGCCTCGTAGGCGCACAGGATGCCGGACTTCCCGCCGCCGCCTATGATGACGACGGTGTTGCCGGGCTTCACCAGTTTAGCGGTCTGGGCAGGGGCGCCGGCCACGTCGAGGATGGCCAGGGCCAGGGTTTCGGGCAGGTCCTTGGGGAGCTTGGCGTAGATGCCGCTCTCGAACAGGACGGCTTTGGCCTTCACGTTCACCTGCTCGGTGCCTTTCTTGATGCCGAGGATCTTTTCTATCTTGAGCGGGGTAAGCGACAGCGAGACGAGGCTGGCGATCTTGTCCCCCTCCTTGAGGTCTATCTTCCCCTCGAGGGCCGGGCCTATCTTGGCCACCTTGCCTATGAACATGCCGCCCGAGCCGGTCACCGGGTTCTGCATCTTGCCGCGCTCGCCCACGATCTTGAGGATGGCCTGCTGCACCTTGTCCTCGTCGCCGCCGGCCGCGTCCTTGAGCTGCGTGAACGAGGCGGAGTCTATATTGAGCGTTTCCACGTCCACGAGGATCTCGTTGTCGTAGATGGCGTCCATGTCGTTGGAAATTTTCACGGCCGGCTGGGGCAGTACGCCTTTGGGTTCCAGTACCCGGTGCGCGCCGAAAGGGTTGCCGTTCTTGAGTATTTTCATCGTGTCCTCCGTATAAATTATGCGCCTCGCAGGCCGAAAAGCTTCCTTACGTCGCAGGGGGTGGCTATCTCCAGCTGCGCCTCCTTCGACATGCGCGCCGCGCGCTCTACGAATTCGGCGTTGGACGCGGCCAGCCGTCCCTTGGCGTAATAAATGTTGTCCTCGAAACCCACGCGGATATAACCGCCGGCCGCGATGGCCAGGCAGATGCCCGGGATGTGGGCCCGGCCTATGCCCATAACGGTAAAGTGGCTCTCCGCCGGCATCTGGTCCATCATGTAGCCCAGCGTCTTGGGCGTCAGGCTCAGCGCCGCGGGCACCTGCATCACGAAGCCGTAATGATAGGGCGGCTTGATGAGGCCTTCCTTGATGAGGATATGGGACGACTGCACGTGCGACACGTCGAAGCACTCCAGCGTGGGATGCACCTTGTGTTTGTTCATCTCCGAAGCGAACTGCCGCATGATGGGCAGCGTGTTGACTATGTAGTCGTTGCCGAAATTCACGGTGCCGCAGTCGAGCGAGGCCATGTCCGGCTCCAGCGCTACCGGGGCGATGCGTTCCTCGGGGGTCATGCCCACCGCGCCGCCGGTGGTGAACTCCACCACCACGTCGGTCTTTTTGCGGATGAGTTCGATGGCTTTCTTGAAAACTTTAACGTCGGCCGTAGGGGAGCCGTCGTCGTTGCGGGCGTGCACGTGCACTATGGCGGCGCCCGCGCGGCAGGCTTCTTCGGCCGCGGCCGCAAGTTCTTCCGGCGTTACCGGCAGGCCCGGGGCCTGCTTTTTAGAGGTCTCCGCGCCGCTGAGGGCGCAGGTGATTACCATTTTAGCCATGATGTCCTTAGAACTTCCCCAGCTTGCCCGCCACGTGCAGCGGGGCTTCGGTGGCCTTTATGACTTCCTCCACCGTGGTGTCTTCGGCTATCTCCTCGAGGACCAGGCCTTTCTTGGTCACGCGGATGAAGGCCATGTCGGTCACTATCAGGTCCACCTCGCCCACGGCCGTCAGCGGCAGCGAGCACTTCTTAAGGATCTTGGGGGCGCCGTTCTTATTGACGTGTTCCATGGCTATAATGACGTTCTTCGCCCCGGCCACCAGGTCCATGGCGCCGCCCATGCCGGGCACCATCTTGCCGGGGATCATGTAGTTGGCCAGGTTGCCTTCCATGTCCACCTCCAGCGCGCCGAGCACGGTGTAGTCCACGTGGCCGCCGCGGATGATGGCGAACGACATGTTGGAATCGAAGAAAGCGCCGCCGGGCACTATGGTCACCGGTTGGCCGCCCGCGTTCACGATGCTTTGGCTCTCTTTGCCCTTCTGGGCGGCGGGCCCCAGGCCGGTAAAGCCGTTCTCGGAGTGCAGCAGGATGGTGCGGCCTTCGGGGATATAGTTGGCCACCATCGTGGGCATGCCTATGCCCAGGTTAACCAGCGCGCCGTCGGGAAATTCCTGGGCGATGCGCTTTACCATCCTGACTCTTTTAAGTTCTTTGGGGTCCATTTAAATTCTCCTTGGCTCAGGGCTTCAGCTGCAGGTTGGATGCCGGCAGCGTGGACTTGACGATGGCGGAGACGAATACGCCGGGGATGGTTACCTTCTCGGGGTCCAGTTCTCCGGCTTCCACTATCTTCTCCGCTTCCAGGATAACGTGGTCGGCGGCCATGGCCATGGCTACGGCCATGTTCTTGGTGGAGCCGGGCAGGAAGGCGTTGCCGTACTTGTCGGCGACTTCGGCCTTTATGAAAGCGAACTCGGCGCCCAGAGGCAGTTCTAACAGGTAGTCCTTGCCGCCTATGCTGAGTTTCTGTTTTCCCTCCTGCACGGCGGTGCCGATGCCCGTGGGGGTGAGAACGCCGCCCAGGCCCGCGCCTTTGGCGCGCATACGTTCGGCCAAAGTGCCCTGGGGCACCAGGGTGACCTTGAGCTCGCCGGAGTTCATTTTCTGGCCGGAGACGGGGTTGGTGCCTATGTGGGAGGCGGTTAGGGTGGCGGCGCGGTTCTGGCAGATTATGCGGCCTACTCCGACGTCGGGGAAGGAGGTGTCGCTGGTGATGAGGTTGATGTTCTTGGTGCCTTTCTTTATGAGGGCGTCGATAACGGTGAAGGCGTTGCCGCAGCCCATAAAGCCGGCGACCATGAGGGTGCAGCCGTCGTTTATGTTCTCTACGGCCTTGTCGGCGGTTAGTATCGGTTTCATGCCTGACTCCTTTTGTGGAAGCGACTGGTTCGGTAAAATTTTCTATATTTAACAAATTAATATATTATATATGCAAGCGCGGGCCGCCATCTGTGCAGGCAGTTAATAGGCGCGGGTGGCGACGGGTATGCCTTCTGAGGGTTGTCGCGCAGGCCGAGGCTTACGCAAGCGACGAGGCCGAGCGACAAGGTGCGAGCACGGTGTGCGAGACACCGACCCGAAGAAGGCGTACCCTCGCCAGGCCCCGCGCACTTGCAGGCCTGCACAGATGGCCGTCTAAGTTGGAGATCTATGCACAAGGTACATATCGACCACAGGGCTTCGTTCATAAAAGAGAACATGGCGCGCATCAGGAACAAGTTCCTCGTCATGAGCAACAAGGGCGGCGTGGGGAAGAGCACCGTTTCGGTGAACTTCGCGGCCCTCCTGGCGGTGGCGGGCTACCGGACCGGCCTGCTGGACATAGACATCCACGGTCCCTCCATCGCCAGAAT
>JACRER010000086.1 GCA_016234365.1 Elusimicrobiota bacterium | reverse complement strand
GCACCAGTCGCTGGAGTATAAGACGCCACTGGAGACGTATAAGACAGGGATAGACTGGAGAGTTAACGACGGACAGACAGGGATGATGCAGACCACCTTAGGCAGGGCTTAGAACTGGTCTAGACTCTCCCGACCACCGCAAGCCTTGAAACTGACCGGCATTACAAACTTCCGCTTTCATGACCTGCGGCACACCTTCGCCTCACACTTTATAATGCGCACAAACGATCTCCCGGCCACGCAGAAGCTCCTGGGCCACAAATCACCCCGCATGACACAAAGGTACGCCCACCTATCAAAAGGGCACCTACAAGCGGAAATGAAAGTATTCGATGCAGGATGGACACCAATTTGGAGCTCTCCGGTAGAGACCAAACCCCGCAAGTTAAACAAGCAGGGGATTCCCAAGGACACCACGCAGAAAAATATATGAGAAAACAACACACCACCTATCCAAGCCTCACTAGTCACCGCCGCGACTTCCGAGCGGCAGTAAAGAGCGCCAAACACTCCATGAAGCTGAAAACCCTCCGGCAAGCGCGGGGATACTTCATAACGGAAAAGCCCTAGTTCCCCACAAGACGGCGGCTCACCAATGGGTATCAGGGACACTGCGCCTATTGACTTTCCGCTGTCGTATGGTATAATACCCTTAATAATTAAGGGTATTATACATGACAAACAAGCGCCACAACCATAAAGGGACATTTGAGCACCTCTACCAAATCGCTGAGGGGCAAAGTGGTTATTTTACGACCAAACAGGCTGAAGTGGCGGGTTTTAGTCAAAAAAATCATGGCTATCATGTTCGAACGGGCAACTGGATAAGGGAACAACGCGGAATCTATCGCCTGGCCAAGTTTCCGCCAGCGGAACGACCGGACCTCATGTTTTGGTGGCTGTGGTCACGCAATCGCAACGATGAACCGCAGGGCATTTATTCGCACGAAACAGCGCTGAGTCTTTATGATCTTTCAGATATCAATCCGGCCAAGCTGCATATGACGGTACCACCCTCTTTTCAACGAAGGACCGATCTGTCTAAAATCCCAGTCCTTCACCGGGGCAACGTACACAAAGACGATATTGAGGTTAGATTCGGCGTTAAGGTAACCAAAGCGCTCAAAACTATCGCAGATCTTCTGACGGCCCGCACGGTCGAGATGGATCACATGCAGCAAGCGGTAAAACAAGCGTTCCAGAGAGGGCTCATTACCCGCACGGAACTAAAACAAGCCAAACGGATTTCACCCGCCATCAAGAAAGAGATAGAGCAACTCAGGGGAGACCAATAATGGACAAGCTTAAGAAGTATGACACCCCGACAGCATTTCGCCGCGCGCTCGAAGACCGGCTCAAGCAAAAATCAAAAGATGAGAGATTAGATCTTCAGCGCCTCCTGAGAGAAGTAGCTTTCGACCGCCTGCTGGCCCGCCTGTTCGCCCGAAAGGACGCGGCATGGATTCTTAAGGGCGGCTATGCCCTGGAATTGAGGATGAAGGAAGCCCGCGCAACCAAGGACATAGATTTAGCCCTTAGGCATTCCCTGGGCACGGAGAAAGACCAGCCTCTTAAAGTGATGATCCTTGAGGCGCTAGCGAAAGCTGCCGGCCAGGATTTGGGCGATTTCTTTTCGTTCAATATCGGCGAAGCAATGCTGGACCTGGATGCGGCACCTTATGGCGGAGCCCGCTTCCCTGTAGAAACCCGCCTGGACGGCCGGACTTTTGTGAAATTCCACATAGATGTTGGAGCGGGCGATGTGGTGCTTGCACCGTTCGATATGACGCAAGCCCATGACTGGCTGAAATTCGCCGGGATACCCGGTGCGGAGTTTCCCACTATTTCGCGAGAGCAGCACTTCGCGGAGAAGCTCCATTCCTACACTTTACAACGTCAGATGCCGAACTCCCGTGCGAGGGATCTTATAGACATGCTTCTATTGATAGGCTCCGGCAAGATGGATCACACCAAGGTCCGGCAGGCGCTGAACGCCACCTTTAAGCGCAGAAAGACGCACCCTTTGCCGGAATCCCTCGACCGGCCGCCCGTTGCCTGGAAAGGCCCCTTCGGGGCATTGGCCGGCACATGCGGCCTATCAGATGATTTAGATGAGGCGTTTAAGGTTTTGAGCGCCTTCTATTCTGCATTGCCGGCAGAATAAAACTCCCCTCACCCCAAAGATACACGCCCCCCTAAAGGGGCACCTATAGTCTGTAATCCCGGCATTTGCTTCTGGATGGACACCTATATGGACACCAAGGCCTAAAACGGACACCGCCATAAAAAGAAAACGACGACAATTTTTTAAGGATTGTCGTCGAGAAACTACGTTTGGAAAACTGGAGCGGGCGATGGGAATCGAACCCACGTCTCAACCTTGGCAAGGTCGCGTTCTACCATTGAACCACGCCCGCATTTGCCGTTACTCCCCTTATATATTACCAAAAAAATGATTTTTTTAGAACCTATAAGTCATGGCCGCGCCAACTGCGCCGTCCTGGGACAGGTACGGGGCCATGGTCAGCGCCTGTTGCCGGACCGCCTGCGGGCCGGAGCGTTTAGCCGCGGTGCGGCCCTGCGCCGCTATAGCCCGGCCCACGCCATAGCCCACGGCCAGGCCCAGCGGGTAATCGCTGGCCCAATGCACGCCGTTATTCACCATCTGGAAACTGAGCGCGCCAAGCAGCGCGTAACCGACCGGTCTGATAAACCACTTGTCCGGGTAATTCTGGTCTATCACGGTGAGCGTCATCATGCAGGTGGCCAGGTGGCCGGACGGGAAAGCGTCATAGCGGGTGCGGTGCGCCTGGAAATCCTTGAAGGACGGGAACATGCGCCACACGCCGCGGGGCGCGGTGGCGGCGCGGGGCGTTTCGCGGCCGCTGACGCGCTTCATCACCTGCGTGGTAAAACCGGTCACCAGCAAACCCTCGGCCAGTTGGTGGCCGGTCTGCGCGGCGCGCCAGTCGTCCTTCAGCAGGCCGCGCGCTTCGAAGTAGCCCATCAGCCCCAGGTTCACCCAACCGTCTCCGACAAAATAGAAAGCGGAGCCCAGGTCGCTGGGGCCGCGGAAGATGGATACGCCGCCCACCTTCAGGTAGGTCTTGGTCTTGTCCACGCTGGAGATGCCCAGTTTTTTGCCCAGCCGTTTGGTGTTGTCGTAGATCTTCTGGTCGTACTCGATAAGGATTAGCGTGGAAGCGCCGATGGCGGCGAGCCACGGCAGATTCTCTTTTTTAAAACTTTCTTTTACGAATACGCCCCAATCGTGCGGGCCGGCGCCCACGGTGCGCCACAAGCCCGGCCTGGCGTAGGTAAGCGTGGAGCCGTCCTTCAGGGTGTAGGCGCGAGAGGGCGCGTCCTGCGCCGCGGCGGGCGCGGCGAACAAAGGCGTGAGCAGCAGCAACGAGAGGAGCAAGTTCTTCATCCGCGGGTGAGTTTCCACTTGGTGCCTTTCGGGGTGTCTTCTATCAGTACGCCCTTGTCCAGGAGTTCCTTGCGCAGTTCGTCCGAGCGCTTCCAGTCCTTGTTCTTGCGGGCGGTCTCGCGGTCTTTTATGAGCGCAGCCACCTCCGGGGCAAGCTCGCCTGCCTCGGCGTCCTTAAAGAGGTCCAGCGCGGTCACTTCCTCGGCGGCAAGCGCGAAAGCCAGGCGCTGCGGGGCGGGGATGGAATTATCCTTGAGCGTTTCCCAGAGTGCCGCCAGGGCGGCCGGCAGGTTAACGTCGTCGGCCAGAGCGGAGGTGAAATCCTTGAAGTATTTGGCTTCGCGGTCCAGCGAGTGCGGCGCCGTGCCGGCCTCGGCCTTAACCTTCTGCGCGAGAGCCCGCAGCCCGTCCAGGCCGCGGGCGGCCGCCTCCACGCCCTCCCAGCTGAACTCCAGCTGTTTGCGGTAATGCGTCAGCAGGCAGTAATAGCGGTAAGCCAGCGGGTCGTAGCCTTTACCCGTAGCGGTAGCCAGCGTGAGGAATTCTCCGGAAGATTTGGACATCTTGCCGTCGGACCCGGTCACCAGGAAGCGGATATGCATCCAGTAATTAGAGAAGGGTTTGCCGGTAGCGGCTTCGCTTTGCGCTATCTCGTTGGTGTGGTGGATGGCCACGTGGTCTTCGCCGCCGCAGTGGATGTCTATGGTCTCGCCCAGGTGCTTCATGGCCATGGCCGAGCACTCCATGTGCCAGCCGGGGAAACCTTTACCCCACGGGGACTCCCACTCCATCTGGCGCTTCTCTCCGGCAGCGGCGAACTTCCAGACGGCGAAATCCGCCGGGTGGCGCTTGGCCGAGTTGGCTTCCACGCGCGCGCCTTCCTTTATCCCCTCCACGTGGGCCTTGCCCGCCAGCTTGCCGTAGTCCGGCAGCTTGGCCGTGTCGAAGTAGAGGCCGTCGCCGGCGATGGCGTAGGTAAAACCCTTCTTCTCCAGCGCCACGCCCAGGTCTATCATCTCCCGGATGTAGTCCGTGGCAGGGCAGACCACCTCGGGCTGCAGGCAGTTCAGGTCCTTATAGTCCTTGAAGAAAGCTTCGGTATAGAACTTGGCTATCTGCCAGGCGGTTTTACCCTCGCGTTTGGCGCCCAGCTCCATCTTGTCCTCTCCGGAATCGGCGTCGGAGGTAAGGTGCCCCACGTCGGTGATGTTCATCACGCGCTTAACTTTCCAGCCCAAAAACCGCAGCGCGCGCACCAGGCCGTCCTCGGCGATATAGGTGCGCATGTTGCCTATGTGGGCGTAGTGGTAAACGGTAGGGCCGCAGGTGTAGATGCCGGCCTCGTTTTCCCTGAGCGGCTTAAAAAGTTCTTTCTGCCTGGTGAGCGTGTTGTAGAGCCTGATGTCCATAGTCCGTCCTGCCTTACTCCTGTTGCCGCGCCGCGAGGGCGGCTTTAATGCGCCTGCCCAGATCGTTAAAGAAATAACCGCAAAGTTCGGGGCCGCGGCTGCGAGAATACTTGGCCTGCACCAGACACGACACCTCTATCTCCGAGAACGGAAAGGACGCGCCGTGCGGCGTCAGCGAATACGAGAACCCCATCCCCAGCGGGTTGTCCCCCGCGTACGCTTTAACGGAAGCGTCGTAACTGGCGGAGAGCATGCCCTCCAGCGCTGACTCCAGCGCCGGGTCCGGGGTTTTAGAGAGCTTGAACACCTGCTTCTGGAAAGCCACCGCGGAGCCGCTGGGCACCGGCGGGCCGGCCCGGTAAATAAAACAGCCGCCGAGCGCAGCGCAAAGCCCCGCCAGCAGCGCGGCGCGGCTCACTTGATCACGCTGGCCGCCGCGTAGCAGACCATCGCCTCGCCATGGCCGATGTCGCCCAGGCCCTCGCGGCTCTTGGCTTTCACGCTTACATCAGACTTGTCCAGCTTAAGGATCTTCGCCAGGGAGTCGCGGATGGCCTCGTAATGCGGCTTAAGCTTGGGCTCCTCGGCCAGTATGGTCACGTCCACGTTCACTATCCGCGCCTTTTTGGCGGTCAGGATCTCCAGGGTCTTGGCGGCTATTTCCACGCTGGAGATGCCCATGATGGTCAGGTCGGTGGGCGGGAAGTAAATGCCTATCTCGCCCGCGGAAATGGACCCCAGCAGGGCGTCGCAGACGGAATGCAGCACCACGTCGCCGTCGGAATGGCCCAGCAGGCCTTTGGTGTGCTCTATCTTCACGCCGCCGAGTATAAGCGGGCGCCCTTCCACCAGGCGGTGGATATCGTAACCGAAGCCCGCGCGGGCCACCGGCACCCTGGTCCTGGAAGTTATGGTTTTTTCGTCTTTCATAAAAGCCTCCGCTATCAGAAGATCTTCCGGCGTGGTTACCTTGATATTGCGGTAGTTCGCCGGGACCACCGCCGTCTTTATACCCAGTTCTTCGAGCACCTGGGACTCGTCCGAATAATCTTTGCCGCCGGCTGCGCGCTCCAGGAGCGCGGCAAGGACGTCGCGCCGGTAGCACTGCGGCGTCTGCACGGCCATCATGGAAGAGCGCGGCGGGGTCTTCTCAAAAAATTTGCCGTCCGCGGAAACCGTCTTCACCGTGTCTTTCAGCGGCACGGCCGGCACCGCGGCTCCGGCCAGGGCCGCCTTCTCCAGGCAGGCCTTTATGAGCGGCGCGTCCACCAGGGGCCTCGCCCCGTCGTGCACGGCCACCAGCTCCGCGCCGGGGCTCACCAGTTTGAAAGCGTTGCGCAGGGATTCCGTGCGCGTGGCGCCGGCGGGAGCGGTTTTCACCCCGGCCTTTTCCCACGCCGGCCCGTACTTCCCGAGATTCTCAGGCCCCAGAGCCAGCACAACTCCGGAGAACAGCCCGCTGGAGACAAAGGCCTCCACGGTCCATTCTATCATCGGGCGCCCGGCCAGGGGCAGGTACTGCTTCTCGCCCCCCATCCTGGTGCCCGAGCCGCCGGCCAGTATTATGGCCTCGGCTCCCGCGGTCTTTTTCCTTGCCGGCACTTGGTTACCTCAGGGCAGCTTGGGCCCCTGCTGCGCCGACTTCCCCTTCACCCTCGTGAAAATTATGCGCCCCTGCGAGGTCTGCAGGATGGACTGCACCGCGGCGTCCACCTTCTTGCCGATGAACTCGCGGCCGTCCTCTATCACGATCATGGTGCCGTCGTCGAGGTAGCCCACGCCCTGTTCCTTCTCTTTGCCGTCCTTCATCACGAAGACGCTCATGTCCTCGCCGGGCAGCACCACGGGCTTGAGGGCGATGGCGAGGTCGTTGATGTTGAGCACCACCACGTTCTCAAGCGCTGCCAGTTTATTGATGTTAAAGTCTATCGTAACTATGGCGGCGCCCAGTTCCTTGGCTATGGTCACCAGCTTCATCTGGTTGTCGTTGACGTCCTTGATGTCGCGGTCGATAACGCGGAACGGGATGTCGCGGGACTCCTGCAGGCGGGCCAGGATGTCCAGGCCGCGGCGGCCCTTGGCCCGGTTGATGGGCTCGTTACTCTCGGCCAGGGCGTGCAGTTCCTGCACCACGAAGCGCGGCGTTATAATGCCGCCGGTTATGAAGTGCGTGTCGCTGATGTCCAGCACGCGGCCGTCCACTATGGCGCTGAGGTCCAGCACCTTCATGTTACGCCCGCCCTTGCGGCCCATGGACAGGATGTTCTTGTCCAGGTCGTCCAGTTCAGGGATCTTCTTGATGCTGACCATCATGCCCAGCAGCGCCAGCGCGTAGCGGATGATGGGGTTGTAGGTGGCCCACACGTCGTTGAGCGTGGCGTTGCCGATCTGGAACACGCTGTAATCCAGCAGCTTGGAGACTATGATGCCCACCACGGCGCCGATGACTCCGATGATCAGCGAGAACAGGCTGACGTTCTCGAACACATATTCCACTCCGATTATCACCAGGCCTATCAGCACGCCGAAGGCGGCGCCCTTGAGGTCCTTCGACACGGTCAGCCAGGTCAGCGCCGGCGTGCCGAGCAGGGCCACGGCCCTGAAGATCCATACGATCATGTTATGCTCCTTATCACTCTTGCCCGCTGGCCTATGGCCGTGCAGCATCAGGGGCTATGCCCTTCAGGCTGCCTTTCGCGGGTGTTAATTTCGCGAGCGCCGCATACAGCGCGCCCATGTCCCTGACCGCCTCCAGGCGCAGGCCCTTGAAGCGGCCCTCGTCCTTTTTAGGAAGTTTCGGAACAAAAGCCGTTTTAAAACCCAGGCGCTCCGCCTCCGCCAGGCGGCGGTCCAGGAAGCCAGGGCTGGACGTTTGCGCCAGTATCCCCACCTCGCCGATGAACACGCAGTCCGGCGGCAGCGGGATGTCCTTGGCGGAACTTACCAGCGCCGCGCAGAAAGCCAGGTCCAGGGCCGGGTCCTTTAATTTTATGCCGCCCTGCAGGGAGGCAAAAACGTCCATCTCGTCGAAGCGCAGGCCCACGTTCTTTTCCAGCGCGGCTATCAGCATCTGCGCGCGGTTAAGGTCCAGGCCGGTAACGGTGCGGCGCGGGTACGGCAGGTAAGAATGCGCGGCCAGCGCCTGGATCTCGGCCAGCATGGGGCGCGCGCCTTCGAAAGCTATGGTGAAAGCGCGGCCGGCCACGGCGCGGTCGCGCAGGTCGTCGGACAGCATGAGCCCGGCCTCTTCCACGGAGCGCAGGCCTTTGGACGTCATCTCAAAAATGCCGGTCTCGTCCACCGGGCCAAAGCGGTTCTTATGCGGCCGCAGCACGCGGAACACGTTGTTCTTCTCCGCGTCGAAATAGAGCACCGTGTCCACGATATGCTCCAGCACCTTGGGCCCGGCCAGCGAGCCTTCCTTGGTGACGTGGCCCAGCAGGAAGAGCGGCGAACCCGACGCCTTCACGGTCTTAAGCAGTTCGGAGGCGCACTCGCGGATCTGCCCCACGGAACCGGGGCTGCCCACGAACTCCGGGTGGTAAACGGTCTGGATGGAATCTATGACCAGGAAGGACGGCTTTATCTTGCGGTACTCCTCTACGATGCGCGCCAGGTTGGTCTCGCTCATCAGGTAGACGTTGTCCGGGCGGGCGCCCAGGCGCTCCGCGCGCGAGCCCACCTGCGCCAGCGATTCCTCGCCGGAAACGTAAAGTATTTTCCCCGCCTTGTAGGCGCCGGCCGCCAGGGCCGCGCAGGTTTCCAGCGTCAGGGTGCTCTTGCCTATGCCGGGCGGGCCGGCCAGCAGCACCACCTGCCCGTTCACCAGCCCGCCGCCCAGCGCGCGGTCCAGTTCCGGCAGGCCGGTGGGGGCGTGCTCCGCCTTCATGGCGCGCGCTTCGGACAGCTTCACGGGCGCTTCGGAAAAATCGGTAAGCCCGCGGGCCTTGGCCGCGGCCTTGGTCAAAACCTCTTCCACCTCTTCCACCAGCGTGTTCCAACCGCCGCAGCCGGGGCATTGCCCGGCCCATTTAGCTGCGGCCTGGCCGCACTGCTGGCAGCGGTAGATGGTCTTGAGCTTCATGCTATTTCTTCGCCGCCCCCAGGGCCGCGAAACCGAAGAGGTACGCTATATCCTTATCCTCGAAGAGGACGCGGGTGGTATAGTTGACACGCTTTACTTCGGCCAGGTCGTTGACGCGCATGCCGGCGGAAACGTATTTATTGACCTTCACCTCGGCGCCCACGTCGTAGCGCGGGTCGTTGAACGAGCGGTTTTTTATAGAGCGGTTGCGGCCGAAATCGGACCCCTCGGCCAGCAGGGTAAAGCGGTCCCACTTGGAATTGAAGAACGGCCGCCAGCGCACGCCGGCCCCGCCGGAGCCGCGGACCACGCCGGCGTACACGTCGAACGCGCCCATCTCCCAGCCCAGCCGCGCGTCGATAGTATTGAGCGGCTCATAGGTGGTGCCCTTGGCCTTGTCTTTGATGTTGGCCATATTGGCGCCGCCCAGGTAGTAGTAGCGGCCTTCGCGCGGGGAGATCTTCACGCCAAAATCGCTGCGGGAACCCTTGGCGAGCGGTTCGTACTTATAATCCCACTTAAGATAAGTGTGGAAACCGCCCACGCGGCCCAGCGCTTCCTTTACGGACGCGCTCGCGTCCTTGAGGTTGGTGATGGCCTGGGACACGTTCTCCTTCATCTTGGGGTCGGATACCAGCGCGCCCGCCACGCCGTCGCCGCGGTTGATCTTTTCCACTATCTCGTCGGTCTTGGCCAGGATGGAATCCAGCTTGGCGGTGATGGTATCCATCCGCTCCATGGCCTTCTCGGCGTGCGGCTGGCTGGTGGCCACCATCTCGTTGACGTTGGTGGTTATGTCGCGTAAATTATCCAGGATCTCCTGAAAACTCTTGGCCAGTTTGCCCTCGCCGCGGATGTCGGCCACCAGGGATTCCATGCTGGCCACGGCGCGCGCCACGGCCTTGTCGAGCGGCATTATTTCCTCGCCCTGCACGGTCTCGCCGGACTGCACATAGCCCAGCGCCGGAAGGCCCTGGTCCACCTGCAGGAACTTGGAACCGATCACGCTGGTAGAGCCCACGGAGAACTTGGCGCCGCGGTAGATCTTGGTGCCCTCAAGGATGGCCAACTGCACCACCACCTTGTTCTCCTTGAGATAGATCTTTTTTATCTTGCCCACTTCCACGCCGGACAGCTTGACGGTGGCTTTGTCGGGCAGGCCGGCCACGTCGGAAAATTCCGCATAAACGGGGTAATAGCTCTGGAAGGAATAATCCCCCAGCAGGAATAGCGCGGCTCCGAAAAGGATGGAGCCGGCAAGCACGAACAAACCGACCTTCATCTCGCCGTTCATGTCGTCCTTTGCCTAATGATATCTATATACGATATCCATTATATAAAAAACCCGCCCTTTATGGGGGCGGGCGAAGGGAATACGCCTGCGACTATTCCCTGGAGAGGTGGGAGATGCGCATGAACTCTTTTACGGCGGGGTTGTCGGAGCGGCGGAACTCGGCGGGCGCCCCCACTTCCACGAACTCGCCGTGGTTGAGCATGGCCACCCGGCTGGAGATCTCCAGCGCCAGGTTCAGGTCGTGCGTCACCACAATGGAGGTAATGCCCAGCTTGGCGCGCATGTCGGTGATCAAATCCTTCACCATGCCCGTGGTCACCGGGTCCAGGCCGGTGGTGGGTTCGTCGTAAAGCATGTACTTGGGCGCCGCCGCTATGGAGCGCGCCAGCGACACGCGCTTCTTCATACCCACGGACAGCTCGGCCGGCTTCAGGTCTTCCACGTCCTTCAGCCCCACCAGCGCCAGCTTTTCGCGCACTATCCCGGGATACTCGCTTTTGGGGATATCCGTCAGGTACTTCAGGCCAAAAGCCACGTTCTCCATCACCGTCAGCGAGTCGAACAGCGCGCCCTCCTGGAACAGGTAGCCGAAACTGCGGCGCACCCGGGCCAGCGTGGACTCGCTCGACGTGGAGCCGATGTCGGTGCCGTCCACTATTATGCTGCCGCCGTCCGGCCTGAGCAGCCGGATGAGGCATTTAATAAAGGTGCTCTTGCCCATGCCGGAAGGGCCTATCACGCTGAACAGCTCCCCTTCCTTTATATCCACGGACACGCCCCGGAGGATCCGGTGGCTGCCGAAAGCCTTGTCGAGCTTGCGGATCTCTATCATACACCCACCGCCACCAGCAGCGCGCTGATAAAGTAGTCCATCACCATCACCATCACCATGCTCACGACCACCGCCTCCGTCGTGGATTTACCAACGCCCTCGGCGCCGCCCTTGGTATGCAGGCCCTTGTAGCAGGACACGGTGGCTATCATGAAAGCGAAGAAATAGGTCTTAAGAAAACCGTGCAGGAAATCGGCAATCTCCAGGTAGGTGAAGATATCGTCGAAGTAGACCGACGCCGGCACTCCCAGCTTCACCGCCCCCACTATGCAGCCGCCCATTACGCCTATAAAGTCCGCGAACACCGTGAGCAGCGGCAGCGTTATGAGAAAAGCCAGGTAGCGCGGCACCAGCAGGTAGCGCGTGGGGTTGGTGCCCAGCGTGTAGAGCGCGTCTATCTGCTCGGTCACCTGCATGGTGCCTATCTCCGCCGTTACCACGGCGCCGGCGCGGCCCGCCACCACTATGGAGGTGAGCACCGGCCCCAGCTCTTTGAGCATGGAGAAAGCCACCAGCGTGCCTATGAAGAGCGGTTCATTAAAAAGGTTCTTGGTAGAATAGCCCATCTGCAGCGCCAGCACCATGCCGGTAAAAAAGCTGGTGAGCGCGGTGACGGTAAAAGAATCCACGCCTATCTTCACCGCCTGCTTCAGGGTTTCCGAAAGCTCGAACTTGGACCGGATCAGCCAATAGACCACGGACTTAAGCATGAGCGCCGCCGAGCCCAGCGCCTCGGCCAGGCTCATGAACTCATGCCCCAGTTTTTCCGTGAAAGAGAACTTCATTCCACGAACACCCTCGGCACGCGGGAAGAGACCAGCGTGACCACCTCGTAGGTTATGGTACCGGCGATATCGGCCAGCTCCTGCGCCGTTATCTCCGCGGAGCCCTGCCGGCCCAGCAGCACTACCTCATCCCCGACGGCCACGTCCCTGACACCCGTCACGTCCACCATGGTCATGTCCATGGTGACGTTGCCCAGCACGCGGCAGCGCCTGCCGCCTATCAGCACGTCGGCCTTGCTGGAGAAGCGGCGGATATAGCCGTCTCCGTAGCCTGCGGGAATGGTAGCCACCTTAAGCGGGCGGTCCGCGCGGAAAGATTTGTTGTAGCTGATAAAGGCGCCTTCGCGCACGTTCTTAATGAACACCACGCTCGTCTTCAGCGTCATGGCCGGCTCGTAGCCGGCCGCCAGGCCGTAGGCCGCTATGCCGCAGCGCACCATGTCCCAGCGGCTCTCGGGAACATTTATGGCGGCGCAGGAATTGGCCGCGTGGAAAGTAAGGCCGCGGGCGCCGCGGGCTCGCAGTTCGGCGGCGGTTTCCTTGAAGAAGCCCAGTTGCTCCGCGGTATACTCAGCGTCGGTGTCGGCGCTGGAGAGGTGCGTGTAAACTCCGGCCACGGAAACGGCGTCGGAAGAGGAAAGCTCGTCGTAGATCCTGAGCACGGACGGCTTGCGCGCGCCTATGCGCCCCATGCCGGTCTCCAGCTTTATGTGGCAGACCGCCTTTTTACCCAGCCGGTGCGCGGCCTGGCTCACCTGCCGCGCCGCGTCGAGGCTGGCTATGGTCACCATGAGGTCCGCGTTGATGGCTTCCACGAAACTCTCGAAAGGATAGAGGCTTCCCAGCACCAGCACCGGGCTGATGATGCCGCTTTCGCGCAGGGCCAGGCCCTCCTCCACGGAAGAAACCCCGAAACCCCAGGCCAGGCCTTCGCGTTCGGCCAGGCGCGCCAATTGGACGGCGCCGTGGCCGTAGGCGTTAGCCTTGACCACGAACAGCACGCGGGCGGGCGCGGCGGTACGCCGCAATTTCTGAAGGTTCTTCCTTACGGCTGAAAGCCGTATCTCGGCGACCGTGGGCCTGAGCTGTATGGCCATGGCGCCTGCCGTCGTCAGAACGTAGCCTCTTCCGCTATCGGTTCCATGGCGGTCACCGACAGGTTCTCGAACTTGGTGTACTCATGGAAGAAGGCCAGCGGCACGTCCCCCACGGGGCCGTTGCGGTGCTTGGCCACTATCAGCGTGGCCTGGTTCTTAACGGTGGGGTCCTCGCGCTTGTAGTATTCTTCGCGGTGGATCATGCCTACAAAATCGGCATCCTGCTCTATAGAACCGGAGTCGCGCAGGTCGGACAGCTGCGGGCGGTTGCTCTCGCGGTTCTTGTCCTCGCTGCGGCGGTTAAGCTGCGACAGCGCCACCACCGGCACTTCCAGGCTGCGCGCCAGGTCTTTGAGCAGGCGGGAGATCTCGGCCACTTCCTGCTGGCGGTTCTCGGAGCGGCCGGGGCCGCGGATAAGCTGCAGGTAGTCTATAAAGACCACGCCCAGTTGCTTGCCTTCGTTGCGCAGCTGGCTCATCAGCTTGCGCGTGCGGTTGCGGATATCCAGGATGTTGAGGCCGGAAGTGTCGTCGATGTAGAGCGGCGCCTCGGCCACCACGCTGGTAAAGCGCGTCAGCTGCGGCCAGATGTCGCGCGGCAAGGCGCCTTTGCGCACCTGCCCCAGGTTGGCGCGCGCGGCGCTGCAGATGAGGCGCTGCATGATGGAATGCTTGTCCATTTCCATGGAGAAGATGGCGGTGGGCATCTTCTTTTCCACGCAGGCGTGGTAGGCCATGTTAAGGGCCATGGCGGTTTTGCCCATGGACGGGCGGGCGGCTAAAATTATCAGGTCGGACTTCTGGAACCCGCCGGTCATGTCGTCCAGTTTGGTGAATCCGGTGGGCACGCCGGTGATGGAAGAGCGCTGGGCGTAGAGCTTTTCTATGCGGCCCAGGGTTTCGGTGGCCAGCGTGGCGGCCTCGGCAAAGCCGTGGTCCGTGTTCTTCTGCGCCACGGCCAGCACCTGCTGCTCCGCGAAATCCATGATCTTGTCCACTTCCTCGGCGCCCTCGAAAGACTTCTCGACGACGGTAGTGGCGACGCGGATAAGTTCGCGCAGAAGGGCTTTTTCTTTTACGATGTTGGCGTAAGCCGTGGTGTGCGCGGCGGTGGAGACCTTCTCCATGAGTTCCGCCAGGTACTTCTGCCCGCCCAGTTCTTCCAGGCGGCCGGTTTTCTTGAGTTCTTCGGAAAGGGTCACCACGTCCACCGGCTGGTTGCGCGAGCGCAGCTCCAGGATGGCTTCGTAGATCTTGCTGTGGGCGTCGCTGTAAAAATGTTTGGGCTGCAGGACTTCGCTGATGCCTTCCAGGGCGTCCTTGTCTATCAGCGCGGCGCCGAGGACGGCCATTTCCGCCTCGGTGGAATTTGGAGGAACCTTATTGTAGGCCATATATTCGCAGCCCCCCTGCGGACTCCGGAAATCAAACCCGGGCCGGGCGTTGAAGCCGGGCCCGGGCGCGTTTTTTGGGAACTTACTTACTTGCTCTGGGCCGAAACAGCGACCTTGATCTTGGCCGCGATGTCGGGCTTCAGGGCGATCTCAACCTCTACGGTGCCCACGGCCTTGATGGAGGCCGGCAGGCGGATCATGTCCTTGTCTATCTCGATGTCGGCGGCGGCCAGGTTCTTGATGATGTCGCTCTTGGCCACGGAACCGTACATCACGCCGTCGTCGGAGACGGGGCGGGAGAAGGAGAGGGTGATGGCGGAAAGGCGCTTGGCCAGTTCCTTCAGGCCGGCGTCCTCGGCGGCCACGCGCTTGGCGCGCTTCTCGGCGCTGTTCTTCCAGGCGCGCAGGGAACCTTCGGTGGCAAGTTCCACCAGGCCGCGGGGCATCAGGAAGTTGCGGGCATAGCCGTCTTTCACGGTCTTGATCTCGCCGGAGCGGCCAAGGTTGTAAACGTCTTTTTTAAGTATGACTTTCATGATAGCTCCGTTATTAGCCGTTATACGACATTAAGGACAGGTTGCGGTTGATCTTTACAGCCCGCATGATCTGGCGCTGGTGCTTGGCGCACGCGCCGGTGATGCGGCGGGAAAGGATCTTGCCGGTGTCGGTGCAGAAAGTTTTCACTATCTGGGCCTGCTTGTAATCCACCAGCTGGATCTTCTCGGCGCAGAGGCGGCACACCTTGCGGCGCGGCGCGAACCTGCGGCCGCCGGGGCGGCGCGGGCCGGCGCCGGCGTGAGGGCCGGAGTGGGGACCGGCGTGGGGCCGGGGGGCGGCCGCCGCTTCGGCCGGCTTGGGGGTGGTTTCGTTATTCTCCATAATGTTAGCTCCTACTTAAGTTAGAAAGGGACTTCTTCTATGCCGGAGGAATCGCCTTTGGGCTCCGCGGCTTCCGCGGCCGGCTCTTCCTGCGCGGCCCTGGGGGCGCCGCCTTCGCCTTCAAAAGCCAGCGTCTGCACGCGGCTGGCGGTAATCTTCAGTTCCTTGCGCTTCTGCCCGGCCTTGTCCGTATACTCGGAAGAGCTGAGGCGGCCCTCTATCATGACGGGGGTGCCTTTGTGCAGCTTATCCTTGCAGCGTTCGGCGGCGGGGCCCCACACGGTGACCGGAACGAAGGTCACAAGGTCCTTCCACTCGCCGGAGGCTTTGTCCTGGTAGCGGCGGTTGACCGCCACCGAGAAAAAGCTCATGGCCTGCTGGTTCTGCGTCATGCGGAATTCCGGGTCGCGCGTTACGCGGCCCGCTATCATGACCTGGTTCAGATCCGGAATTTTCAAGTCCATCTTAATTCCCCGGCGCAGTCGCTCAGGCTTTCTTGGCTACGGGTTCCACGGTAGCTTTCATCAGCATGGCGCGCAGCACGGTTTCCTGCAGCTTCAGGCTGTGGTTGATGGCCTTCACGCTCTCGGGAGCGGCCTTGACCTTCATGTAGACGTAGAAGCCGTCGCGGTTCTTGCCCACGGCGTGGGAGAACTTCTTGCGGCCCAGCCTGTCCTCGTTAAGGACCTCGGCTTTCTCGTCGGTCAGGATCTTTTTGGCCTTTTCAACGGCCTCGCCCGCCTCGGCGTCCGAGAGCTGCGGGTTGATAATCAGCATTAACTCATAGGTATTCATAGTAGGATAATGATACCAAATCCCGCGGGGCCTTTACAACCCGGGGGCGCAGATAAGGATCTGTTTGGGGGAATCGCCCCGGAAGGGACGGCGGCGGAAGTCGCCGTAGCGGTTGAGCACGCGGAATCCGTTGTAGTGGGCCAGCGCCAGCAGCTCTTCGGGGAAAAAGCACCGTAAATTAAGGCTTTTTTTCACCGTCCGGCCGGTTTTCTCGCCGCGGTAATGCCAGGTGAGGCGGGAAGTCTGGGAGGCCTTGTCGTAGGAATATTGTTCGTTGACCAGCATCTTCCCTTCGTCGCCCGGGTCGTCATAATAAGCCACGGGCAGCAGTTCCTCCGGGTCGCGGGAGAGGTAACGCGGGTCCGGGTTGAACACGTCCAGGATGAAGCGGCCGCCGGGCCGCAGGTGGCGGGCGACGCAGGAAAAAAGGCCCTCGAGGTCCTCGCGCCGGCCCAAGTGCTGCATGGAATTGAAAGCTATGAAGATGAGCTTGAATTTGCGGCCGAGGCGGAAGTTGCGCGCGTCGCCGCGCACCAGCGGCAGCTCCAGCCCGGCGGCGGCCGCCTTGGCCCGCGCCTGCTCCAGCATGGGCGCGGCCAGGTCCAGCCCGGTTATATCCACGCCTTTCTTTTTAAGCGCCACGGTGAGCCGGCCGGTGCCGCAGGCCAGCTCCAATACGGGGCCCTTGGCCTTGCGGGCTTCGGCCAGGTAGAACGGCAGGTCGGTCTGGTAAGGTTTATTAAAGGCGTCGTACTGCAGGCCGTCCCAGTACACTTCGGAGCCGTCGGCTATCTTATGGCTACCCATGCGTCAGGCCTTTTTAAGCGCGGTCTGCAGGGCGCGCAGGGCGTCCATGGTCTCGCGCTCGCGCACGCCCATGCTGGACACCGCTTCCTTATATTCGGGCTTGTTCATGTGGCTGGAC
This sequence comes from Elusimicrobiota bacterium, assembly GCA_016234365.1. GTDB lineage: Bacteria > Elusimicrobiota > Elusimicrobia > Elusimicrobiales > UBA9959 > UBA9959. Next base: position 89,064 of record JACRER010000086.1, on the reverse strand, counting down.
AGGTCGGCGTAGAGCCGGGCCCCGGTCTCGGCGCGCACAATGCGGGCGCGCAGCATGGCCTCCACGGAGCGCGGGGTTTCCACGGGACGCTGGCGCATGCCGGTGCCTTCGCGGAAAATGGTGCCCAGTTCTTTAAGGCGGGTGCGCTTTTCCTGGGCCAGGCCGGTAAAGAACTCCGCCAGTTTCTCCCCCACCCGGGGGTCGGCGCCGAATTTCAGGGCCTCCTCCGGCAGCGCGGAGATGTCGGCCATCTCGAAGTAAATAACGTTCCTGATGAGTTCTTTAAATGTCATAAATTCACTCCGCCGCCACTTTCACCACTATCTTCACCACCGGCCCCGGCTCTCCGGCGGCCAGGCGCGGCGCGTGCGCGTCTTCCGGGTACAGCACGGCCAGTTCCCCGGCCTCCAGCCGCAGCGGGGTCCAGTTCTCCGCCAGGCCGAAGCAAACGTCTTTGGCCGCGTCGTACGGCTCGGTTATGCGCACTCCGGAGAGCGGCAGCCAGCCTACTATCTCCGCCCCCTCGGCCACGTACTGCACGTCGATATACTTGCGGTGCGCCTCGAATTTGGGCGGCAGGGCGGCGGCGGTGGAGTAGCGCTGCACCAGCGCAAAAACTTTTTCCCCGTCTATCTCGTGGCGCCCGTCCGGCAGCCGGGCGGCGCCGGGCCGGCGCAGGAAGTCCAGCGCGGCCTTAAGGCCCGGCGCGTGCCGCGTCTGGCGCTCGGCGCCTTCGAGTTTTGCCGCTATCATGAAACTCCGGTCAGTAGGCCAGCTCGGCGGTAATGGCCGGCTGGAAGATCTTCTTTTCGTGGTACTCTTTCAAGGTCTTAAGGAAGATCCGGAAATCGAAAATGTAGGCGAAGTGCCAGGTCTTAAGGCTCTTCAGCAGGATCAGGTCGCGCAGCGCCTCGGGGCGCAGGTCGTGGTTGGCGGCCGCGGCGGCTTTCACGCGCGCGTCCAGGCCGGGCACCAGGCCGTCCTCCACCACGTTCCGGTCGGCCGCGGGGATGTCCCCGGAAAAATAATCGGTGCGGGCCAGGTAATTGGCCCAGTACGCCACGTTGCGAGGCTTGGTCACGTACCCCTCGAGCTGGCCGTGGCTTACTTCCGCGTTCATGAAAATATCCATCCACCAGGAGCTGGGCACCAGCGGGGACCCCAGTGTGACCAGCCGGTCTATGCGCACTTCCGGGTCGGAGACGGCCAGGCGGTGCAGCGCGGTGTGGGCCAGCACGGTGCCCCAGCTGTGCGCCACCAGGTAAACGGGCCGGTTCTCGGCGCGGGCCTTGGCGAAGATCCTGCGGATGCCGTCCTCGACCACGGGGATGGCGGCGGCGCTTTCCTCCGGGTCGCGGGACCAGCGGATGGGGATTATCTCGTATTTCTCCCGCGGCAGCACCTGCGCCAGCCGCGCGTCCAGGTAATCGTCGGGCAGGGCCTTGTATTCTTCGTCGCGAGCGGCGTCCCTGGCCACTTCGGAGAACTTCTCGCGGAACAGCGCCTCGTCGGGTTTATGGCCGGGTTTAAGGTGGCTGATGAGCTCGATGAAATAAGAAAGTTCCAGCTTGCCGAAGCCGACTTCGGTGAAATTAACCCCGACTATGGAGATCACCACCGGCCTGGCCTGCGCCCGCACGGGGGCCGGCACTGGCGCCTGCGGCGCGGTAAGCGCGGGCGCACAGGCGGCGCCGTCAAAACAGGGCGCGTCCGGGTTAAGCGCCGCAGCGGCGCGACAGCAGGAACCGGAAACCATTAGAGCGAGCAGCAGCTTTTTCATCATAGGTATTATATATTTTTGGCGCGCCGCCGGACCTCTTCCAGCCGCTCCAGGTCGCCAATATCGCGCCAGAAGCCGGACCTGTCCTCGAAACCTTTTACCCGCTCGCCGGCCGCGGCCAGCCGCAGGTACACACCGGTCACGGAGAACACGCCGCTCTCGCTCATCTTGCTGAAGATCCCCGGAGACAGCACCTGTATGCCGCTGAAAGCCAGCGCGCGCAGGTCTTTGGCGGGGGCGTCGCCCTCGCGGCCGCGCAAATTCATGGCCGCGTCAAAGAGCAGGCGGCGTTTAGACGGCCGCTCGCGCACGGCCAGCGTGGCCAGCGCGCCGGAAGAAACATGCGCTTCGTAGAGGCCCTTCAGGTCCATTTCCGAATACACGTCGGCGTTATAGGCGAAGAAGGGCCCGCCGCCAAGCAGGGCCGCCGCCTTTTTCAGGCCGCCGCCGGTCTCCAGGGGGAACTCTTCCTCGCGGGACAGCTCTATATCGAACCCGAAATTATTTTTCTCGCGCAGCAGGGCCGCTATCTTGTCGTGGAAGTGGTGGGTGTTCACCACAAAACGGGTCACGCCGGCGGCGGCGAGCCGGCGGATGACCAGCTCCAGCATGGGCATGCCGCCCACTTCCACCAGCGCCTTGGGGATATTGTCGGTGAGCGGGCGCAGGCGCGTGCCCAGCCCCGCCGCAAAGACCATGGCCTTCACTTGGAGGCCCCGTCCGGGAATTCGCGGTGCGCCAGTTCCACGCGCGCGCCGTATTTGGCCTTCACGCGCGCGGCCAGGGCCTCCGCGCAGTACATGGAGCGGTGCCGGCCGCCGGTGCAGCCGAAATTCACCATCAGCGACGTGAAATTGCGGGAGAGATAGTTCTCCACGCTCATGTCGGTGAGGGCGAACACGTTCTCCAGGAATTTAGCGACCTCGGGCTCCTTGTTAAGGAAGTCTATCACCGGCTTGTCCCGGCCGGTGAGCTGCGCGTACTGCTCGTAGCGGCCGGGGTTGGGCAGGGCGCGGCAGTCGAACACAAAGCCGCCCCCGTGGCCCTTATCGTCCAGCGGCAGGCCGTTCTTGAACGAGAAGCTGGTGATGCGCACGGTAAGGCCGAGCCTGGTCTTGCCGAACTGGCGCAGGTAGGAGGAGGCCGCTATGCGCTTGAAGCACTGCGTCAGCTCCGGCACTTCCACCCCGGTCTCGGCGTTGCGCAGCAGCCACTCTATATTCTTCACGGCGTACGGCACGCTGTTGAGGAAATGGGTTTTTTGCTCGTAAAAGCCGCGCAGGCCGTAGGCGCCCATGGCCTGCATGATGCGGATATAGACGAAGGCGTGGTAATGCCGCATAAAGGCCTTCTGGTCGTGGCCGGCGGCGTCTATGTAATGGCGGCGCAGCGCCGCGCGCGTCTCCGGCTGCAGGTCGGCCTTGGCGTCGTAAAGCAGCGAGGCCAGGTCGTACTGCGCGGCCCCGCGCCGGCCGCCCTGGTAGTCTATGAACCAGGGCTCGCCGCCGCGCAGCATTACGTTGCGGCTCTGGAAATCCCGGTACAGGAAATAATCCGCCGGCGCCTGCAGCAAAAAATCCGCGAAGCGCGCGAAGTCGTCCTCGAGTTTGGCCTCGTTGAACGGGATCTTGGCGAGCTTGAGGAAGTAGTACTTGAAATAGTTCAGGTCCCACATTATGGACTGCCGGTCGAAGGCGGCGCGCGGGTAGCAGGCGGACAGGTCCATGCCTTTTTTAACCTGCGCCTGGAAGCGGGGCAGCCAGTCCAGCGTCTTCTTGTAGGCGGCCAGCACCTGGGGCGGCAGGTCCGCGCCCTTGCGCTCGGCGTTGAGGTACTCGAACAGCGTGGTGCTGCCCAGGTCTTCCTCCATGTACACGCCCTGCGGCTCGTCGGCCGCGTAAATTTCCGGCACCGGCAGCTTCTCGGCGCGGAACCGGCGCGAGAAAGCCAGGAAGGCCGCGTTCTCGGCCTTGTCGGGCCCGAAGACGCCCACCACCGAGCGGGCGCCGTCCTTAAGGCGGAAAAGTTTGCGCGCGGAACCGTCGGCGCGCAGCGGCTCTAAAGTTTCCGGCTCGCGGCCGAAAGTCTTTTTATAGAGCGCCTTCAACGAGGTCTCGTGCCGGGCATCCGGGGCGGCGGTGATTTTCACGGTCTTTTTAAGCGGCATGATAAGGCAATTATACTATAGGTTCTGCCCTTGGGGCCCATGGGCGGCTGGGCAGAAATACCGGCGCGGGCTGGGCCTTTAGCCTCTAGGGGGCCCCGCCGCCAAAAACATACCATACCCCTATGCTGAAAAAATTCCCTTTTCCCGTACTGCTTTCCCTGGCCCTGGCCGGCGCGGCCAAAGCCGAAGACTTTTCCTCCCTTTACGCCTCGCCGCTGCCCCTGCCGGCGGCAAGCCTGCCCGCCGATAAGCACGCCGTCACCTACCAGCTGCGCGGCGTAATAACGTCGCACCCGGGCCAAACGGTATTCAACACCGAGGACGGCCGCGTTTTCCTGCTGGAGATGTCCGCCGAAGAGGCCGCCGCTTACGACGGCAAGCCGGTGGAGATCTGGGGCAAGGCGGAAGCTTCGGACGATCTGGATACCCTGAAGGTTTACAGCGTGGCCCCCTACGACCCGGCCGTGCCGGCGCCGGAACAGCCGCCCTACAAATCCAAGTTCAAACCCGCCGTCTTCGAAGGCGAGAAGGACGGCGCGCTGCTGGTCTCAAATATTCGCTGGGCGGAACCGGCGGCCACGGCGCACGACTTTACCTGGACCTCCGCCGTGATCCGGCCGGAGCTGATAAAGGATATTTATTTCGTGACCAAGGTGCAGCCGCCCGGCATAGCCGGCCACTCGCTGCTCTTTTACGAATTCGAGGACGGCGGCTTTACCGCGGCCGACGGCCGCAAGTCCCGCGGCTTCTACCTGTCGGTGGAAGCATACGCGCACGAAGGGCAGGCCTATTCGCTGCTGGCCGGCTTCAAGAAGACCTACAACATAATCTGGCTGCTGACCAATTTCGAGGATTATTCCATGGACGCGGGCTTTGGCAAGGACTGGCTGAACTTCTACCCGCTGAGCGCCGACAAGGCCGGTAAAGTGAAAATGGCGCGCGACACCGTGGAACAGGCCACCAAAGACCGCGCCGGAGAATGGTACCACTCCACCCGCAACAACTGCACCAACAACCTGGTCACCATGATCAACCACGCGCTGCCCAAAGAGCGCCGCGTGCGCATGTGGGCCATCCCCAACCTGATCTACAACTTCTACGCCACCACGCCGCCCATGGTGCCGGGCTACCTGGGGCGCAAGGGCGTGCTGGGCCCGAAAGCCTTCACGCTGGACGCTTCCAACTTACGCGAATTCATCCCGTTGCCGCCGCCGGCGGCCGGAACCGCTCCGGCAGAGGTCCCCGCGCCTTAAAGCTCGCTCAGCATGGGCGGCCCGCCCAGCGCGTTCAGCGCGCCCTGCATGATCGAGAAGAATTTGCCTTCCTCCAGCACGGCCAGCTCGTTGTTCCACGTCGCGGCCAGGCAAGACCAGTTACCGTCGGAGTTTTTTAACAGCCAGGCCATGGCCAGCACGCCGGGCTCACTGCCGCCTTTGTAGCCCGCGTAAAGGAATTTTCCGGGCGGCATGGTCAGCCCCGGGTTCATAGCCAGTATCTCCAGCGCCGCCTTGTCGTCCTTGTCCTTGAAATACTTCATGACGCGGCACAGGTCGGCGGGAGACGCGGCCCATTCTATCTTATCTATGGCGAACGGCCCGGGCCGTAAAGCCGCGGCCGTGAGGGGTCTGGAGCCCAGCCTGGCCAGGAAGGCGTACTTCTCCTCCGTCGGCAGGTTGATATACTCCAGCGCGGTTTCGCTGTCCGCCTTCAGCCGGAACATTTCCGACGTGCGCAGGAACGGGCGCAGCGCCTCCGGAGAGGAATGGCCCAGCGCGCTCAGCGCGGCCTCCACGCGGCGGCGCCCCAGCGCCGAGATCAGCGTATCGGAGGCGGTATTGTCGCTCTCGGAGATCATCAGCGCGGCCAGGGTGTGGGCGGTCAGCGGCGAGCCGTCCGGCCAGCCGCGCAGTTTCCCCGAGGGCAGCGACTTATCCTCTTCCTTCAGGCGGAAAACGCGCGTCCACGGCACCCCCTCCTCCAGCAGCGCGCCAAGCACGTAAAGTTTGAACGCCGAGCCCACGGCGAAGCGCGCTTCGGGGTCCAGCGACTCCGCGGCCTCGGCCTTCTCCCCGAACCGCATGACCAGCAGGCCTTTGCGGCCGGGCAGCGCGGCCAGTTCCTCGCGGACCCTGGCCAGGGTCATATCCTTCTTGTAGGCCTGGCCGAAAAAGATCCCGTTCAGCTTCCCGCTCACCGGGTTCATGGAGATCCCCACCGGCACGCGCCAGCCCTGCGCGGTGTCCAGCAGGAAATTTGCCGAACAGGCCGGGCCCGAGCTCACCAGCGCCTGCGCCGTTACCGGCCCGTTGGCCTTGCGCACACCGGCCAGCACGTCCGCCAGTGCGGCCTCTGAAATGTGCGCGAACAGGGTTTTATCGAACAGCGCGGGCAGGTCTTTTGGTTTTTCGGAGATCCGGGCCGACACCCCTCGGGCGGCCGCGGCCAGGTCCCCGCAGGGCTGGGCCGCGCCGGCAGGCAGGGCCAGCGCCAGCAGAACCGGCAATATTTTCGTCATTATTTAATTATACAATTGCTGGAATAGCAAGGAGACCACAATGGCACTTATCCTGCGGCAGGTCACGGACAATATAGGCGTACTTACCCTCAACAACCCGGCCAGGCGCAACGCGCTGAGCCTGGAGTTGTGCGGCGAAATAGTGGCCGCGCTGGATGACTTCAAAACGAAGAAAGTCTCCGTGGTCATACTCCGCGCCGAAAAGGGCGCGCGCGTGTGGAGCGCCGGGCACGACATCACCCAGCTGCCCAAGGTGCACCACGACCCGCTGGCCTACGACAGCCCCATGGAAGTGGCCTTCCGCGCCATCCAGAATTATCCCGGCCCGGTGATAGCCATGATCCAGGGCAGCGTGTGGGGCGGCGCCACGGACCTGGCCGTCACCTGCGACCTCGCCGTAGGCGACGAGACCGCCACTTTCGCCATCACGCCGGTGAAGATGGGCCTGCCCTACAACGCCTCCGGCATAATGCATTTCATCAACCGCGTGGGCTCCAACATCGCCAAAGAGATGTTCTTTACCGCCGAGCCTGTGAAAGCCGAGCGCGCCTACCATTTCGGCATCCTCAACCACCTGGTCAGGTCCAAGGAGATAGAGGACTTCACCTTCGCGCTGGCGCACACCATCGCCGCCAACTCGCCTCTTGCCGTGTCGGTGATAAAGGAACAGTTCAGGATCCTCTCCGAGGCCCATCCCATCAGCCCGGAGTCTTTCGAGCGCATCCAGGCTCTGCGCCGCAAGGTCTACAACAGCGGCGACTACGAGGAAGGCATAAAAGCCTTCATGGAAAAGCGCAAGCCCAAATTCAAGGGCGACTAGCGCCTCCACGGCGCGGAACTTTTTTGGTATATTTAACGGGCGGTCTTGGGGACCATCATCGTAAGACAGCAGCGATCCTGACGCCGTAGGCATACGGAGGGGTCATAGTCGACTATAACGGCCGGAGGCTTATGCTCTGGGTCCTGAAGGAATTCCGGACCCAGCTGCTGCTCGTCGCCGCGGCGGCGACTGCGGCCGGCTACGCCTTCGGCTGCTTCAGCAAGGCCAAGCTGTCGGCGGGGGGCGCGGTCTCCGTTTTCGAGCTTAACGCCGCACCGGAGCGCTTCAACGCGCGCAACGTCTGCGTGCGGGGGACGCTGCTGAACCTGAAGGAAACCGGAGCCGAAGCCGAGGACCTGCCGTACTCCATCTTCAGCCTCAAGGAAACGCGCGGCGCCGGAGATTACGATTTTGTCAGCATCATCTCTTTCAGGGAGCGCGAGGCCGCGCCGGCCGGGCTGGTGCTGGCCTGCGGGGTGTTCAGCGAGATGAAGCAGATAGGCAAGGACACTTACCATAACGTGATACTGCTTAACCGGTTCAAGAGCGAAGCCGCCGGGAAGTACGAAGGGCCGCTGCGCGGCGGCGTAAAAAGCAGGACGTTCTGACGAACTTATGATGATGGACAGCAGGAAACAACTTTTAGCCTGGTTCGTGGGACACTTCTGGGGCAGGTGCGCCGCGGCGCTGGCCGGCCTGGCGCTGCTTGGCTTTTTGCTGGGGCTGTGCCGGCTGCCGTCCTGGCACCGGCACGACGTACCCGTCCTGGTGGCGGACCTGAACCGCTCGCCTGAGAAATACGAGGCCGCCTCGGTATGCGTGCGGGGGACGGTGCTGGACCTGCGCGTGGAGGACAACAAACTGGTGCGCCCGTACGCGGTGTTCAGCCTGCAGGAGACGTCTTCCGACGGAAGCTACGACTTCATCAACATTATTTCGCTACGCCTGCCTTCGCTGGAAAAGGGCTCCGAAGTGCGCGCCTGCGGCTTCTTCAACAAGATAAAGCAGATAGGCAAAGACACCTACTACAACTCCATCCTCCTCAACCGCCTGGAAGAAGAGACCGCTCCCTCAAAATAACCCGCAAGCGGGCCCGCGGAGCCATGCCCCGGCAGGACTGGTTCAATCCTTGCGGGAATAGTTGGGGGTTTCCTTGGCTATACTCACGTCGTGCACGTGGCTCTCCTTGAGCCCCGCGTTGGAAATACGCACAAAGCGCGCCTTGCGCCGCAGCGCGGCCAGGTCCCGGCAGCCGCAGTAACCCAGGCCCGCGCGCACGCCGCCCGCCAGCTGGTGCAGTACCAGCGCCACGGGGCCCTTGTACGGCACGCGGCCCTCTATGCCCTCGGGCACCAGCTTCTCTTTTTCCACTCCGGACTGGCCGTAGCGGTCCTTAGAGCCGGCCTCCATGGCCCCCACCGAGCCCATACCGCGGTAAGACTTGTAGCTGCGGCCCTGGTAAAGAATGATATCTCCGGGCGCCTCGTCCGTGCCGGCCAGCAGCGTACCCAGCATTACGCAGCTCGCGCCGGCGGCCAGCGCCTTGGTGATGTCCCCCGAGAACTTTACCCCCCCGTCGGCGATGACGGGGACTTTGCCCCGGGCCGCGCGCACGGCGTCCTTCACGGCCGTCAGCTGCGGCACGCCCACGCCGGAGATGATGCGCGTGGTGCAGATAGAGCCGGGCCCGATGCCCACTTTTATGGCGTCAGCGCCGGCCTTTACAAGGTCGAGCGCCCCCTGATAGGTGGCCACGTTGCCGGCTATCACTTCGCAGCCGTAGCGGCGCTTCACTTCCCGCAGCGTCCTGAGGACGTTGGCCGAATGCCCGTGCGCGGAATCGAGGGAGATCACATCCGCGCCGGCCTTCACCAGCAGGCCCGCGCGCTCCACCGCGTCGGGCCCGGCGCCTATGGCCGCGCCCACGCGCAGCCGGCCGGCCTTATCCTTGCAGGCGGCCGGGTACTGCCGGCGGTTAAGGATATCGCGCACCGTGATCAGCCCTTTGAGCTCGCCGTTGCGGCCTACGAGCGGCAGCTTCTCTATGCGGTGCTGCTGCAGTATCTTCTCGGCCTGCTCCGGCGTGGTGCCGGGCCGCGCGGTCACCAGCTTGGTGGTCATAGCGGTGGAGACCTTCCTGTCCAGGTCCTTCAGGAAGCGGACGTCGCGGTTGGTAAGCAGCCCCACCAGCCGGCCGCGGCTCACCACCGCGGCGCTGGAAACCCCGTGTTTGGCCATCAGGGCCACGGCGTCCTTAAGTTTTTCGTCGGGGGAGACCGTCAGCGGCGCGGAGATGACGCCGCTCTCGTGCTTCTTCACCCTGGCCACCTCGAGCGCCTGCTGGTTGGCCGGCAGGGCGCGGTGGATGATGCCTATGCCACCCTCGCGGGCCATCGCTATGGCCAGGCCCGCCTCGGTCACGGTATCCATGGCCGCCGAGACCAGCGGGAGGTTGAGCTTTATGCTCCTGGTCAGGTAAGTGCCCACGTCGGTCTGCCCGGGCATGACCGCCGACTTGGCCGGCAGCAGCAGCACGTCGTCGAAAGTAAGGCCCAGTTCTATCTTATCCTGAAGCATCTGGTTCTCCTTTATTCCCACTCTATGGTGGCCGGCGGCTTGGAGGTCACGTCGTAGACCACGCGGTTGATGCCGCGCACCTCGCTCACTATGCGCGAAGAAATTTTTTGCAGCAGGTCGTGCGGCAGCCGGGACCAGTCGGCGGTCATGCCGTCCACGGAACTGACGCAGCGTATGGCTATGGTGTACTCATAGGAGCGCTCGTCGCCCATCACGCCAACCGAGCGCACCGGCAGCAGCACGCAGAAGGCCTGCCATATTTTAGAGTACCAGCCGGCCTTTTCTATTTCCTCGCGCATCACCCGGTCGGCCTCTCGCAATATCTTAAGCCTGTCCGGAGTGACCTCGCCCAGCACGCGGATGGAAAGACCCGGGCCGGGGAACGGGTGCAGCATCAGTACGCTCTCCGGTATCTTCAGGCTGCGGCCCAGTTCCCGCACCTCGTCCTTGAAGAAATAGCGCAGCGGCTCTATCAGCTTCATCTTCATCCTGGCCGGCAGGCCGCCGACATTATGATGGCTCTTGATGACGGCCGACGGGCCCTTTACCGACACAGACTCTATCACATCGGGGTACAGCGTGCCCTGCAGCAGGAAAGCCGCGCCCTTCACCTTCCTGGCTTCCTTGTCGAAGACCTCTATGAAGGTATGGCCTATGATCTTGCGCTTCTTCTCGGGTGAGGTCACGCCCTTCAGGCGACCGAGGAAAAGTTTCGACGCGTCGACTATCTTCAGGCTGTAGCCAAATTTCTTCTTGAACACTTCGGTCATGCGCCCGCGGTCGCCGTGGCGCAGCACGCCGGTGTCCACGAAAATGCATTTAAGCTTGTTGCCTATGGCCTTATGAGCCAGCACCGCGGCCACGGAAGAATCCACGCCGCCGGACAGGCCGCAGATGACGGACGCGCCGCCGGCCTGCTTTTTTATTTCCGCTACGCTTTCGGCCAGGAATGAGGAAGGGGTCCAGCGGTCGGTATAGCCGCAGACGCCACGCGCAAAGTTCTCCAGCATCCTGACGCCGTGCTCGGTGTGGTGCACCTCCGGGTGGAACTGCAGGGCATAGAGCCCGCGGTCCGGGTTCTCCATCGCGGTAATGTCGGAACCGTCGGCCCGCGCGGTGACGTGGAAACCGGGCGGCACTTTCTTCACCTCGTCGCCGTGGCTCATCCAGACGGTGGCGGCGCCGCCCATGCCTTTGAAGAGGCGCGAGCCCTTGAGTATCTTAAGTTCGCTGAAGCCATATTCCCGCTTGGCGGCCTTGGATACCTTGCCGCCGTATTCATAGGCCAGCAGCTGCATGCCGTAGCAGACGCCCAGCACCGGGATGCCGAGGCTGAAAACGGCGGGATCCGGCTTCGGGGCCGCTTTATCGTAAACGCTGGAAGGGCCGCCGGAAAGGATGATGCCGCGCGGGGAGCGAGAGAGAATGTCCTCCGGAGAGGCGCTGTACGGGAGTATTTCGCAGTAGACGCGCAGGCCGCGAAGCCGCCGCGCGATGAGTTGAGTGTACTGGCTGCCAAAGTCCAAGATAAGGATCTGATCCATCGGATATTCCCCTTGTCGCCGGCTCAGATGTCAGATAGTACTTCTTAATTCTAACAAATTAAGAGCGCGCCCGGAAAATAGGGACAGCGCCCTATTTTCCTGAACATTCCGCCCCCGGAACCTACCGGATTTATAGGGCGCTGTCCCTATTTTCTATTTTACAGATATTTTTTCACGAAGCCGGCGCAGAAGCGGTCCAGGTTGGCCTTGGCAAGAACGGTGCGGCGCGCCGCGCCGCCCAGCTTTTTCAGCGCGGCGGGAGTGAGCGCCGCTATACGCCGCAGCCCTCCGGCCAGCGCGGCCGGCGTCAGCCGGTCGTAGAAAAAGCCGTTAACCCCGTCCTTTATATAGCGCTCCATATACGGGGTCCGCCGCGCCAGCACCGGGCGGCCCAGCGCCATGGCCAGGAAGGCGATGGAATTGCCGGCCGAAGAATTAATATGGGCGTCCTTAACCGGCACCACCACGGCGCGGGCGCGCGCGGCGGCCTCCCTGAGGTTGTGCAGGTTTTTGGCCAGCGGCAGCACTTCCGGGCTGCCGGGCAGTTTGCCCGGCCTGGAGTCCGTGAAGATCTTGACGCCAAAACCGGCGCGCCTGGCGCCGGCGGCCAGCGCCGCGTAATCGCGCCCGGCGGAACCCGCGGAAAAAGCGTAGCCGCCCGGCTCTACGGCCTGCGGGGAGTAATAGACGCAGTCGGCGGAGTAATTGCGCCCCAGCAGCCGGGCCCCGGCCAGCCCCGCGGCCGCCCAGAGCGCCCGGTCGTCGGCCTCCAGCATCCAGCCGGCCCCGACTCCCGCCAGCGCCCGCCATTTGCGCGCGAGGTCCGCCGCCAGGTTCTGCCCCGGCATGGGGATAAGGTGGTTGGCTATGAAGAATTTTTTTGCCGCCGGGGCCTGCCGCGCCAGCCAGAGGAAGGCGCCGGCGCAGCGCGAGCGTTTGGGAAAATCCAGCAACACCAGCGAGTCGTAGCGCCCAAGGGTCTTTTTAAGTCCGGCAAGCGGGCCGCAGCGCAAGCGCCGCCCGCGCGGCGGCACCGGAGCGCCGATAAAATCGTAATGATAGTCGAAGTCGTGCAGCACGTCCAGCGCCACGTCCCGGCGCCGCGAAACGGCGCGGCCCAGCGCCCGCTCGAAATGCAGGTTCTCGGGACACTCGGCAAAATTCACCAGCAGGACGCGCTTCATCCACGAAATTCTACAAATAAAAAGCCCCCCGGCACTCCCGGGGGGCTCAGCCTCCGCGGCCGGCGCCTAGCGCTTGCCGTAGAGGAACGTAACGAAGTCGTGCCAGCCGGTGGCCTTCGCGAAGGCGAAGTCCGCGTACTTGCCCTCGAAGATGCCCTCAAGCTTGGCCTGGTCTATCTTCTCTATGACCGGCGGGATATACACCGAGATGCCGTGGGAATCCTTGAAGTCATGCCCGATACGGTCCTTGTCGAAGTAGCCGTTGCTGATCACCAGGTCCTTGGCGATGAACTCCCGCAGCCCGGCCGACTTGGCCTTCAGCCCGTCGGCGGCGGCGCCCTTGGCCGTCATGGCGCCCTCGGCCAGTTCCAGATAATTATACAGGTCGCCGTAGAAGGAGATCTGCTTCTTCGGGTCGGACTGCGCGCCTATCATGTCGAAGCGCAGCACACCCGCGCGCGCGGCCTTCAGCGCGGCCGTATCATCCACCTCTTTCAGGGCGGCCGCCACGTCCTTCACGCGGTTCTCGAACTCGGAAGCCTTAGCAACCCGTATCGCGGAGAGCTGCGCTCCGCGCTTGATGTCCTGCTCGTAGAACATCCGGTAGGCCTCCACCATAATAGCGCCAAGCTTCTCGGCGCCCATGCCGGGCTCCTTGGCCAGCGCGCCCAGGAAAGAGTGGTACGGGTAGCCGACTCCGGGAACCACTTCCTCGGAGCCCACCATCACGTTCACGCTGCCTTTGACTTCGCTGAGCGTCTCGCCCATCTGCATCAGGCAGGCGTCGAAGGCCAGCACGTCCACGCCGCCCGCTTCGCGCACTATGCTGCCTATCTCGCGGGTACGGATGTAGTTGCCGGTCTCATCGTCGAAAGAAATGCCCTTGCCGTCCGGGGACGCGGCCTTGGCGGCCTCTTTGCGCGGGTCCATCCAGCCGGAACCGTGGTCCCAGAGGATCAGCATGTACTTCTCGGCCGGGTAGTTCTTCTTGCCCCACAGCACAAAGTCCACGGCGCGCTTATAATCGCCCATGTCCACTTTCTCCGTGGCCATCACCACTTTGGAGGACACCTTCTTCATGTCTTTGTCCTTGGTGACATAAAGCCGGCGCGAGCCGGTCCAGTTGCCGTCGTCCGTGGTGTCTCCGCCCTGGCCGTTCATACGGCCCAGTTCGGCCACTATGTTGACGGAGGCGTTGGACCCCACCATCTCCATCATGTTCACGTTCAGCAGGCCGGCCCGTTCCAGGTCGTTCTTGCCGTTGACGAAAACCAGCACCGTCCATTTCTTTTTGGGCAGCGTGGCGGCGCGGCCCTTGCCGGCGGGAGCGGGTTTAGCCACGGCCGGGGCGGGCACGGCCGCCGAGTCGGCGGTATAGGTATCGCCGGCAAAATCTATCTTCAGCGCTTCGCCGGCGCCGGAAAGCGCGGGCGCGAGCAGCAGCAACAGGGAGAGCAGTAATTTCATAAGAAAACCTCCGAAACTGGTTCTTGACGCTAATAGTATAGCAGACAGTCTTGACCTGTCAAGGGCAGGCAAGACCGGGGCCGGCCGGGACCAAAGGGCCTACGCCGCAGGTGCCGAAAGACGCCGCGCCCCCGGGCCCTGCGTCCGATGCGGCGCCTCCCCGTTTCTGGCAAAATATAGATACTACGACACAGCCGGAGGTTCATTGCATGACCAAGTTCCCGCACCTTATATCAGCAGCTCTCCTTTCAGTTTCCTGCGCCCTTTCAGCCGGCGCCGCGGAAAATTCCGCCATCTCGTCCGCGGGCCTTTCCCTCTCGGGCGTAGAGATCCCGGCCGCCGGAGCCCCCAAGAACAACCAGTGGATGACGCTCCGCAAAATAAAGCTGAACGAAGCCCAGTCCGACATGAACGACACCCTCGTCGGCATGGTACAGCATGGCCAGAACATCGACAACGTGGTGAAAGAACTTAACGCCAACGGCTTCAAGGCGAAACCCTTCCAGGACAACCTGGGCGGCTACATGGTGATGGTGGACGTGGCCGGCCTGGACGCCGCGGACTACGCGATAGGCCTGGCCCGCTACTACTACATAACCGAAGTGAAGGTCGGGGAGAAAGTTTTCAACACTCTGTTCGGCTTCAACCGCTCCAAGTCGACCTTCGCGGTAAAGCAGGGCACCATAAAGGGCGGCATGAACGCCAGCCCCGTGGACCTCAAGATCAACAAACTTAACTGGACCATCACCGGCGGCATGAACGGCTCCCCGGTGGACGTGAAGATCAACCATGAGGAACATACCATCACCGGCGGCGCCAACCTCTCCCCGGTGGACCTCAAGTTCGTCTGGAGCACCGAAGAAGTGAGCGTCGAGGGCGGCGCCAACCACAGCCCCGTAAAATACACCGTCAACTGGAAAGCCGGCCTGCTGGAGGGCTACTCCAACAACGCCCCCCTGCGCCTGGAGTTCAACATGAAAGAGGACATAGTGGACGGCACCATAGTGGCCGTGAAGGGCTACGCCAACCACGCGCCGGTAGATCTGGTCTTCAACAAGGTCAACGGCCACATCGGCGGCGGCATGAATAACGCCCAGGTGGACGTGAACCTGGTCAACTGCGACCTCTACGACTTCCTGCAGTATGTTTTCCTGTTCCTGAAATAAGGGACCGCGCAGCGAAAAAGCCCCCCGGCACCCCGGGGGGCTTTTTCATTGAATTCCGAGGCAATAATATATAATATAAATCTAATGCGAACCTTTTTACTCGCGGCCCTGCTTTCGGCTTCTTTCGCGTCCGGCGCCAACGCGGCCTGGTGGCTGGAGAACGACTATTCCACCGGCTCCAACAGCCTGAAGAAAGAATCTTTCAGCGTTTTCGTCAAGGCCGCACCCCGCCTGGTGGTCGGCGCCAACACCGCCTTCTACCGGGACTCCGCGGCCTACCGCGAAAAGGTCTGGTCCTTCCGCGCCCCGGTGATGTATTCCGGCGACCGCATCTCGTTTTCCCTGAAGCCCTTCCTCTACCCCGTAAACCCGGGAACGCGCTCCGGCGCTAGCGGCGCCAAAGCCTACACGCTGATCTCCCTCTACGAGGAGTCAGAAGACAATTACCTGCGCGCCACCCTCTCCGGGGCCTGGGCCGGCCAGAAGGCGCGGGTACTGGACGGCGCCCTGCCAGAGCGCAAGAACTTCTCCCAGGCCGCCTACGAGGCCCAGGTCGAGAAATCCTATTTCGGCCAGTTCTACTTCCTGGCTTCCGGGGCCGCCTTCAGCAAACCCTCCGGGGTCACCAACCACACGCTGGTCACGCCGGCGCTGGACCAGAACGAGCTTGCCTACCTGGGGACTTTCCGCCAGGTCAGCGCGCTGCCCGACTGGGTGCTGGCCATCCAGGTGGCCCGCAATATGCGCCCCGAATTCGACAGCCACGTTTACGCGGGATATAGTAAAATATCCTTCAGGCGGGCCAACGCGGCCAACTCCGGAGTGGTCGGCATAAAGCTGGGGTTGAACGAGAAATCTTTGCTGGACCTGGCCTATAACGCCTACAAAGAAGAAGGCGGGGTCTGGAAAAATTATTATAAAATGCTGCTGCAGGTGTTCTTCTAGGACGGGGTAACAAATGATAACGCAGTCGCAGGAAAGCCTGGAAATGCTGGTGATGGTGAGCCGGCTGCTTTCCTCCAAACTTGATATTTCCGAGCTGCTGACCACCATCATGCGCCTGGCTTCGCGCGTAGTGGGGGCGGAGCGCGCCTCGTTGTACCTGCTGGACGAGAAGACGCAGGAACTCTATTTCGACGTGGCCCTGGGCCTGCCCGAGGACGTGCAGAAGATGCGCTTCAAGCTGGGCGAGGGCATAGCCGGCACCTGCGCCAAGGAAGGCCGCTCCATCATCATCAACGACGTGGCCTCGGACCCGCGCCACTCCAAGAAAGCCGATTCCAAGAGCGGCTACGTCACGCGCTCGCTGCTGACCTGCCCCATGATCATCAAGGGCAAGGCCATCGGCGTGGTGCAGGCCATCAACAAGACCGACGGAGACTTCTCCGACACCGACAAGAACTCTTTCGAGGCGTTCGCCTCGCAGGCCGCCATCGCCATTGAGAACTCCCGCCTGTTCTCCTCCGTCAAGGAAGAGAAGCGCAAGATGGAGATCGTCTTTAAGCGCATCAAGGAAGGCGCCATCCTCACCGACGTTTCCGGCGAGATCCTCATCCTCAACAGCTCGGCCAAGGCCTATTTAGAGCACGATAAGTATAAATTCACCCATATAGAAAAGGCCTTCCAGGCCTTCGACGTGAAGCCCTCCATGGAAACCGCCCTCGGCGGCGAAGCCCCGGTGTCGCGCTTCGAGCTGTACCGCGAAAAGCCCAAACGCTTCTACCTGGACGCCTCCGTCATAAAACTTTTCACCGAGGGCAAGGACGGCGCCCAGAGCGTGGAAGGGCGGCTGTGGATCCTCACGGACGTCACGGCGCAGCGCCTGGAAGAGCGCATGGCCAGGAATTTCCTGTCGCTGATCTCGCATAAGTTCAAGACGCCGCTGGCCTGCATAAACGGCTACGCGCAGATCCTCAAGGACGAATCCGACGCCAAGAAGCTGCCGGAGATGATAGCCAAGTCGTCGGAAACCATTTACGGCCAGGGCCAGAAGCTCAACGTCCTGGTGGAAAGCCTGCTGGATTTCGTGACCATAGACAGCCTGGACTCCGCCGCGCTGCAGAAGATAGAATTCGACGCGGCCGACTTCCTGGGCGAAGTGGCCGAAGACGTGAAAGAGCGCCTTAAGGACGTTCCCGGCCTTAACATCAAGATAGTGGCCCCCGAACCCGTAAAAGTAAAGGCGGACCGCAAACTGCTGGCCAACGCCCTGCGCGCGCTCATAGACAACGCCGTAAAGTTCAACCCCGGCCGCGACAAGCTGGTGATCCTCTCGGCGCAGGCCCGCGACAGCCACGCGCTGCTCTCCGTGGGCGACAACGGCCCCGGCATCCCCGGGGAGGAATTGGACAACATTTTCCAGAAGTTCTACCAGGTGGAAGCCGCCTTCACCGGGCAGGTGGAGGGCTGGGGCCTGGGCCTCTCCCTGGTCAAGAAGATAGCAGAGGTGCACGGCGGCAAGGTTTTCGCCAAGTCGCAGCTGCAGAAAGGTTCGGCCTTCACGATAGCGGTCCCCAATTAACCCCCTGCGCGCCGCGGCCCGCAACCCCGCCCTTCCCGGCGGGGTTTTTTATCGCCAAAAAAGAAATTCCCCGCGGTTTTTAAGCCGCGGGGAACTTTTTGAGACCGACCCTGTTACTTCGTTATCTTGTCGGTGTCGCCTTTCTTTATGTAGTCGCCGTTGGAAACGGAACCGATGCGGCGGAAGCCCCACTTCACGGAGAACTTCTTGGGCCCGCGCATATCGGAACTGGTGTCGACGAAGTCCTTGGTCTTCACCATGTCGCCTTCCACGAATACCAGCTCGTAGCCGTTAGCGGTGTCGAAGGTGAATTCCTTCTCACCCATGCTGGTGTTGAAGAACAGGAAGCCGTCCTTGATCAGTTCGACCTTGATGGCCACTTTTTCGCCGGCGTAGTACTGCGCCCACCGCTCGGAAAGGCTCAGCACGAACTTGCCGTCCCTGATGGACCAGCTCACAAGGCCGAGGCCGTTGGAGTCCGGGGCGGTAGGGGTGCGGTACTGGGGCGTCAGGTTATAGGTAACGTCCAGGAAGCCCTCGCGGCCGACCGTGTAGCTGTAAGGAGAGTGGCGGGTCTCCAGGTTCTGCCTGTCGGCTTCCTGGCAGACCTCGAAGGTCTCGCTCTCCCACGGGTACATCTGGCGCTCCGGCACGTTCACCTGCGCGGTGGAGCGGAAGCTCCGGCCCGGACGCTCGTGACAGTAATAGGTACCCTGCTGCCCGTACTGGTTGCCGGGGTAAGTGTAGCTGTTGGGGCTGTCCTCATGGTTGTTAGGATAGCCGCCGGGATGACCACCGGGGTAATCACCGGGGAAACCGGGCTGGCCGGGGTAAAAGTCCTTTTGGTGCGGCTGGCCGGGCTGACCGCCAGGGTGGCCGGGCTGTCCGGGCTGGCCGGGATTCGGCATAGGCGGCGTCGGGGGAGGCGGGGGCGGGTTCGGGACGAACCGGCATTCCTCTATATACTCCGTACTCTGCAGCAACACCCGTTCCGAGGCCTGCGCGAAGCCGCCGGAATAGGTGAAGTTCTTGCATTCGCGGCTGTAGCGGACGCGCTGGGGGCCGTAATAGGGATAAGGAGCCTTAATGTCGGAACTTTTAGCCTGCTCTATCACGCTACTAACGTCGATGCCCTGGTCAAAGTTAACTTCTGCGCCGGCCTGGGCCGCGAAGCCGAGACAAGCGAATACTGCCACAAGTTTATTTAACATGCGGTAAACCCTCCATTCTGTATTAGGGACATAACTCCACAGTTAAAGTCTAATATATAGATATACCTATTAATAAGGGGCTTTGGGGCCAGGGACCGGAGGTATTGGGCCTAAGCTTTACTGGGCCTTTGAGGCCGGGAAAAAAAGAACCCCGGGGCGGCCCGGGGTTCCTGTCAGGCAGGCTGCGCCTAAGCCAGTTTATTATCGGCCACAAGTTTTTTCAGCTCGGCAAGGTCCGGCTTTATAAGGTACGGCTTGCCCACGGACTTCATGGCGCTCTGGATGTCCTTGAGCCCGTTGCCGCTGATCAGCAGCACCACGCTCTCGTTCTCCTTCACCTTGCCTTCCTTGACGGCCTTAAGCAGGCCGGCGTAGGTGGCCGAAGCGGCAGGCTCCGCGAAGACGTTGGACCCGCGCGCTATTTTGGGGATAGCCGCCAGGATCTCGCTGTCCGGCACGCTCACCGCGAAACCGCCGGAATCCCTTATGGCCATCACGGCCGCCATGCCGTCGCGCGGCAGGCTGACCGAGATGCTGTCGGCCACGGTGGCGCCGCTTACCGGCTGCACTTCGGTGCCGCTCTCGAAAGCCCGTTTTACCGAGTCGGAGCCTTCGGCCTGCACGGCCACCAGCTGCGGCAGGCGCTCTATGATGCCGAGGCGGTGGAATTCCACGAAACCCTTCCAGATGCCGCTGATGATATTGCCGTCGCCCACCGACACGAACACCTTGTCCGGCGTCTCCCAGTTCATCTGTTCGCAGATCTCGAAGGAGCAGGTCTTTTTACCCTCGCGCGTGAACGGGTTCACGCCGGTGCTGCGGTTGTACCAGCCGTATTCGGCGGAAGCCTTGAGGCACAGGTCGAAAGCGTCGTCGTAGGTGCCCTTCACCATAATGACTATGGCGCCGTAGACCAGCAGCTGCGCCACCTTGGCGGCGGGCGCGGTCTCGGGCACAAAGATCATGGTCTTCATGTCCAGGCTGCCGGTGAGGCAGGCCAGGGAGGAGGCGGCGTTGCCGGTGGAAGCGCAGCAGATCACCTTCTCTTTCATCTCCAGGGCGCGGGCGGTTACCACGGCGCTGGCGCGGTCCTTGAACGAGGCGCTGGGGTTGCGGCCGTCGTCCTTGATGTAGAGATTGCTGACGCCGGCCTCGGCGCCCAGCTTTTCCGCTTTATACAGCGGCGTCCAGCCCACCTGCACCGGCGGCACGTTCTTGATGCTGGAGACGGGCAGGATGTCCAGGTAGCGCCAGATACTGTGCTCGCGGTTATCCTTGAGCACGTCGTAGTTGAGGCGCTTCTTTATGAGATTGTAATCGTAGAGCACCTGCAGGTTGCCGCCGCAGGCGAGGCAGTTGTATTTGGTGTCCGTCAGTTTATGGTCTTTGCCGCAGCGTATGCACTGTAAAGTCTTTATTTTTTTCATAAGTTTAAATCCGTTCAAACAGGGACGGGCACGGGCTTATCATTACGCCGCGTAGGAAACCCTCCCGTGGTTCCCCCCCGATCTTCCAGATCGGGCCCCCCCATCCGCTAAGCGGCTCCAGATAAGCCCCTGCCCGTCCCTCGCGCCTCAGCCGGGCAGGACGGTGGTGCCGGCTTTACCAGCCAGAGTTTCTTCGAACAGCTCGGTCTTGGAGATGTAGGCCACGGAGCCGCCGTTCTTTATAAACTCTATCACGGCCTTGATCTTGGGGCCCATGGAACCGGCGGGGAACGGTGCCGGCTTCTGGTTGTAGATGGCTTCCAGCTCGCTGGCCTTGATCACGCGCAGGGCCTTCTCGTCGGGCTTCTGGTAATTCAGCTTGGCGCCGTCTTCGCCGGTGAAGATGGTCAGGCTGACCTCCACCTTTTCTCCGCGGGCCTTGGCGCGCTTCATGAGCATGCAGCCGAGCAGCGCGCTCGCCAGGTCCTTGTCTATCACGGCTTCCACTCCGGTGTACATCTTCAGCGGTTTTTCGCCCTTGGCGGGTTTGGAATACTTCACGCCGTAATTGGTGGTATATATCTCCTTGCCGTCCTTTATTTCGGGCGTAACTTCGCGCACGGGAATGCCGCCGCCGCCCACGGTGATAGGAACTATGCCCTTGTCGAGCAGGGCCTCGATGGCGTCGATCTCCACTATGTCGGTGGGCACGGGCGAGGGCACCACGCGGCGCCAGATCTCGTTGCCCTTCTCGTCCTTCTTGTACATCTTCATGGTCCAGCCGTCGGCCATGCGCTGCTTGGCCTCTTCGGAATTATACGACTGGCCCACATACTTGGAGGGGGTCTTAAAATCAGGATCGTCCTTATCCACCACCACCTGCGTCACTATGCCGGCCAGGATGTTGTCGATGCCGCGGATATTCAGCTCGTTGTTGAGCTGGGCCATCATGAAGGACATTGCGCCCTGCGTGTCGGCCACGCAGACATCGAGCGAGAGAGGGAACAGGGTGGGGCGGCACATCTCGGCGCGCATCAGGATATTGCCCACCTGCGGGCCGTTGCCGTGGGTGATCACGTACTTATCCTCTGGATGCTTCTCGAAGATATCGGCCACCAGCTTGCCGGTCTCCGCGGTGCGCTGCCACTGCATGGCTATGTCGGGGTTTATGGCCTTGCCGTTCTTGTCCTTAAGGCCCACCGGGGCCACTTCGTTGCCGCCAAAAGCGAAGATCCTTATCTTTTTCATTTCACCGCTCTCCTTTAGGTGCTGTGCTTACAAATTCAAGCGCCGCCATGCGGACGGCTTCCGAAAATCTTGCCAGATCGGCCTCGTCCTTTTCAAGCGAGGCCAGCAGGCGCAGCGTTATCTCCAGCTGCACGCCGCCGTAGACGGGCCTGTTCACGATGTTGCCGGCCGAAGTGCCGGGCAGGCGGGCGCAGGGCGTCTCGGCGGCGAAGCCGGCGTCCTCCAGGCGCCTGGCCATCAACTGCGCGGCGGCCCGGTTGGCTCCGCCCACGCAGACCCGGCTGCCGCGGTCGGCCTGGGCATGAAAGGAAACGCCTAAAGCGCTGGAAGTGGCTATAAAGACGGCCTCCGGGTCGTCGAAATGGGAAGCGGTAACGTGCAGCCGGCCGCTGTCACGGCCCAGCCAGCCGTTGAAGATATAGAGGTTGAAGTCTTTGCCGGCGGTAACGCGCGCAAGGCGCGAGGTGGCCGGTTCGATGTCGCCGCCGTGCGGCGCGAAGACAGCCACCGGCGAGCCACGGAAATAAACTTCGCGGGAGTAATCCCTCCCTTCCACGTTGGCGGCCCGCAGGGCGGAAAAATCCTTGTAGGTGTCGCCGCCGCGGCGCAGGCCCGGCCCATAGGCGGAGCAGGCGGTGAGCAGCGGCAGCAAGATCAGAATGGCGCGTTTCATCGAAAATAAACCCGGGCAGACCCGGGGTATGCGGATATGATATAAAAAAAACGGGCAGGGAATCCCGGCCCGGCCCCCTGGCCATTGCCCCGCCCCAAAAGAGTATAATATCCGTGTTAATTTGCACTTTATAAGGAGACTGCCATGGGCTTCAACCTTCGCAACAGCCATTTTCTCAAGGAACTGGACTTCACCAAGCAGGAGCTGGTGTTCCTGCTGAAACTTTCCAAAGACCTCAAAGCCGCCAAGTACGCCGGCACCGAACAGCAGAAGCTGACCGGCAAGAACATCGCCCTTATTTTCGAAAAGACCTCCACCCGCACCCGCTGCGCCTTTGAAGTGGCCGCGCACGACCAGGGCGCGCACGTGACCTACCTGGAACCCTCCGGTTCCCAGATGGGCCCTAAAGAGACCGTTAAGGACACCGCCCGCGTGCTCGGGCGCATGTACGACGGCATAGAATACCGCGGCTTCGGCCAGGCCATAGTGGAAGAGCTGGCCAAGTACGCGGGCGTCCCCGTGTGGAACGGCCTCACCAACGAATGGCACCCCACCCAGATGCTGGCCGACGTGCTCACCATGACCGAGCACTGCTCCAAACCCCTCGAGAAGATCTCCTACGCCTACGTGGGCGACGCGCGCTTTAACATGGGCCGCTCGCTGCTGGTCATCGGCTCCATCCTGGGCATGGACGTGCGCATAGGCGCCCCCAAGGCCCTGCAGCCCGACGCCGCGCTGATAGAGAAGTGCAAGGAGATAGCTAAAACCTCCGGCGCCCGCATCACCATCACCGCCAACGCCGCCGCGGCCGTCAAGGGCGCGGACTTCATCCACACCGACGTGTGGGTAAGCATGGGCGAGGCCAAAGAAGTCTGGGCCGAGCGCATCAAGCTGCTCAAGCCCTACCAGGTAAACCCGGCCCTCATGAAGAAGTCCGGCAACAAGAACGTGAAGTTCATGCACTGCCTGCCGGCCTTCCACAACGCAGACACCAAGGTGGGCGCGCAGGTATCCAAGGAATTCGGGTTGACCAACGGCATCGAGGTCACGGAGGACGTGTTCGAATCCCCCGCCTGTATCGCCTTCGACCAGGCCGAGAACCGCATGCACACCATCAAAGCCGTCATGGTGGCCACCCTCGGCGCCTGAACTCGCCCCGCAAAAGAAAAGGCCCCGGGAAACCGGGGCCTTTTTTATCCCCCCGGGGCCACCGCCCGAGACATAAAGTTGTAGAATATCGGCAATGGAACGCGACGTGGACGTTTTGGTCCTGGGCGGAGGTATCTCCGGCCTGGCCGCGGCCGGGCGGCTGCAGGCCGCCGGGCTGAAAACGCTCGTCCTGGAATCGGCTCCCGAAACCGGCGGCTTGTCCCGGACGGTCCGCGCGGGCCGGTTTTCCTACGACCTCGGCGGCCACCGTCTTTATTTCTCCAAAACTTCCGCCAGGGAATGGACCGAAGAACTTCTGAAGGACTCCCGGCTGCTCCGCCCCAAACGCAGCAGCGCCGTGTTCACCGGCGGCAGGATGCTGCGCTATCCGCCCACCTTCCTCAACGGCCTGCTCTACGCGGCGCCGGTGCTTTTCTCCCGCGGCCGCAAGGCCCCGTCCGCCGGAGAGCCCGCCACGCTTAAGGACTGGCTGGAAACGCGCCTCGGGGCGCGCGTGCACGACCGCTATTTCCGCGACTACACCAGGAAAGTCTGGGGCTTGGGCACGGACGAACTCTCCCCCCTCTGGGCCGAACGCCGCATTGGCGGCGGCTTCAGCGTAAAGACGCTGCTGCTGGAACTTTTCGGCGGCAAGCTTTCCTCCAAAGAGAACGTCAGCCGCTTCCTCTACCCGGAGAACGGCATAGGGGAACTGCCGGCCGCCCTGGCGGCATCATCCAAAGCGGAGATCCTTACCGGCGCGGCGGCGAAAGAAATAATTTTCAGCGGCGGCCGGCCCGCCGCGGCGGTTTTCACCCACTTCGGACGGACGGAGCGGGTAAATTTCAAGGCGCTGGTCTCAGCCATCCCGCTGCGTTCGCTGCTGGGCCTGCTGCCGCCGCTGCCTGGCGCCGACCCGGCGGCGGTCCGCTACCGCGCGCTGGTAGTGCTGTTCGCGGCGCTGAAGCGGAAAAAACTTTCCCCCTACCACTGGGTCTACTTCCCGGACCGGGACGCGGCCTTTTCGCGGGCCTGCGAACTGGCCAACTGGAGCCCTAAACTGGCGCCGGACGGCCGGCTGCCCATGACGTTCGAATTTTTCTGTGACGAGGGCGACGACACCTGGCGCATGAGCCTCAACGAACTGGCGGTGCTGGCCCTGGCGGCGCCCGGTACGCGGCGGCTGACGGGCGAGTTCGAGCCGGGGGAGCTGGCGGTGGAACGCCTGCCGCATGCCTACCCGCTGCTTTACGCCGGCGCCGAGAGGCCGCTGGCGGCGGCCAAGGCCGCGCTGGGCGCGTTTCCCAACATTTTTCTCTGCGGCCGGACCGGCTCTCACGCGTACATGGATACGGAAGAATGCCTGCTGGATTCCTGGGCCGCCGCCGACCGCGTGCAAAATTTTATCAGGGCCAGCCAAGCGTAAGGCGCCCCGGGCCGGCGAGGGTATGGGCCCGGCGGGTACGCGGTCGGCAACACCGTTGCCGCCGCCCATGCTCGGCCTTCGCGCTTACGCAAGCTCAGGCCTCCGCCGCCCCGCCGAACCCATACCCTCGCCGGCCCGGTAAAGTTTTCATGAAAGTATTGTTCGTACATAACGGCTACGAAAGCCTGGGGATAGAGTACCTTTCCGCGGCCCTGAAGGCGGCCGGCCACGAAGTGCGCCTGGTCATAGACCCGTGCCTTTTCGACGAGGCAGGGTTCTGGCGCGTGCCGGCGTTGGCCCGCCTCTTCAGCTTCCGCGCCGGCGCGCTGCGGCAGGCCGAAGCGTTTCGCCCCGACTTTGTCGCCTTTTCAGTTTTTACCGACACGCTGCCCTGGGCCCTGGGGATGGCCCGGGAACTGAAGCGCCGCACCGGCGCCCGCACCATCTTCGGCGGCATCCATCCGTCCTCCGCCCCGGAAGCCACCCTCTCGCAAGACTGCGTGGATTTTGTCTGCCTCGGCGAGGGCGACCTGGCGCTGCCGGCGCTGCTGGCCGCGCCGGAGGGCCCGCCGCCGGCCGGCGTCTGGGCAAAGCGCAACGGCGCCATAGTCAAAGGCCCGCCGCCGGTGCCGCCCGCGGACCTGGACGCCCTGCCGCGTCCCGACAAAGCCCTGTTCTCCGCCGCGGCGCCGGTCTTCTCTTGCGGCTACCTCGTTTCCTCCTCGCGCGGCTGCCCGCACGCCTGCTCCTACTGCTGCAACGCGGTCTACCGGGAACTTCACCGCGCCTCCGGCGTGCCCTGCCTGCGCCGCCGTTCGCCGGAGAACACCGCCGCCGAACTGGCCGCCGCCCGGGACGCGGGCGCGAACTTCGTCCACTTCACGGACGAGGTTTTTAACTCCGGCTATGACTGGCTGGACCGCTTCCTGCCGCTCTACGCCGAAGCGGCCGCCCTGCCGTTCTCCTGTTTTGTCTTTCCGGACTCGCGCCTGGCCTCTTACGCGTCCCGCCTGGCCGCGGCGGGCTGCTTTAAAGTGCAGCTGGGAGTGCAGCGCTTCGACGAGGGTAAGCGCGCAGACCTGCTGGGGCGGCGCGCCGCCAACGCGGACATCGCCGCCGCCATAAAGGCGCTGAAAGAAGCCGGCGTCTACGTCACCTGCGACAATATCCTGGACCTGCCCGACGAAAGCGAGGCGGAACTGGCGGAACTGGCCGCCTTCTACGCGGACAACTCCCCGGACCACAACGAGGTTTTCTACCTGCGCCTCTATCCCGGTACGCCGCTGGCCGGGGCCGCCGGGCCGGCCAAGCCGGCCCCCGGCGGCCTGATGCGCCCGGCGGGTTACTCGCCGCTGCCGCCCCGGCGCCAGCGCGCCTGGGCCTCGCTGCTGACTTTGCTGCCCCGCCTGCCGGCCTTCAGCCGCCGGTTCCTGGCGGCGCGCCCGGCGCTTTTCGCCTTTGGCGCCGGCCTGCCGCTGCGCGTGCTTTCCCGCCTGCTCAGCCGCCCGCGCAGGGACTTCCATACGCTCCGCTTCGTCCGTCTCTACCTCCGCTTCATTCTTGCTAAAATAACCGGTAGGTGAAAGGCAAGATCCTCATTACCGGCGCCGCCGGTTTCATAGGCAAACGGCTGTCCGCCAGGCTGCTCAAAAGCGGGGCGGAAGTTCGCTGCCTGCTGCGCCATTTCTCTCCCGTTCCCGCTGAACTTTCAGGCGCCGAAATAGTCCGCGGCGACCTGCTGGAGCCGGCCTCCCTGGAGCCGGCCGCAAAAGGCATTTCGGCCGTCCTGCATTGCGCCGCGCTCGTTCGCCCGCGCGGCGCCATTATCTCGCGCCGCGAATTCTTAAAAACGCTCGAAGCGGTAAACCGCGACGGCGCGCGCAACGCCGCGAGCGCCGCGGCCGCCGCCGGCGCGAAACTTTTCCTGCACCTCAGCAGCATCGCCGCCCAGGGCCCGGGGGTCTCGCTGCGCGAGACCGACCCCTGCCGTCCGATGACGCTCTATGGCAGGTCGAAACTCGATTCAGAAACAGCCGTCATGCAGGGCATCCCCCCTGGTTCTTCCTGCCGGCTGGTGATAGCGCGCCCCGCGATGATCTACGGCAAGGATTCTCCCAATTGGAACAAATTTTTCTCCGCGGTGCGCTCCGGGCTGGTACCCGTGCCGGGCCGCGGCAACAACACTCTTTCCGTCTGCTGGGTTGAAAGCCTGGTAGACGCGCTGTTGCGGCTGGCGGAGTCTGGAGAAGACCGGGCCGCTTACACGGTAAGCGAAGGCCCGCGCACCTGGAACGACCTGGCCCGCATGTCGTCCGAAGCCCTCGGGGTGAAAGCGAAGATATTGAAAGTTCCAGAGTGGCCGCTGGCGCTGGCGGCGTTCCTCGCTGGCCCCGCGATGCGGCCCGCCGGGCTCTGGCTGCCGGCCGCGGGCTTCCTTGCGGAACCCGGCTCTTTCCGCGAAGCCGTGGCGAACTGGGGGCACGACACCACCAGCCTTTGCGCGCTCGGCTGGAGCCCGCGGCTTTCCACCCCCGAGGCCCTTGCGGCCGAACTGCGGGAGACCGCGTGATAGAACTGGAGCCCGCTAAAACGCTGCCGGCGGAGCTACTCTCCGCAGCTCCATACTCCTGCTCCCAGGAGTGGCTGCGGCTTTGCGCGGAGGTTTACGGCCAGGACTTGCGGCTTTTCCTTATAAAGAGGAATGGCGAGCCCGCGGGCGGGTTCGCCTGCGCGGCGCTGCGCTCGGTATTTTTCGGCCGGCGGATAGTCTCCATGCCCTTCTCCGACGAGGCCGGGCTCTGGGCGGGCCCCGGAGTGGAATTCTCCGCGGCCGAACGCGCGGAACTTGCCGCCGCGCTGGCCGCGGCGCTGGACTCCCTGGCCGCCGAAACCGGCGCCGCCGCCGCGGAACTGCACGGCGCGGGCCTGCTGGCCGGGAACGCGCATTTCCGGGAGACCTCGCCCTACCTGCGCTTCATCCTGGACACCACGCGCCCCTACCCCGAACTGCGCGGGCGCTTCGACACCAACCTTATAAAGAACCTGCGCAAGGCCGACAAGACCGTGGCCGTGCGCGAAGAGACCTCCCCGGAGGCCTTCAGCGGGGTTTACGGGATCTACCTGCGGCAGATGCGCCGGTTCGGTTCCCCTCCGCTGCCTGCCGGCCATTTCAACCGGCTGATGGCCGCCGGCCTGGGCAGGCTTTTCGTCGCCTCGGTGGGCGGGCGCGACGCTGCGCTGCTGTTCGCGCTGGCCGGAGGGGGCGTTTTTCGGGCAGACGTGAACGCCGGGCTGCCGGAATTCGAAACCTTCTTCCCCAAGGTGAAGCTGTTCGATGAGACCATCCGCCTGGCCTGCGCCGAAGGCTTCCGGGCCTACGATTTTATGCGGACCCGCGCAGGGTCCGGAGTCTGCGCCCATAAAGCCAAATGGGGCGGCAGGGAAGAAAAGATAAACTATTTCTACCGGGACCGCCTGAACCTCGCGCACGAAGGGCCGGACCCGGAACAGGCGCGCTACGCGCTGCCGCGCCTGCTGCTGCGCCTGGCCCCCCTGCGCTTGCTTGCCGCCCTCGGTACGGCGATCCGCGCCCAGGCCGGAAAGTAGCCCAGGCCGGACCGGCGGAAATATCCAATTTGCTAATATTCCAGATATGAAAGATAAGCTGATGATCGCCTGCGGCGCCGTTCTGGCCGCCGCTATAATTTTCCTCTTCAACGCAAAGCCGGGGTGGCTGTCGCTGTCCCCGGTAGCTCCGCCCCCGCCTCCGGAAATACTTTACCCGTACGACGGAACGCTGTACCCCCCGGATATGCGCTCCCCGGAATTCCGCTGGCAGGGCCCCGCTCCGGAAAGCGGAGAATGGGAGCTAACCATTTCCGTCGCCGGCTCCACCGGCACCTTCACTACGCGTTCCCAGAAAAGCGCCTGGACGCCCCCGGAAGCGCTGTGGAACGACCTTAAAAGATCCGCCGCGCAGCGCAAGGCCGTCTTCGAGGTCCGGCCCAAAACGGCGGGCGGCGGCGCGGCATCCGCGCGCGCCAGCTTCTCTATTTCGGAGGACCCCGTAGGAGCCCCTATCTTCTACAGGGTCGTCCCCCCCGGCCCGGGTTTCCCTGAGATGGACCAGTATCACCTCGTCAAATGGCGGCTGGCCTGGCTTTCCTCCTATGAACCGCCGGTCACGGTAATGAAGGAGCAGCACCGCTGCTTCAACTGCCACGCCATCTCGCTGAACGGCCGCACCATCGGCTTTGAATTCAACGTGGTGGACAGGGACAAGGGAAGTTACCTCCTGATGAGGGACCCGGGCCGCAGCGTCAAAATAACCCCCGAACAGATCTTCAGCTGGAACGGCTACAACCCCTGGAAGCGCGTCACCCCGGAACAGGCCAACGCCTCGGCCATTTCACCCGACGGCAGGTTCGTGGCCACCAGCGCCGGCGGAATGACGCTGCTGCACACGCTCTGCACCGACATGATGCAGTACACCTTTCAGATCCGCGGGGTGATAAAATACCGCGCGACCGACTCCCCGGAGATCCGGACGCTGCCGGGCGGCGACGACGAGAATTTTCTCCACGTCCCCTTTTCCTGGAGCCCCGACGGCAAATATATTTATTTTTTCGGCGGGCCGATACCCGAACCGCTGCGGGAAATGGCGCGCGCAAAACTGGCCGGCGAATGGAAAGAGGACCCGCGGAAACTGGGCTGGCGCGAACTGGACAAGATATACCCTTTCCGCTACGACATTTACCGCATACCTTTCAACAACGGCCGGGGCGGAAAACCCGAGCTTTTGCGCGGGGCCGGCGGCAACGGCATGAGCAACTACGCGCCCCGCATCTCTCCCGACGGCAAATGGGTGGCGTTCAACGTCAGCGCCAACGGGTCCATGCTGATCCGAGACGACAGCGACCTTTACCTGGTCCCCGCCGCGGGCGGGACGGCGCGAAAACTTTCGTGCAACGGCCCCCGCGCCGACTCCTGGCACAGCTGGTCGCCAAACGGGCGCTGGCTGGCCTTCGCTTCCAAGTCGCATCACGACAGGACCGACATAGTCCTGACGCATATAAACGAGAAGGGAGAAGATTCCCCCCCGGTGATCCTGACGCAGCTGCGCGACAAGGACAGGTTCTCCCTGAACCTGCCGGAGTTCTTCAACATCAGGCCCGGGCAATTGCAGGAGATGCTGCCGCAGCAGCCGGAGTTCGGACCGAGCACGGAATAAACGAGGCCGCGCGCGCCGCGGCTCAGGGTTTGTCCCAAATAAGGTAGGCAAAGATCCCGTGGCGCGTCTCGACGCGGCAGCCGGGCAGCAGTCCCGAGTAGCGCCCGCTGAACTCCTCGAGCGTGAACTGGGCTTCCCGCTTCTTGTGCCGCGAGAGCATAGTGTCCGCCGCAAAACCTTTTAAAAAAGCGCCGGCCAGCCGCACCGGGTTGTACGCAAGGAACATGCCGCCGTAATACCTGGCAAGTTCCCGGAGCGGCCGGCCCGCGACATGGTCCACCAATACCAGCCGCCCGCCGGGCCGGAGGGCCAGTTTAAGCCTCCCCAGGAACGCGGCGGGATCGGCTATGTGGTGCATGACGGAAACGGCCATAGCCGCGTCAAAACTCCCCGCGCCCGGAAGGTCTTCCCTTTCGAGGTCCAGGCGCAGCACTTGCGCCCCGCTCACGCCGCTCAATTCCATCCGGGCCGCCTGCGACATGGCCTCCGAAAAATCCACGGCCAGAACGGCGGCCGCGCCGGCCAGCACGGCCCTTGCGCGGCGGCCCGTGCCGCAGCCGGCGTCCACCACGCGCTTGCCGGCAGGGGCCAGAAGTTCCCTCAGGTCGGGATCGTGGATCGCCTCCAGCCAGTCCACGTCGGAGGAGTAAGAAGCCGCCCAGGCGTCCCATTCCTGCGGGTCGTTGGGGGAAGACCGCGTTACAGGCGTCATTTCGCGGCCTCCGCCAGGCGCACGGCAAAACCTTCGCTGCCGCCGTTCTTCCAGGAGAAGGCGGCCCTGGATGAATAGGCCGCGTAACAGGCGGCCGGGTCGCCCCCCGCCGCCAGCAAGGCCGCGGTTTCCCTGTCCGCGGGCCTGGGCGACGCCGCGGCGCCGGCGAGGAAGGCCGGCGAGTAATAGTTCTTTTCGAACAGGAGCCATTTAACTCCGGATCCCGAAGCGAGGCGCCCGGGCGCGCCGGGGTCCGTGCAATAGAGGGCGGAGAATAATTCCCGGCGCCTGGCGGCGTAATCCTTCAGGGACGTCAGGAAGAGCAGTTCCTGGTCGGCGGTCCCGGACGAAAGGACCGCCGGCTGAGCGGCAAAGACCGGGATAGTGAAGAGCAGGTCGCTTTCCGGGTAGCCGGCCACGACGGAACCACGCGGCTGCGCGGAGAAAAAATCGTAGACCGGCGCGTAAGCGCGCATGGAGTAAACTTCGTTAAAGAACGGGTGCAGGCACAGGAACAGCCCGCCTAGCGCCAGCGCGGCCGGCGCCGCACTGAACTTTTCTCCGAATATCGTCATTATTCCCTCGGCGGCCAGAAAGACCAAAGCCAGCGGCAGAATAAAAACCAGCTGTCTCGAGGCGGTAACCGGATGCATCGGATAAAGAACGATGAAGGCCGCAGCGCACCCGGCCAGCAGCGGCAGCAGGACGCGCGGCAGCATGCCCGGCCGGCGAGGCTGCACCAGCACCCCCAGGCCGTAGATCAGGGCGAAAAGGACGGAAAGGATCCGGTAAAGCCGGCTATGCTCGTTGAAGTTGAAGATAAAGTTGAATAGCGCGTCCACGGGGTTGCGCGGATCCAGCGCTCCGGAGACTCGCTGGTAAAATTTATCCATCTCAAAAGCCCTGAGGTTCTCCGGGTCCGGAGTGGCGTGCAGCACCACGCGGCTGAGGCCCAGGAAGATCAGGATGACCGCGGCGCCCGCCGCCAGCGCGGCCAGATAGCTCCTTACCAGGCTGCGGTCGGAGAACTCTTCCCGGAAAAAGAAAGGGACCAACAGGGAAGTCGCGGCGAGCCCGGCGGCCAGCACCGGATAGACCGCGAAACACAGCGCGGCCAACAACGGCAGCAGCGTAAAGCGCCGCTCTTCCGCCGCCCAGGCGTAGGCAAGGAAGACCAGGCACCCGTAAACCCTGGGAACCCCGAAGAAAGTGTCCGTAGAAAGGAATAGCACCGCGAACAGCAGCGTCGCCGCGCCTGCGGCCGGACGGGCCGGCGAGGCCAGCGCCAGCCTGCGCAGCAGCAGCGCGGAGGCCGCGCAGGCCGCGACGGCCAGCAGCTTCAGCCCGGCCGCGTACCCCGCGGCCTTTACGAACAGCGCCGTAGGCCACACCCAGAACGACTCCGGGCAGAAACGGAACATATTGGAGTAGTACAGCGCGGCCAGCGGGTCCCCGCCGAAAAGGCCGCGGTCCCAAAGAGCCTGGAGCCAATAGAAACTCGCGCTGTCGAGATAGAACGAATAACGCAGGTCCACGGCCGGGGGAAAGACCACCGTCAGGGAATACGCGGCCAGGGCGGCGGCGAACAGGCCGGCCGCGGCGGCGGAAATGCCGCCGGGGACGGAGCGGAAAATACGGCTTATCTTTTCAAGCAAGAGGTTCATGGCAGATAGCAGAACTTACCGGAAGAAGATATTTTAAGACTTCCCGGCCTGGACGCGCCATACTCCCCGGCACGCAGACCAAGGGCCTCCCTTACCGCCGCGGCTTCCCGCTCGCCGCAGCCGGCCGGCAGCAGCAGGGAAGAGGTTGCCGCGTCCAGCTGGAAAAAAGGCAGCCCGCTCTGAAAAACCCGGTCTATAACTTCCGTTTCGTAAAGCCGGCCGGAGGCGGTCTCCGCGAATTTACCGCGCCGGCCGCGGAACTTCAGCGCCGGGCCGCGCCGGCCGCAGGAGCAGGCGGAGGCCGACAGCTCACCCAGGTCGCCCGTATCGTAGCGCAGTACGGGGGTAAGCGCGTTATCGAGATCGGTGCAGAGCAGCCCGCCGTCCCCGGAACTTTCAAGCAGGTGGCCGGCTTCGTCCGCGTGCAGCCGCCCGCAGGCTCCGGAGAGCGCCACGTAGCCGAGCTCGGTCGAGGCGTACATGTCGAAGACCGCGGCCCCCAGCCTCTCCTGCGCCTCGGCCCGCACGGTCTCTCCCAGCGCCGTGCCCACGGTCAGTACGGCCCTAAGGCCTTTAAACTCCGGCCCGGCGCTCTTGCGCAGGGTTTTCAGCACCGCCATCAGCACGTCGGGGCGCGCTATCAGCAGTTTAGGTTTTTCCGCCGCGGCCGCTTCTGCCGCGGACCTGGCGGCGGCCGGGTCGGAAAAAACGTTCCCGCCGTAGTAGACGTTCTTGCGGTTGTGGACCAGGCGGTACAGCAGGTATTGCTGGAAAAATTCAAAAACCACGCCGCCGTAGCGGCGCTCCGCCAACCGCTCGCCCAGCGTGTCGAAGAAAGAGTATTCCACCGGATGCAGCGCGGCGGTCTTGTCGCCCATACGCCAGCCTGTCGTTTCCAGGACGGAAAGGAGCGCGGCGTAACGCGCCGCCACGGCGGGAAGGTCCAGCCGGGTCTCCACTCGACCAAAACTGCCGGTCCCCCCGCTGTGCAGACTGGCCAGCGCCCCATGGCCGGAATAACCGGCCAGGTCCGCCCTCGACATGGCCGGCAGCAGCCGGAATTCCTCCATCGAGGAGAGCCGGCGGGCGCCTTTCAGAGCTTTCGCGCAGGCCGCGTCGTACGCCGGAAGCAATTCCCTGGCCCGGGCAAGCCTTTCGTTCAGCGTCGCCAGAGCGCCGCGTTCCCCGGCCCCGAACGAGCCGGCTATCCGCGAAAAATCCCGCCGCACCAGGCCGCCCGCCAGAAGCACCAGTTCCTTGCGCAGGTTCATGGCGCCACTCCCTCTCCGGCCAGCGGGATATAAATGGCGCTGCCGCCCGCCTCCGGGTGCCTGGCGCGCCAGGCGGCATCCCTTGCCCAGCATTTCACCACCGGCCCGAATCTCTTTTCCCCGTAAGCGGAGTTTACGATCTCGGTAATGGCGACCTTCTCGGAGCCG
Organism: Elusimicrobiota bacterium; assembly: GCA_016234365.1. GTDB lineage: Bacteria > Elusimicrobiota > Elusimicrobia > Elusimicrobiales > UBA9959 > UBA9959. Next base: position 55,144 of record JACRER010000086.1, on the reverse strand, counting down.
CGGAAAATATAGGGCAGATGTTCGCAGGGAGCGACGCCTCCGTCGGGCAGTATCATGAGCTTGTAGGCGGAAGGCAGTTCGCAGTTCACCATTGCCGTCCTGTCCAGCACCGGCAGGCCGGCCGCGAACGCGGCCGCCAGCACGTTCTCCCTGTCCGCGCCCTCCAGGCGCAGCGCTTCCAGCCGCCCGGCCCAGGCGCCGGAAGGCACCGGCGGCAGTATCCGGACGGCGCCGGCGCCGGCTTTACGGGCCGCGGCCAGCAGCGCCGCCAGCGAGCCGTCCGCGGCCGACTCCCGTGTGGCGTAGCAGGAAGCCATGGCCGGAAGGCCGGCCTCTTTAGCCAGGCGCAAGGCCTTCAAAGCGGCGGCATGGCAGCCGGGCGAACGGCGCGCGGCGTCGTGAGCGGCCGGCTCGGCGGCGTCCAGGCTTACGTTCAGGCAGGCCAGCCCGGCCCGCTTCAGGCCGGTCACCAGTTCACGCGTGACGTTGAGGCCGTTGGTTTCCACGAACACCGTAATGCCGGCGCCGGCCGCGGCGGCCGCCAGGTCCGTCAGGTACGGCGCCAGGGTGTTCTCCCCGCCGGTGAAATGAAGCCGCGGCACGCCGAGGGCGGCCAGTTCGCGCAGCCGGCCCAGCGCCGTTTCCCTGGCCATTATCTTTTCGCCAAAGAGTTCGCGGAATCCGGCGGAGGAGCAGGCCCCGCAGCGGCACTGGCAGGCGAAAGTGGCGGCAAAGGCCGCCATGCCGGGGACCCTTTGGCGCAGAACGCCTCTCCGGAAAGAGTAAGCGGCGTAACGCGAGACCCGGCGGGTATCCAGCAACCCGGCAAGGAACAGCGCCCCCCGGGCGAAGACAAAAGCCCGCCGCGCCGCGCCGATGGCTCCCGCGGCGGCGCGGGCGGCGTAAACGGCCCGCAGGTAATGCAGGAAGTAGCGCAGGCTCCCTGCCAGGGAAAAATTAGGATAGGGCGCCGGGTTGCCGCGCAGCCGCGCCAGCAGCGCGCGCGCGGCCACGGCGGGCAGGCGCAGGCTGAACGCCGGCAGCAGGCGCCACGCCCCGGCGGCCAGCGCGCCTCTCGCGGCGGCGGGAAAAAGCGAAGAGAGAAAGACCAGGTTGCGCAGCCGGGCCCGGCGGGCGGTGTAACTGTGCCCGCCATGGCCGTAGGGGACCGAGAACTCCCCTCCCTCCACCGCGGCGGCATCCTTGCGAGCCAGCAGCCCGGCGCCGCGGGCTTTTTCAAAAATGGCCGTGCCCGGATAATAACGCAGCCAGTTCACGTCGTGAAAACCGGCCGGGTTGGCGGCGGCGAAGGCCGCCACCCGCTCCAGCTCGGCGTCGTCCTGGCCCGGCAGCCCGAAGATAAAATTGGTATAGACGAACAACCCCGCGTCGCGCAGCAGGCGCAGGGCTTTCACCGAGGACTCGGTGCTTTCGGCGCGGCCAAGGCATTCACGCCGCAGCTTTTCGCTCACCGTCTGCACGCCGATATTCACCGCGGAGGCGCCGGCGGCCTTTAAAAGGGCAACGGCCCGCTCGTCGGCGTCGGCCGGATGGACGTTGCAGAAGAAAGGCAGCCCTACCCGGCGCGGATAGGCGGCCGCGAATTCCTCCAGCCAGGCCCGGTCGGAAATAAAGATATCGTCGCAGAAAGAAACGCGCCGGAAGCCGTACTTCCCCTTCGCAGCGGCCAATTCCTTAAGCACGTTATCCACACTGCGCCGGCGCAGGAACCGGTCGCGGCAGCCGAGCCGCGACAGGACGCGGCGCATGGAACTATTGTGGCAGTAGGAACAGGCGTTGGGACAGCCGCGGCCGGTGACGATGGAATAAGTATCCCGCACGAAACCCGGATACTCGTTAAAGAACAGGTCCTTGTCCGGGAAAGGCAGCGCGTCCAGGTCGGTCTCCAGCCGCACCGGGCCTTTTACCTGCTCGGCGCCGCGCTTGTACCAGATGTTGGGGATGCCTTCAGGGCCCGCTCCGGCGGCCAGCCGGTCGGCCAGCGCGCAGAGCGCGCTCTCCCCGTCGCCCACGCACAGCAGGTCCACCTCGGGCCGGGCCAGCGCGGTCTCGGGGGCCGTGCTGGGATGCACCCCGCCAAAAATGAGCGGCACCCGGCTCAGGCGCTTTATTTCGCGCGCCACGGCCAGCGCCCAGGGAAAATGATCCGACTCCGCGGAAAAGCCCACCAGCCCCGGCCTCAGCTCCACCACCCGGCGGGCGGTGCGGGCCGCGCTCTCCGGCTCGAAGAAAGGCAGCCGCAGCCGGAAAGAATCGAACAGCAACGGCTCATAGACCAGCGCCGTGTCATGCCCGCGCGCCTTCAGGGCGGCGGAGAGATGTTCTATGCCGAGACTTTCCGTGGCGGCGCGGACGAAGACCGTCTTCATTGGGTCAATTTTATCATAATATACCGGACCGCCCCGCCGGGGCGGCCCGAGGCGGGCGCGGGTCAGCAGGTTTCGCGCAACCGGCGCTGGTCCAGGTTATTCCTGAACAGCCGCCAGGCGCGCCGCGGCAGGTCCCAGCCAAAGGGCGCGTCCCTCGCTATGCGCAGAACGCGCACCAAGTCGAGGTGGAATTTCAGGAAAGCGCCGCGGTACAGCCGGTGATAGGTCTCGTCGCTCATCGCGCTGGCGTTGAACGGCGCGGCCGTATACTCATAATCTATGGAGTTTACCGCGGAGGGCAGCCGGCCGGCCTTCTCGTACATTTCCCTGAGACCGGTATTCGGGTACGGGTTCGGCGTAAAGAACAGGGCTATATGCAGCCTGGACTCGCAGGCGAAGCGGATGGTGGCGCGCAGTTCCTCTTCGGTCTCGGTAGGCAGGCCGAGCATGAAGAAGCCCCGGGTGAAGATGCGCCGGGCAGCCAGCATGTCGATGGTCCTGGAGATCTTTTCCAGCGACAGGTTCTTGCCTATCAGTTCCTGAAGGCGCTGCGAAGCGGTCTCGACCGCCACGGAGATCTCCCCGGTGCCGACCCGCTTGAGCAGGTCCAGAGACTCCGGGCGCACGATGTCCGCGCGGATACCGTTGGGAAAACTGAGTTTGGACTCGAGGCCCCGCCGCAGCAGCAGTTCCAGCGTGCCGTCGAACCGGTCCGCGTCGAAGTTGGCTATATCATCCAGCACTTCGATATCCCTGGTGCCCAGCCGGTGTATCAGCGCGACTTCCTCGGCTACGCTTTCCGGGGACCGGCCGCGGAAACGCTTGCCGAAGATGCTATGACAGTAAACGCACCGGTAGGGGCAGCCGCGCGAGGTGAATAACGGCAGGTACGGCCTCACCCCGACGGAGGCCATCCCCCCCGTCTTCCAGAACTTTTTGTAATCGATCAGGTCCCAGGCCGGCAATGGCAGGGAATCCAGGTTCGCTATCGGAGGCCTCGGCGCCGTGCGCTCCACGGCCCCATCCCGGCTCAGCGCCAGGCCAGCGACCTTATCGGCGGCGCCCGGCATTTTCCAGCGCGGCCCCTCGGCGGCAATTATCGCGGCCAGTTCGCAAAAGGTTTCCTCTCCCTCTCCTATCACCGCCGCGTCCACGCAGGGATCCGCCAGCGCGCCCTCGGGGTCCGAGGAGGGATAGGGCCCGCCCAAGACCACCGGCACCGCCGGAGCCGCGGCCTTAACGGCGGCCGCTATCTTGCCGGCCAAAAAAGATTCGGCGGTAAGCGCGCTTATCCCTACCACGTCCGGCATCCACACCCCGGCCTCTTCGGCCGTCCTTTTCAGTATGTCGCGGTCCAGGTAGGCATCCAGTATCCGCACGTCCGCCCCAAGCCTGGCGCGCAGCGCGGCCGCCACATAAAGAAGCCCCAGCGGCGGCATGGAGGCGCCCTGGAGCTTGGTGGCCAGGCTGCGGCTCTTTATAAGCAGGACGCGCGGGCGTTTCATACGCCATAGTCTACCAAAAGGAAAGGGTAAAGGTTTGCTAGAATATGCCCATGAACGCGACGATGCTCCTGAACAAATTTTCCTTCCGCCTTCGCCCCTTTTTCAGCGGCGTTTACGGCACTTCCTGGTTCATCGCCTTCACGGCCTTCTATTTCCGCACCATCCTGCCGTTCATCCGCCGCTTCGTGCCGCTTTACGGCGTAACGGTGGTGCTCTCCATGTCCTACAAGTGCCAGTGCTCCTGCGCGCATTGCGGCGTGGGCAAAAAAGCGCCGCCGCCCGGAGGCGAGCTCACGAGCGCGGAGATCCTTAAGTTCATAGACGACCTGGGCCGCCTGGGCGGCGCCTGCGTGCATTTCTTCGGCGGCGAACCGCTGGTGGTGCCGCAGCTCCCCGAATTCGTGGCCCGCACCCGCGCGCTGGGCATGATGGCGTCCGTGGACACCAACGGCCTGCTGCTCGACGAGGCCATGGTGCTCCGGCTCAAGGCCGCCGGCATAGAGCGCATCCGGGTGAGCCTGGACAGCCCGCGCGAGGCCGACCACGACGTCAACCGCGGCGTGCCCGGCTGCTGGCGCAAGGCCGTGGACGGCCTGCGCCTCTGCGCCAAGCACGGCATCCCGGCCAACGTCTCCATTTACGCCACCCGCGAGAACCTCGCCAACGGCGACTTCGAAAAGATGATAGCCCTGGCCCGCGAGATCGGGGTAGGCGTTCGCTTCCTATCCTCCATCCAGAGCGGGAAATGGAAGGACAAGGACGTCCCCCTCACCCCGGAAGAGATCGCCAAACTGCGCGGCCTGGTGGCGCCCGACGTCTGCTGGGAAACGGAATTCCTCCAGCACAAGAACGTGCCTTTCTGGTGCAACTCGATGATAGGCAATAAGTTCGACGTCTCGGCTTTCGGGGACGTTCTGGCCTGCTGCTACCTGCCCGCCGCCTTCGGCAACATCCGCAAGGAGCCGCTGGAAACCATCGTCAAGCGCATGTGGTCTTCGGAAATGTTCAAAAAGGGCTCGGACCACTTCGACTGTCCCATGAACGACCGCGCTTTTACCAGCCGCAACGAGGACCAGCTCAACTCGCCGCGCAGCTGCGCCTAGGAGCCTGTAAGTTGAGCGCCGCAAAGGCGCAGGCCAAAAGCGAGAATTGCAGGCGAAATTGCTTATGTCGGACAGGCTCCTAGCAGGCCCCGCAGTCCAGGCCGCCGCAGCCGCCCCCGCTGAAATAACCCGCCCTCTCCAGCACGGCCTCGAGTCCGGCGTCGCGGACGTTGCCCATACCCTCGCGGGACACATAACAACTGCGCACGGAACCTTCCGCCCCCACATAAACGCTGACGCCGCGCGACGCCGTGCACTGTACGGCGCCGGACAGATAATCGTAAAGCGGGCTCTCGGAATAAACGAACCCGGGCTCCGCGTACTTTTCGAAAAAAAGACGTTTATGCGCGGCGCTGAGCAGCGGCCGGCGGCGGTCGCCCAGCTTCCCCGTGTAAATAGGGAAGAGGGCGCGCACTCCGGAGGCGCCGCTCTCCCTGGCCAGCCGTATCAGCGCTGCCAGGCGGCCCTCCGCCAGCGCCCTGTCGGTGAGATAAGTAGAGACCACGCAGGGAACCCCGGCGGCGGCGCAGGCCTTTACCGCCGCCAGCGCGGAGTCGAAGCAGCCCGGCCGGTTGCGCAGGCGGTCGTGGCGCCGGGCGTCCGGGGAATCCAGGCTCACGTTGATATTGGAAATACCCGCGGCCTTGAGTTCGGCCACTTTCGCGGCGTCCAGCAAAATACCGTTAGTGTCTATGGAAACGCTCAGGCCCAGGCCGGCGGCGAAGGCCGTCAGCTCGGCCATGTCGGCGCGCAGCAGCGGCTCCCCGCCGGTAAACCCTATTTTCGGCGAGCCCATGGCGGCGGCTTCGGCCATCACCCTCTTTAATTCCGCTGTCGAGAGCTCGCCCGCGGGCAGGCCGCTGGCCGAGCAGTGGGCGCAGTCGCACTGGCAGCGGCCGGTCACCGCGATCATGACCGTCAGCGGCACGCGGCGGCGCAGCGCGTAACGGCGCCAGACGTAACCGGCCAGGCGCGGCAGCAGGCCGGGCAGGGCCCGCCGGGCGAAGATCCTGTAAAGCAGCGCCAGCCGCCTAATATGTCCAGCTGTTCTCATCCTGTCCTTTGCCCGCCAGCCTGTCGCCGAGGCGCCTGAACCGGTGGCTGAAGATCAGCGCCACGCCCCAGGCCACCCGGCTTATCTCGCCGGGCAGCAGCAGCGTGCGCAGCCGCTTGAAAACGTAGGCGGGGCGCAGGTAGAAGCCCCGGGTATATTCTTCCATCAGCCGCAGGAGTTTTTTTGCCGGCACGGCGCTCATCTCCACCATGGGCTCCCGTTCGGAATACACCGTGATGTAGTCCGCGCCGTAAACCTTGTCCAGGTCCAGCCGCCCCTCCGCGGCCAGCCCGTCGAACAGTTCGCCGCCCGGGCTGGGGATGTAAACCGAGAACATTACGTAGTCCGGGTCCAGTTCCCGGGCGAAAGCGTTGGTCTGGCGGGCCGTTTCCTCGGTCTCGCCGGGCGTGCCCAGGATGAACGCCGCGTTCACGCGCATCTTGTGGCGGCGGGCCAGGGCCATGGTCTTGCGCACCGCGTCCAGCGTGATGCCTTTTTTCATGCGGTCCAGCATCTCCTGCGAGCCGGATTCCACGCCGAGCAAGGCGCGGCGGCAGCCGGCGGCCTCCATGGCGGCGAACAGTTCCTCCGAGGCGGTGTTGGCGCGCACGTTGCAGTTCCAGGAGATATTCATGCCGCTCTCCAGGATCAGGCGGCAGATCTCCTTGACGTGCCCGGGGTCGCAGGTGAACGAGGGGTCCTCGAACTGGAACTCGCGGACCCCGTGCCGGTCGTAAAGTTTTTTCATTTCCGCGACCACCAGCCGCGGGCTCCGTTTGCGGATGCGGCCGCCGTAGCCGTAATGATGGCTGCAGAAAGTGCATTGGTACGGGCAGCCGCGCATGGTCAGCACGGAGGCGGCCGGCGCCGTGCTTACGGCCCGCGTGATGCCCAGGTAATAATTGGAAAGGTTTATGAGGTGATAGGCCGGCTCGGGCAGGGAATCCAGGTCCTCTATCAGCGCGCGCGGGGGAGTGGCGAACGGCTTGCCCTCTTTCATGAGTACCAGGCCGGCAACGCCTTCGAGGCTTTTCCCGGAGGCTAGCTCGTCCGCCAACTCCAGCATGGTGGCCTCGCCCTCGCCCACCACCGCGCAATCGAAATCCCCGCCGCGCAGGCACTGGGCCGGCAGGTAGCTGGCGTGGATGCCGCCGGCAGCGGTCTTTAAACCAGGAAATTCTTTTTTCAGCAGGCGTGCCCCGGCGGCGGCCATGTCGAAACTGGCCGTATAAGTGGCGAAACCTGCCAGCTCGGGCCCGAACTCCCTCGCCCGGGCCAGGAACTCAGCTTCAGACAGCCCCTCGGCGTAAAGGTCCAGGATCCTGACCGTGTGCCCGGCGCGCTCCAGTACTGCGGCCATGTACATCAGGTTCAGCGGGGGCATGCAGCCGCGCGCGCGCACCTGGTAAACGTCCATGTTGCGCAGCGCCGGGGAGACCAGGAGTACTTTCATGCTATATCATCTTACGAAATATTCCCCGGGCTAACGCCGGCCAGGGGTGAGGAATTTAAGGGTCATTGTCCTGAACAGGAACCAGTACAACCGGGGCCCGCCGAAAGGCAGGTCCCGGAAAATGCGCCATAACCGGCCCGGGTTGCCGAAATAAAATACCGCCGTGGTCAGCTGTTTCACGGCCAGCAGCAGCCAGGCGGGCTGGTCGGCGCAGCCGCCGTAAGGCACAAAGCAGGTATTGTCGGTCTTCGGGTCTATCCGTTTTGCGGGAGGCAGCTGGGCGCAAAGTTCGGCGCCGGCGTACCCGCGGCAGAAGAACAGCAGAAAGGAATGCGCCGGCAGCGACCACAGGTAGCGCGCCGTGACCAGCATCTCCCGCAGCGTTTCCCCCGGGAACCCCATCATCACGAAGGCGTTCACGAAGATCCGCTTTTTCGCCAGCAGCTCCACGGCCGCCCGCAGTTTCCCGAGATCGGCGTTCTTTTTTATCTTTTCGCGCAGCCGGGGGCTGGCGGTCTCTACCGCCGCGCTGACGTAGCGTACGCCGGCCAGGGCGAACAGCGCCACCAACTCCTCGTCCAGCAGTTCGGCCCGCAGGCCGTTGCCGAAGAACAGCCCCAGGCCGTACCCGCCGGTTATCAGCCCGCGCATCACGGCGGCGGCCCTGGCCCGGTCCAGGTTAAAAACGTCGTCGGCGATCTCGATATCGGTGACGCCGTACTTCTCTTTCAGCAGCTTAAGCTCCAGCAGCACCCGCGCGGGGGAATGCGCGCGGAACCGCTTGCCGAAAACGTTATGACAATAGGTACAGCGGAACGGGCAGCCGCGCGAAGTGAAGACGCTCATGTAGCGGCGGCCGTAAAGCATGGGCGAGTGGGGCACAAAAGCCGTATAGCGGCCGGGATCGGCCAGGTCCCAATCCGGCAGCGGGAGCGAATCCAGGTCCTCGATGAATTCCCGCTGCGGATTATCCACAAGTTCGCCGCCCCGGCGCCAGGAAACCCCTTTCACGCCGCCGAACCCCTCCCCGCGCTCATGCGCGGCCAGCAGCTCCGGAAAAGTCAGTTCCCCTTCGTTGCGCACCACCGCGTCTATATTGGCGTCGGCGAGGCACTCGGCGGTGTAGCCCGTGGGGTGGGCGCCGCCCGCCACCACCAGCGGCACCCCGGCTTTCCTGGCGGCGGCCGCGGTCTCGTGCATGGAGACCGCTTCGGAGGTCATGGCGCTTATGCCCACCACATCCGGCCGCTGCCGCGCTATCTCGCGCTCCACGCCGGCGGCGTCCAGCCCTTCCAGGGCTATATGCAGCAGCGTAACGTCGGAGTAGCCGGCCTTTTTCAGCGCCGCGGACAAATAAAGCAGCCCGAGCGGCGGCATGACGCCGTCGTGGCGCCTGCTGGGAGAACTTTTCAGCCTGGCGGCTTTGATGAGCAGTATTTTCATCGTCCGGGACCGGCTTTCCCCTATGAAAAACCGATTTTCAATTATATCACAATAAGCCGTGCGCCGTCGTACGGCCGGTAGCCGGAAAATACCCTTATGTTATATACTGGGAACAGCCGCCGAGCGGCCGCAGGGAATGAAAAAAAGAATAGTCTTCATAGTCCCGCCCATAATGGACAAGTTATGGACGTTCAGCAGCGACCTCCTGTACCTGGGGGCCGCCGGCCTGGCCGCGCGCCTGCTCGCCGAGGGCCATGAAGTGACGGCCATAGACTGCGCCGTGGACTGCCGCTCCCTGGGCGACCTCAAAACCAGGCTGAGCCGCCTCAAACCCCACATCGTCGCCGTCCCGCTGCTTTACGGCACGGTCCTTAACGCCTACAAGGTGGCCGCGGCCGCGAAAGAGGCCGCCGGCGCGCTGGTGGTCTTCGGCGGCCTGCCCGCCACCTTCTCCTACGAACGCCTCCTGGCGGAATGCCCCCAGGCCGACGTCTGCGTGGTGAACGAGGGCGAGCTCTCCATGAGCGCTCTGGCGGCGGGCAAACCTCTCGGCGAGATCAAGGGCCTGGCTTTCCGGCACGACGGCGCGGTCGTTTTCACCGGGCCGGGAGACCGGGTCGAGAACCTGGACGAACTCCCCTTCCCCGCCCGGCACCTTTTCCCGCAGAAGAGCTACAAAGTCTACTCCCTGCGCACCTTCAAGCAAGTGGCCACCACCAACATGGAGAGCAAGCGCGGCTGCCCGTTCGCCTGCGAGTTCTGCGTGCAGGCCCCGAAAGAAGGCCGCCGCTACCGTTTGCGCTCCCCGGAAAAAGTGATAGAGGAAATGCTGCGGATAAAGCGCGATTTCCCGTTCATGGGCCGGATCATGTTCGTGGACAACGATTTCCTGGCGCCGTACGAGCACGGCCTGGCAATAATCGACGGCATCATAAAGAGCGGGCTCAACCGCCAGTTCGAATTCATGGTGGCCGCCAGGGTGGACAACTTCCTGCGCGGCGCAGACGCCCTGATAGAAAAATTCTCGCAAGCCAATATCCGCCTGGTCTATTTCGGCATGGAGAGCGTCAACGCCAAGAACCGGGACCGCCTGCAAAAGATCAAGGACGAGTACGACCCTCCGGCGCTGCTGGAACGGATGAGAAAAAAAGGCGTACACACGCTGTGCTCCTACATTTTCGGTTTCGAGAACGAGGGCGAGCAGGACATGCTGGAAACGGTGCGCGCTTCCATGCGGGACGGGCCGTCCATGGTCAAGTACAACATCCTCACTCCGTACCCCGGCACCCAAACCTACGCCGGCTACGCCGCGCAGAAGCGGCTGCTGCCCGGAGTGCCGCTCTGGCAGCTGGACAACGCCCACCAGACCGTGCGCCATCCGGTGGACTGCCCCTCTTTTTTCCGGCGGGCTTACCGCCGCTATTACTTCAACCCGGCCCTGCTCAGGAAGGTCCGGTGGAGCGGCTTTTTCGGCCGGGATAAGGACATGAAACTGCTGGCGCTGATCCAGCACCTGGGCAAACGGGAACTCCATGGCTTCGTGCGCGACGCGTGGCGGGCCGTAAAATTCGGCGCGTTCAAATCGGAAGATTTTGTGGGTTAGTTCAATACCAGCGCAGCAAGGACCTCGCCGCCCTGAAGGCGCCGCTCAGCCCCCCGGGAGAGGCCAGCAGGCGCAGTAAAGGCCCTGGCCGCAGGTAATACTCCAGATAGGCCCGCCTGCAGAACCCCGCCAGTTCCCGTTCCGTCATCCCAGGCACCTTCACCAGCGGCACCGTGTTGTCGTGCGCGTCCAGCAGTTCCTCGTCGGAAACCGCCAGCAGCCCCTTCTCCCGGGCCTCACGGTAAAGCGGCGTGCCGAAGAACGGGTGGGCGAAGGCGAAGAAGACGTGATCCGTATCTATCGCCGTTATGCCGCGCAGCGCGGCCTCCAGCGAGGCGCGCGTCTCCCCGGGATAACCGAAAATATAATAGCCGCGCGTGGCTATGCCGGCCGCGCGCGCCGCTGCCACCGCGGCCCTTGCCCGGGCGACGGTAAAACCCTTATTCATCGCCCCGCAGGCCGCGTCCCCGGCGCCGTCCACTCCGAAAGCCACGGAAACGCAGCCGGAACGCGCCATGGCGCCCAGCAGCTCCGCGTCCACCAGGTCCACCCGCGTCATACAGGACCAGGTAAGGTCCAGGCCGCTCTCGCCCAGCAGCCGGCAAAGTTCCATTACCCGCCCGCGGTCGGCGGTAAAAGTATCGTCCTGAAAACTTATCTCGCGCGCGCCGCAGGTTTGCGCCAGGACCCGCATTTCTTCCAGCACCCTGCGCGGGCTCTGCGCCCGGTAAGCCGAACCGAAGACCTCTTTGGAACAGAAGGAACAGGAGAACGGGCAACCGCGCGAAGTTACCATGCTCATCACGGGCAGGCGCCTGTAGCCGAACAGCGCCGGGCGGTAAGCCGTCATATCCAGCAGGTCCCTGGCGGGCAGCGGCAGGGAGTCCATCTCCAGCAGATCCGGCCGCGTCACGGCCCCGCCAGCCTCCAGCAGCAGCCCGGCCAGCCCGGCCGGAGGAACGCCGGCTGCCAGGCGGCGCACCAGTTCGCAGAAAGTTCTTTCCCCCTCGCCTATCACCGCGGCGTCGAAACCACCGGCGAGGCACTGTTCGGGGCGGGCCGTAGCGTGGTGCCCGCCCGCGGCGATGAAACACTTGGGCGCCGCCTTCCTTACGGCGGCGGCCGCGGCGGCCGAAGCGCTGAACGTCCCGGTATAGACGCTTACCCCGGCGACGTCAGGGGCAAAGGCCAAGACCTCGCGCGCGAAGGCCTCCGGAGTCAGGCGGGAGCCGGGGCAGTCCGCCACTTTTACTTCCACGCCGGGGATCTCGCGCCTGAGGTAAGCGGCTATGGCCAGCAGGCCGAGCGGCGGCATGGACAACCCGGCGCGGCCCATGGGGTTCCCGCTTGAAAAAACGTGGGGCGGATTAACGAGCAGGACTTTCATCTTGCGAAAATGTGGGCGGCTCCCCAGGCCAGGCTGCGCAGTTCCGCCGCCGAGCGCACCGCCAGCAGGCGCCTCAGCACGTAAGCCGGGCGGGAGCAGAATTTTTTATTGAACGCCAGCATCAGCGCCACCAGCTCCTCCGCGGGCAGGTCGCACATGGGGACCACCCGCCCCGCCCCGGAATAGGCGGCAAGGTAATGCCCGCCCCGGTAAGCGGCCGGGTCTATCTTCCCTTCTTTTACGGCCTGGTCGAAGATGGAGGACCCCACTACGGGCATCAATACCGAGAACATGGCGTAATCAGGGTCCAGTTCCAGCGCGAAGTCCAGGCTTTCCCGCGCCGTTTGGCGCGTTTCACCCGGCAAGCCAAGGACGAAGGAACAATTGATGCGCATCCCGTGCTTTTTAGCGAGCCGCACCGCGGCGCGGACCTGGTCCAGGCGTATGGCCTTGTTGGCGCCCGGCGCGCCGAGCAGTTTCGGGGAACCGGTCTCTACGCCGAGAAAAACCCTGGAGCAGCCGGCCGCGCGCATCGCCGCGAACAGCCTGTCGGAGGCGGTATCGGCGCGCACGTCGCAGTTCCAGGCCAGCCCCGGCAGGCGCTCTTTCAGCAGGCCGCAGATCTTTTCGGCGCGGGAGGGGTCGGCGGTGAAAGCGCAGTCCTCGAAGCGGAATTCCTTCACGCCGTAGGTTTGCGCCACGTGCGCCATCTCCTCCACCACGTCCTCCGGCCGCCTGACCCGCACATGGCAGGCGTAGCCGTAATGGTGCGCGCAGAAACTGCAGTTGAAATTGCAGCCGCGCGCGGAAAGCACGGAAGACACGCGCCCGCCGGTAACGGCCCGCGTGGGCGGCAGGCGGTAAGCGTCGAAATTTATCAGGTCATAAGCCGGCCAGGGCAGCGCGTCCAGGCCGGGCAGCGGCGGCCGCGGCGCGCCGCGCGAGAAACCGCCGGGGACGCGCAGGCAGAGCCCGGTCAGCCCCGCGGGAGACACCCCCCCGGCCAGCCGGCCGGCCAGCTCCGCAAGCGTCGCCTCCCCCTCTCCCATCACCACGGCGTCGGCCGGACACTGCGACAGGGCTATCTCGGGAAGATAACTCGCGTACAAGCCCCCCAGTACCACAAAAGTTTTGGGCGAAGCCGTTTTCAGCGCGGCGCTCAGGCGGTAGACCTCGTCGATGCTTCCGGGGTAGGTGGCGAAACCGGCCATTTCGGGAGAAAAACCGGCCATCGCCGAAAGTTCTTCCGCCGGGCCGCGCGGTTCCGCGTAAAGATCCAGCACCTTGACCTCATGCCCTTCGCGCCTGAGATAGGCCGCCAGGTACAGCAGGTTCAGCGGAGGCATAAGGTTCTCCAGCTCCCTCTGCGCCCTGGCCTGAGGCTGCGGCGGATGGACGAGCAGGACCCTCACGCGGCGTGCTCCTTGCGGTAGATATCGCAGCCGCGGCAGAGCGTTGTCTGGCGGCCGTAAAGGTCTTTTTCTTTCCTGCCGGCGCAGGCTTGCGCGAGCGTCTGCCGCGAAAGGTTGCCGAATTTAACCTCGCGCAGGTAAAAACAGGGGATCAGGTCCCCGGCGGCGGTTATGAAAACATGATCGTCGGAAATAAGGCAGCGGCGGCCGCCGCGGCCGGCGATATCCATGAACAGGTCGTAAACGTTGTTGTTGCGGCAGGCCAGGCCGAGTTTTGCCGCCAGTTTTTTAGCGGCGGCCACCATGGCCCGTTCCTCGGCGAAAGCCGGCCGGGCCGCGGGAGGCGCGTCCCCGAACGCGTGCAGGTCCACGCGCATCAGCTGTATCTCTTCCGCTCCGAGTTCGGCGGCGTAGCGCACCGCGGCCTCTACCGCCGGCCAGGAGGTCAGCAGTGTCTGGATCCTTATCTTAAAGCCGGGGTTCCTTTCCTTTATCCCCTTCAATTCCAGAAAAGCCGCCGAGACTTCAGGCGTGAAGCCGTGGAAAGCCCCGCCTTTTTCCACGCCGTCCAGGGAAACGCTGAGCCGGTTGATGGTCTTATCGCGCACCAGGCCCTCGAAAGCGGCCGCGTCGAAAGGAACAAGCCCGGTGGAAAGATTGAGCTCCGTGCCCGGCAGCGCGGCCGCGGCCTCCCGCAACAGCTTTGGCAGGTCGGGCCGGCAGAACGGTTCGCCCAGCCCCACGAAGTTGAGGTAGCGCGGCCCGCGGCCGGCGTAAGCGGCGCGGATCTCGGAGAGCGTTTTAGTGAAAAGTTCCCGCGGCATGTCCTCCGGCCGCACGCCCAGCGGGCCGCGGAAACAGACGGCGCACCCGCGGGAGCAGCGCGTAGTGACTTCCACCGTTATATCGCGCGGCGGAAAAGCGTAGCTCCCCAGGACCAGTCTGAAGAACTTCCGGGCTTTCTCCGCCAGCGTGCTCTCGAAATACATATCAGGCCAGCCCGTTCTCCACGTACCACCGGCCGGTCCTGGCCAGCGCTTCCTGCAGCGGAACGCGCGGCGCCCAGCCGAGGGCCTTGATCTTGGCGTTGCTGCAGATCCAGTCGTGGGAAGCCACCCTTATGCTGTCCAGGCGCACGTCCATACGCAGCGGGAAGAAGCGCATAAAGAACAGGCGCTCCACGGCTTCCTTGAGCAGGAAACCCGGATATAGCATCCAGACCGGCACGTAGAACGCCCCGACCCGCATCCCGGCGGCCGCGGCCAGGCCGCTGAAGAAAGCACGCATGCTTACCGGGTCCTCGGTGACGAAGTAAACTTCCCCGAACGGGGCCTTCTCCGCCACCAGCCTGGTGGCGTCCACCAGGTTCTCGACGTAAGTGAACGGCACGCTGTTGTTGCCGGGGCCGAAGAACGGGAAGAAAGAGAACCGGAAGAACTTGAAGAGCAGCCCCATGCTCAGGTGGCGTGGGCCGAAGACCGATCCGGGCCGCACCACTTTGACCGGGAATTTTTCCGACTTCCAGAGGTCGAGCAGCGCTTTCTCGCCGTTGAACTTGCTCCAGCCGTATTCCGTCTCCGGCAGGGCGTCGCAAGTTTCGTCCATCAGCGGCCGCACCCCGGCGGACGCGATGCTGCTGTAATACAGGAAGAGCTTCACTTTGCCGCGCGCGGCGGCGGCCAGGTTCAGCGTACCCTCATGATTAACCTTGTCCAACTCCTTAAAAAGCCCGTTGCGGGAATAGAACCAGCCGGAAGGCCGCACCGCGGCCGCGAGGTGGTACACTTCGTCCACGCCTTCCATCGCCCGGGCCAGGCTGTCCTTATCCAGCAGGTCGGCGTAGACCAGCTCCACTCCCAGCCCTTTTACAAAATCCAGATGCCGGCTGTCCGCCTGCACCAGCGCGCGGACTTTTTTGCCGGACTTGGCCAGCGCTTCGGTAAGATGCGACCCAATGAACCCGGCGGCGCCGGTAACCAGTGTAATGCCCATGTTTTTTCCTCCAACGCAACCAAATTATAGTATTTTCGCGAAGTATAACCCGCGGCTCCAATTATTATAGAATCAACGGTATGAAAGCTCTCGTTATAGGCGGCACTTCCGGGCTCGGCCGCGCGCTGGCCGTGGAACTTATTGCCGCCGGCTGGGAAACGGCGGTCACCGGGGTCAGGCCGGAGGCGCTGAAAGATTTCTCCGCGGCTTTCCCGTCGGCTACCGCGAGCCGGCTGGACCTGTCCGGCCCCGGAGCGCGGGCGGCGGCCTGGGACCTCCTGGCCTCGCTCGGCGAGGTGGACGCCGTGGCGGTCTGCGCGGGTTTTTACTCCGACGATCCGCAAGCCGACTGGGCCATAGAGGAACCTACCATAGCGCTCAATGCCGCCGGCTGCGCCGCGGCGCTCAACGCGGCTTACTCCTACTTCAAAACCCGGGGCGGCGGGCGCCTGTCCTGCGTCACCTCCATCGGCGGCGTGCGCGGCAACGCGCGCTGCCCGGCGTATAACGCCGCAAAGGCCTTCCTTTTCAATTATCTGGAAGGCCTGCGGCAGAACGCCGCCGCGGCCGGCCTGAACATTTCCGTCACCAACATCATCCCGGCCTACCTCGGCGACGGTTCCGGCTGCGGAAAAGGCCTCATGGCCGCGGCCCTCGGCGGCGGCCGCAGCGTCTACCTGCCCGGTTACTGGCGCGCGCTGGCGGCGCTTTACGGCAACCTGCCGGACCTGTTGCATGAAAAAATGCACCGCTGGCACTACCTGCTGCTGAAACCTTTTATGCGCAAGGCGCCGCGCTGGCAGGGAAAAGCGTGAACTGTCCCCTCTGCGGCGGCCACCGCGCCGGGCAGGCCCTGCGTTGCGGCGACGGCGCCATAATGCGCTGCCCGGACTGCGGGCTGCTGTACCGCGAACCCTACCGCAGCTGCACGGCGGCTAAATGCGCGGACTGCGCCGACCGCTGCATAGACCGGCTGGCCGACCCGGGTTTTTTGGAAGCGCGGCTGCGCGTAGACGCCCGCCGGGCGGCGCGCATAGAAAAACTGGCCGGCGGCCTCGCCCGGCTGAAAGTACTGGAAGTCGGCGCCGGACTGGGTTGCCTTGCCCACAGCCTCAGCCGTACCGCGGCCTTCTACCGCGGTACGGAGGCCTCCCCCGTCTTTTACGGCTGCCTGAAGAAAAATTTCCCTGAACTGGCCGGCTCTGTGGAGAACTCTTTCCTGCCCTCCCCCGGAGAGAAAGGCTCCTTCGACCTGGTAGTACTGGTGGATTCCCTGCAGTTCGCTCCGGATCCGGCCAGATTCCTGCGGGCCGCGGCCGAGTACCTGGCCCCCGGCGGCCTGGTCTACCTGGAACTGCCCGACGAATCTTCCCTTACGCTGCGCGCCGCGGCCCGGAAACTGCTGGGCCTCTACCGCGGCGCCCCGCTGCACCACGGCCACATAAACTTCTTCACCGCCGGGTCGCTGCCCAGGCTGCTCGGCGCGGCCGGCCTGGAACCGCGGGTCCTGACGCAGGCCAGCATAGTCTCCGACGAGGACCGTCTTTTCCTGACGCTTAAAAAAACCCCGCCTTTCTGGGTCCGAGCGCTGTCGCTGGCCGCAAGGCTCACAGCCGCGGACACCCTGCTGCGGCTGGGCAACACGGTCTGCCTCTGTGCGCGGCCCGAAAAAAAGTCCCTCGCATGCTGAACGCCATCACGATAGACGTGGAGGAATGGTTCGACACCATCCTTTTCAACGGCCGCCCGGCGGGCGCCTGCAGCCGCCTGCCCGAAAACATCGCGGCCATCCTGGCCCTGCTCGAAAGGCATTGCGTAAAAGCGACCTTTTTCATACTCGGCTCCGTGGCCAAGAACCATCCCGCCGCGGTAAAGGCCATAGCCGCCGCCGGGCATGAAATAGCCAGCCACGGCGCCACCCACCGCGCCGTCTGCCGGCTTACGGCGGAAGAATTCCTGGAAAGCCTGCGCGCCTCGGCCGACGCGCTGGCCGCGCTCACCGGCACGCGCCCCGCCGGCTACCGAGCCCCCACTTTTTCCGTGCTCCAGGACGAGGCCGCCTTCCTGGCCGCGCTGAAGACGGCGGGCTACGCTTACGATTCCAGCCTGTACCCGGTCCTCTTGTCGGGCAGGCCGCGCGCCCCCTACACGGCCGCGTGCGGCCTCAGGGAATTCCCGCCCTCGGTCTTTTCCTGCGCCGGGCTGGGCCTGCCCTTCCTGGGCGGCTCTTTTCTGCGGCTGCTCCCGGCCGGCTTCGTGGCCGCGCGGCTGGCCGAGCTGAACGCCGCCGGCACGCCGGGCATGCTTTATTTCCACTCCTGGGAATTCGAAACGGCGCGCCCGGAGGGCGCGGGACCTGTAGCCGCGGCCGGTCAGTTCCTTAACGCCGGGAGCGTCCCGCGCAAGGTAGCCGCCCTGCTGGATTCTTTCGAGTTCGCCCCTGCGCGGCAGGTGCTCGCGCTCTGACCGCCAGGCCTGTAAGCGCGGCCCCCCATAAGTTAAAATCTATTACAACATGCACAAGCGCATAGACATAAAGATAACTTTCCACTGCAATAACCTCTGCCGCTTCTGCGCGCAGGGGCATAAGCGCGACATGTACCCGGACCGCACCGGGGCCAAGGTGGCCGCCGAGCTGAAGAAGGCGTGGAAGGACGGCGTGCGCGGCGTGGTGTTCACCGGCGGCGAGCCCAGCATGCACCCCAAAATACTGGACCTGGTGCGCGCGGCCAAAAAGACCGGCTTTACCGCCATACAGCTGCAGAGCAACGGCCGCACGCTCGCCTACCCCGGCTTCTGCGCGGAACTGGTCAAAGCCGGTCTCACGGAATTCGGCCCCAGCCTGCACGGCGCCTGCGCCGCCACGCACGACTCGCTTACCGGCGCGCCCGGCAGTTTTACCCAGAGCGTGGCCGGCATCGCCAACGCGGCGCGCACCGGCCTGCCGGTCATCACCAATACCGTCATCACCTCCGACAATTACAAGGAACTGCCCGCCATAGCCGCGCTCCTTATTAAGCTGGGCGTCACCCAGTACCAGTTCGCCTTCGTGCACATAGTGGGCACGGCCGCAGAGAACAAAAAGAACATCGTGCCGCGCAAGACCGAAGTGATGCCCTACGTTAAAAAAGCCCTCGACCTGGGCCTGCGCCGCGGCATCGCCTGTTACACCGAGGCCATCCCGTTCTGCCTGATGAAAGGTTACGAGGCCAACGTCGCCGAGAGCATGATCCCCCCGGGCCCGGTGGCCGACGCGGACCGCTTTATAAAAGATTACGCGGCCTACCGCCGCGACGAGGGCAAGGCCCGCGGGCCCCGCTGCCCGGAATGCCTCCATTTCAGCCGCTGCGAGGGCCCCTGGCGCGAATACCCGGCGCTCTACGGCTGGGACGAATTCAAGCCGGTAAAAAAACCGGCGGCCGGCCGCGGGAGAAAGCGGTGAAGCCAGAACTGTTCGACCCCTGCCGCCTGGACGACACGCTGCTGGCGCGGCGCGCCGACTGGCTGGCCAAAGCCGCCGGGCCCGACGCCATGGACCGGTTCGCAAAAAAACTCGCCGCCTTTACCGGGCGCCGCTACTGTCTTATCACCGGCAGCGGCCGGGACGCCATCCGGGCCGGCCTCGCGGCCCTCGGCGCTACCAAAGGCCGCCGCGTGGGCATGACCGACCTTACCCACCCCTCGGCGCTGGATTGCGCCAACGCGCTTGGCGCCCGGCCGGAATTCCTGGACATTAACGCCTCCAACCTGAACGTCAGCGCCAAAGCGCTGCAGGCCGCAGGCCCGCTGGACGCGCTTATTTTTACGCCCATGTTCTCCGCCTCCGCCCCCGTAAACCTGGTCCGCGCGCTGGCGCTGGCCAAGGGTTTTCCCGTCCTGGAGGACGCTTCGCAGATAATCGGGGTTTCCTCCGGCGGCCGCCCGTACGGCTCTTTCGGGGATATCAGCGTTTTTTCCCTGTCCTCTTATAAGCCGGTCTCATTCCCCGGCGCCAAGGCCGGCGCCCTGCTGTGCGACGACCCCGTGCTTTTCAAAAAGGCCGCCCGGGCCGCGGCGGCCTCCCCCGCCCCCTCCCCGAAGGCGGCCCCGCTGATGGAGCTGAAACTTTCCCTGCTCGAACGAACGCTGGCCGGGCTCAAGAAGAACAACGACGCCTACCGGCGCGCCCTCTCCGGCGTCAAAGGCCTGCTCATACCCGCTGTGGGCCGGCAGTCCCAGGATTTCCCGGTGCTTACCGAACGCAAGCGCGAACTGGAAAAATTCCTGCTGGCCCGCAAAGTGCCGCTTGGCCGCACGTACGAACCCCTGCACCTCCTCGCCGGCGCCGCCGGCTCTTTCCCGGCCAGCACCGCTTACGCCGCCGGCGCCCTGCACCTGCCGTCCTACCCGATGATGGCTGAAAGCGAGGCCGCTTTCGTGGCCGGGCTGGTAAAAGGATTTTTCAGATCATGACCGCCCTTTCGGCTAAAACCAAGTCGCGCCGCCCGCTGGACCCGCAATACATCACGCTGGACATCACCTACCGCTGCCCGCTCGCCTGCCGCTTCTGTTTTATGGCTAAAAGCTCCGCGGCGGCCAAGCCCGCCGGGGAAATGACCCCGCGGCAGCTGGCCCGCCTGGTGGACTCGCTGGCCGGCAAGCGGCGCAAATTCTATATCTCCGGCGGGGAACCCCTGCTGCGCCCGGACCTGCCCGCGCTGGTAAAGCGCATAAAGGCGGCGGGGCATTATTGCCGGGTCATCACCAGCTTGTCGCACGCGCCGGCCTCGGTTGAAAAACTGTTCGCCGCCGGCCTGGATGAACTGACCGTTTCGGTACACGGCACGCCGGCTATACACGACGCCTGCGTAGGCCGGCCCGGCGCTTTTGCAAAGATAGCGCAGGTCTGCGCGCGCCTTAACGCCCCCCCCCGCCGCGCCTCTTCGCGCCTGGTGTTCTGGTGCACCGTAAACAAGGCCAACCACGCCAGGCTGCATTCGGTGTACAAGGCCCTCGCGGCATTGGGGCCCGACGCCATAGCCTTCCACCACCTGGATTTCATAACCGCCCGGGACCTGGCCGAAACGGCCGGCATTTTTAAAAGCGAACTGGGCTGCGCGGCCAACCTGAAAGTTTCGCAGGACCTGGCCCGCGGCATCTCCGCGCGGCGCCTGTACGCGCAGATCCATAAGATCAAGGCCGAAAAAGACCCGCGGGTGCGCTTCGACCTGGAACTCTCCGCCGGGGAAATGCGCAAATGGTACGATCCCGCGTCGCGGCTGAGCAAAAAAGGTTTCTGCATGAGCCCCTGGAACGGCGTCTGGATAGCGCCCTCCGGAGAGATAGTTTCCTGCCAGCCGCTCGGCCATAGGCTGGGCAGCGCCCTGAAGGACGGCTGCCTGGGCGCTTTCAACAGCCCGGCCTACGCCGGCTTCAGGAAGGCCCTGCTGCGCCGTGGTGGCTTTCTGCCCACCTGCTCGCGCTGCGGCAGGACGGCGTACATGAGCGGCAGCCGCGACACCTCCCGGAGGCCGGCGCCATGAAAATGACCGTCGGGGTAAAATCGCTGCGGGAAGCAATGTACTTCCTCTCAGCCGGGGCCGACGAAGTTTACTGCGGCATCGCCCGGGTAAGCAACAACCGCCTGGCGCGGGAAAATTTCAGCTCCCCCGCCGAGATCCGCCGGGTGATAGCCCTGGCGGCCCCGGCCGGGAAAAAAGTGTTCCTGGCCGTGAACGAATTCGTAAAGGAAGAGGACTACACCTCCACGCTGCGGCTGCTGGCCGGGCTAAAGGAAGCCGGCCTTGCCGGCGCCATCCTGCGCGACCCGGCGCTGCTGGCCTATTTTAAAAAGAAAAAGTTCCGTTTCTATTTCACCCTCAGCACGCTGGCCAACTGCTTTAACGCCGGGACGCTGCGGTTCTTTGCGGACCTGGGCATCTCCCGGCTGGTCCTGCCCATGCAGATGATGCCGGAGAACGCGGCCGGCCTCATAAAGAACCGGCTCGGCGTGGAAACCGAGGTTTTCTGCCCCGCCCTCTACTACGGCGTCAACCTGGATTCCCAGTGCTACCTGCCCTGCCCGCAGACCAGCGAAGCCGCCAGCGGCAGTTTCCGCGACTTCACCTGCCTGCTGCCGTTCCGCAGCAAAGCCGGCACCTTCCATATGCCGATGCCGGGCCCCGATTATATGCTCAACGCCGTCTACGACTTCCACCGGGCGGGCGTGGGCTACCTTAAAGTGGCGCGCTGGCCCAACACCCTGCGCCAGGCGGACCTGTTCCACAAGGCCCGCTACATGCTGAAGCTCCTGGAAAAGGGGATCTCAAGAAAGCTTTTCCTGCACGAAGGCAGGAAGATAGACAGCAAACCGCTCGAATATGGAAAAAGTTTTACTCTTAAGCCCTTCGCAGGCTGACCGCCTTACGGCGGCGGGAGCCCGCGGCTGGGACAGGCTGCTGGTAGGCAGCGAATTCTGCCAGAGCCAGCTGCCTTCGCCCAAAACCCTCCGCCGCCTGCGCGCCCTCTGCCCCGGCGGCGCGGGCCTGGCCACTTCCATCATGACCGACGCCGGCCTGGCCGCCTGGCGCAAACTCCTGGCCGGGGCCCGCACGCTGGTCTCCGAGGTGATAGTCAACGACTGGGGCTTTTTGCCGGCGGCCGCCAAAGCCGGCGTGCCGGTATCGGCCGGCAGGCTTTTGACGAGGGAACTGGTAAAGCTGGAGCGCGGCTGGGCCGCGGCTTTCCTGCGCGAACACGGCATAGTCTCGGCGGAAGCGGACACGGCGGAACTCGCCGGCAGGGCCTCGCGGCGCCTGGGGCTTAAAGTCTCGCTCCACCAGCGCTCGGTCTTCAAGGCGGTAACTTCCTACTGCCCGTTCGAGCGCCATTACCGTTTTCCCTGCGGCCACGCCTGCGGCTCCGGGGCGCTGAAGCTCTCCAACAAGGAACTCGGCTTCGGCCTGCTGCTGAGCGAGAAGGCCTATTTCTCCGGGGCCGGCCGCGCGCCCGCGCCGGCGGGGATCTGGCGCCGCGCGCTCACCCTCCTGCCGGGCCGGGGCCGGGTTTCTTATATATAATATTCCGTATGAAGGCTAAGACCGGAACCGACGCAAAACCGCGCTCCTCCCGCATGCTGACCACCGTGGGGGTGCGCACCGCCGCGGAGGCGGAATACTTCTTCCGCCACGGCGCCGACGAGGTATACTGCGGCATCCCCGCCATCCCCAACCACGGCAAACCGCAGGAGAACTACTCCTCCGTGGAGGGCATCCACGACACGGTGGAACTGGCCCGGCGTATGAACAGGAAGGTCTTCCTGGTAGCCAACGATATTTTCCCCTCCGCCGACTTCCGCCGCACGACCGCCATGGTTAAAGACCTGGTCAAGAAAGGCGTATACGGCGTGATCATCCGCGACATAGCGCTGCTGGACCATTTCCGCGCGGCCGACATCCGCCCGTTCTTCACCCTGAGCACGCTTGCCATCTGTTTTAACCGCGGCGCCATGGATTTCTTCCGTGAGCGCGGCGTATCCAGGATAGTGCTGCCGCAGCAGCTCACGTCGCAGGAATCCGCCCCCTTCTTCCGCGACCGCAAGGGCGTGGAGATAGAGATCTTCTGCCTGCCGATGTTCTACGAGATCAACCTCAACCCGCTCTGCACCATGAGCTGCCCCTGCTCGCAGGAAATAATCCCGGGGAAAAAGCAGGTGCCCTACACCTGCCAGTCCAAACTGCGCTCGCCGGGCGGGGAATTCGCCATGCCCATGCCCGACACCCGCACGCTGCTTTCCACCCTTTACGACCTTTACCACATGGGCGCCGACTGCATGAAGGTGGCGCGCGGCCCCAACGTGGCCGAGGTCATAGAAGTATTCCACAAGACCGTGTACCTGATGAAGCTGCTGGAAAAAGGGATCTCCCGCGAACTGTTCGTCCACGAGGGATTCCGCTCCGTCCGCGAGGCCCAGAACTATGGAAAAAAGTATATCTTTAAGCCCCTGGGAACTTAGCCGCGCCACGCCGGAGCGCCTCTCCGGCCGCGACTGCGTCTACCTCGGCAGCGAATTCTGCGAGAACAAACTTCCCTCCGCGGCGGACCTGCGCAAACTCCGCTCCCTGTACTCCGGGAAGGTGGTGCTGGCCACGCCCCTGCTCAGCAACCGCGGCCTCGAAGCGGCCAGGGCGCTGCTCCGCGGGCTTTCGGCCCGGAAGCGCAAGTTCGAGGTGGTAGTGAACGACTGGGGCCTGCTGCGCCTGATCAAAAAAGATTTCCCCCTCGCCGTGCCGCTGATAGGGCGGCTGCTCACCTGGGAGATAGCGGAGATGGACAAGAAGTTCCTCAACGCCTTCTGCAAGGAATACGGCGTACCGGCGGTGGAGGCTGACTCCGAAGAAACGCTCGCCAGGCTGAAAGGTTTCCGCGGGGCCGTGCATTTCCACTACCCCCTGCGCTTCGTCTCGGTAACGCGCTTCTGCTCCTTCACCAAGGCGTTCAATTCCGCGCCCTGCGCGCGCGCCTGTAAAGGCGACACCATAAAGCTCACCAACCCCAAAGCCCTGCCGGAACCCCTGTACATGCGCGGCAACGCGTATTTCGTTCCCAACCGGCCCTCGCGGCACAGGTCCATAAAACGCCTGGTGGAACTGTACCAGGATTAAAGGACCCCGATGGGGAAAAAAGACTGCTACGAGATAATCCTCAACCACAACTGCGACCTTAACTGCAGGTTCTGCTCGCAGGGGGACTTTGACCCCGCCCTCAGGACCACGGCCGCGCAGGCCGTGCGCCGCATTTACGCGGCGCGCAAGGCCGGCTACCGCCGCCTTGGATTCTCCGGCGGGGAAGCCCTGCTGCGCCGCGACCTGCCGGCGCTGGTGGCCGCGGCCCGCAAAACCGGCTTCCGCGCCGTGCGCCTGCAGACCAACGGCATGAAACTGGAAGACCCCGCCCTGGCAAAGCGGCTCGCCGACGCCGGGCTCAACGTCTGCAAATTCACTTTTCTGGGCCGCGCGCCGGGCCCGCACGACGCCCTGACCGGCCGGCCGGGCTCCTTTAAGCGCAGCCTGCGCGGCCTGGACAACATGCTGGCCCTGCGCCTGTCGGTGGGAGTGAACCTGCTTATCACAAAACGCAACTACCGCGGCCTGCCGGCCACGCTCAGGTTTTTTATGCGCCGGGGCGTAACCAACTTCGTGCTCATCTACCCCATCTACACCGGCAATATGCGCGGCCACCTTGCGGACGGCGTTCCCATTCCCAAAGCCGCACCTTACGTGGTCCGCGCCCTGGACCTGGCCTCGGCCTCCGGCCTGGACGGGGATATAAAAGCGCTCAACCTGCCGCCCTGCGTACTGGGAAGGCACGCCGCCAAGGCCGTGGACCTCTACAAATTCAATACCGTGGTCTACTCCCCGCGCGGCCTCGCCTGGGACCTGGACGAGAACATCTCCGGATCCAGGGTAAAGGGCCCGCCCTGCGCGGCCTGCCGCCTCAAGCGGCGCTGCCTGGGCTTGGACCGGAATTACGCGGAACTTTTTGGCTGGAGCGGGATACGCCCCGCCGGAAAGATCAAGCCGGCGGGCCGCGGCAAACCGCTGCCAGGCTACCTCAACGCCATGGAAGCCTGTTTCATGGAGATCCTGCGCCAGGAAAGCCCCGTTTCCACGCGCAGGGCGCTGCAGCTGGCCCGGCGCATCCCTCTCTGCCAGGACTGCCGCGACGGGGCCGGCGTACTTACCACCGGCCAGGCGCTTATAAAAAAAGGCCTGGTCAGCCGGGAATTCAGCGGCGGGAGCTACCTATGGCGAAAGAACTGACCGCCGGGGAAGTTGCCGCGGAACTAAAAAAACGCGGAGTGTCCTTTAAGATAGACGCCAAAGCCTCCACCGTGCGCCTGACGCTGCTACCCGGCGCCAGCCGCGGGCCCGCGCGGGAACTTTTATACAAAGCCCTGAATTTGCTGGAACCGCATTTCAATGTTTTCCTGGAAGGATTGCCCGCCTGCTTTATGCCGGACGCGTGGGACCACGTACTTTACCGTAAAAAGCCCGGCGCGGCCTACTTCCGCGTAAAAGCCTGCGCCGCCTGCCGGCTGCAGCGGCTCTGCCCCGGCCTGGCGAAGGGCGGCCCTTTCTCCAGCCCGCGCGCCGGGGAACTCTCCCCCGTCCTTCCGGTGCCGGCCGAAGTGGTCTTCGAGCTCACCAAAAAGTGCAACCTCAACTGCCGCCTCTGTTTTGCCTCGGCCTCCGGCGAAGTACAACCGTTGCCGGTTCTGCTGCGCACGCTTAACGCCGCCGCCGCGCTGGGAGTTAAGAACGTCCGGTTCACCGGCGGAGAACCTTTTTTGAGCCCGTCCCTGCTGCCCCTGTTGAAAGCGGCCAAAAAGGCAGGCCTCTACACGCTGGTGAACACCAACGCCGCCCTGCCCGCGCCAAAACTCTTCCGTGATGCCGCGCCCTTTATAGACAACGTCCTGGTTTCCCTGCAGGCAGCCTCGCCCGCGGAAGAAAAACGGATCACCGGCGGCGACCTGCGCGTCAAACTGCTCAACATGCGGCTGCTGCGCAAAACCGTGCCTGTATTGCGTCTGGGCACGGTAGCTTCTTCGGAACTGCTGGCCGGCTTCCGAGTTTTTCACCGGCTGGCAGCGGGCCTTAAGGCGGACGTGTGGGAGATCTACCGGCCCATGCCCGACGGCAGAAAAAGGGCCACGGCCGCGCAATACGAACTGGGCCCGCAGGATTTCCGGCGGCTGTCCGCCCTGATAGCCGCCCTGCCGCCCGGCGTCCCGGCGACGCTGCTGGCAAATCCCCTGCCGCTCTGCCTGGTGCCGCAAGCGCAACGGGTAAAACTGCTGGGCGCGGCCTACGACGACGGGCACACCCGGCTGGTCTTCGATCCCCGCGGATTTTTCAAGCCGAGTTATTATATAGAGGACCGCCTGGGCAAAGACCTGGCCGCTGCCTGGCGCTCCGCGCGGCTGGCCGAAATAACCTCGTGCGCCGGCCTGCCGGCCGCCTGCCGAGGCTGCGATTACCTGTTTAAGTGTCTTGGAGGAAGCCGCGCCGCGGCCAGGGCCGCGCATGGCGTCTATTCAGCCCCCGACCCGTGGTTTTCTTCCTGAGAACCCGGCGTCAGAAGTGACGGAAAATAGAAAATCTGTGGCAGCAGCGCGCGCACCCGGGCGGGAGCGCGCCGCTCAGCTTGCGCTTTTTAGCCGCAGCCAGGCGGCCAAGGCCGGTTTTCAGCGCGTCGCCGATCTTTAGCCCGTAAGACACGCAGAGCCGCACGCTGCCGTCGGGCTCCACGTTAAGGGTATCGAGCGCCTTAAGGCAGCGGCCCAAAGGGCGCAGCCTGCCGTTATAGTATTTTTTCAGCCCGTCCCCGTCCAGCAGCGGCCGCACTTCCAGGTGGGGCCCCGCCTTCCTGCCGGCCCTTAACTTCTCCAATTGCGCGCGTACCAGCTGGACGTTCACCGGCTCCGGGGCCCGCGCGGGGGTAAGCACCCCTCCGGCCTTAAGCGCCGGGGCCAGGCCCTCGCCCTCCGCCGGCCGCAGGAACTGCAGATGGCTGAAGATCACCCGGTGCGCGCCGGCTTTGGCCGCTATGCGGTAAACCGCGGCCAGGCTGCCGGCGTTCTCCCCGGTCACCACGCAATTTACGATAATTTCGGTGCGCGGCCCGGCCAGCCGGGCGAAAGCGGCCATATTGGCTACCAGCGCGCGCCAGGCGCCCTTGGCCCCGCAGAGGGCGTCGTGCAGTTTTTCCGGCCCGTGCAGCGAGAAGATAACGTACTCCGGGGAAAGGGCCGCGAGGCGGCGCGCCATGGCCCCGGTAAGCAGCGTGCCGTTGGTGTTCACCCCGAACCGCGACCCGCGCCGGCGGATAAAGGCCGCTATCTCCGGCAGGTCGTCCCTTAGCAGCGGCTCTCCGCCGGAAAGATAAAAATCCGTCCCCCGCGGGAAACGCGCCACGATCTTCTTCACCTGCCGCGCGGACAGCTCCGCGCCGCCGGAGTTGAGCCTGCCGCCGGCGCGCAGGTAGCAGAACCGGCAGGCCAGGTTGCACCTGTAGGTAAGCTCCAGCATCACGGAATTAAACAGCCTGGGCACGTTTGCCTCCTCCCAGGTCATGGCGCACCGTCCGCGCGAACACCTCGGCGCCGGAAAATATCCCGGCCGGGGCCGCGCAGCCCGGCGAGCGGTCCAGGAGCGCCGCGTCTATGGCGGCGGCCAGCGAGGCCGGGGTAAGCGAATCGTAATCCAGCACGGCGGCGCCGGCGAGGTCGCGCAGCATGGCCGCGCGGGCCAGCTGGTCGGAGCGCTCGGCGCCGGGCCGGCCTTTATAAGGGATCAGGACGCTGCGCCGGTTCAGATACAGCGCCTCATAGACGGTCCCGCCGGCCGTGCCCACGGAGACGGCGCACCCGGCCAGGAGCCCGAAGAAGTTCGGCGTTTCCTTCAGTAATTTTATGCCGGCGCCTTCCTTGGCCAGGAGCGCGCGCCAGCCGCGCATTTCGCCAGGCGTGCTGGCCGGGCCTGAAACTATGACCATGGGCAGCCGGCTTTTCAAAAGTTTCTTGGCGAGGATGGCGCAGGTGACTATCCCCGGCGACGTGGGACCGCAGAAGCGGTGCACCAGGATGAATTTACCGCCGCGGCCGCGCGGCCGCGCCGGCTTTTTTTCCGGGAGCACGTACCCGGTGAAGCACAGTTTATCCTTGAGCCGGTCGAATACCCGGGCGAAAGAAAGCGCCGAAACGCGCCGCTCCGCCGGCGCCGCCGCGGCCATGTAGCGCAGGTCGTAACCCAGCGGGGAATTTATGAAGATCCTGTCGTAGTACTGCGCGAACCGGAACAACTCCGGCAGCGCGCGCTCGTTGTGGGAAAAATACGGCATGGGCACGGTGGAGTAGAGAGCCACTCCTGCGGCGCGGGCGGCCTTAAGCGCGGGCTCTATCTCGGCGGCGCAGCCGGTGCGCCCCAGGGGGAAGAACGCGGTGGCCAGGAAGTCGGGAGAGGCGGCGCGCAGCTCGCGCAGGATGCGGGCGGCCCGGGCCGCCGGGGTGCCGGGCTTAAGCGAGATCACCGGCCCATATTTCCAGGCCGAGGCGGGAGGATAATCTGCGGAAGCGTCGCGTAGAAGCGTCAATTCCGTCCTGCCGCCGGCCGCCAGGGCCGAAGCAAGACGGAAAAGATGAACGCCGTGACCTATATCTTTAGCGGGGCTGAAATGGTAGAACAAGCCTCTCATAGAGGCAGCCCCGGGCATGAGGCCCCGTCAGTACGAGCCGTGGGACCCGTGCGAGCCGTGGGAGCCATGCGAACCATGCGAGCCATGCGACCCGTGCGAGCCGTGCGACGCGTGGGACCCGTGAGAACCGTGGGAGCCGTGCGAGCCGTGGCTGGTGTGGCTCACGTGGTAAGACGCGCTGAAGTAATTGGTGTGCACGTTCTGGGCGCTGGCCTGGTCGGCCATCGTCAGGCCCAGGATGCCGAGCGCCAACCCCGTCTTAACGATGTCGGAGTCCAGCATCTTCCCCTCTTCGCTGGAGAAGAAGAGTTTAACGTTCTTTTTTATTTTGGATTGTTTCTTTTTCATAAGATCACTCCCCGCCGCCGCCCTTGTTCTTCTTCTGTTCGCGCACGCGCTTGTTAACCTCTTCCATTATTTTATTCTGCTCTTTCTTCATGTCGTCGGCCTCGGTTTTCTGGGCCTTGAGCTTGGCAAGCTCCAGCTTAAGCTCGTCCTTGGAAAGCCCGATATAACCGCCGGTGGCCTTCTTCACCTTGGCGACGGTAGCGCAGTAGAACTGCGACATATCCTGCAGCACCTTGTCGCAAGGCTCCACCGAGCGCTCTATCAGGGCTTTGCAGTGGGCGTCGGTGCCCTTGGGGCAGGCCGCGCCATTGCCGGACTTCAGCGCGGCATAGGTGGAATAGCGGTTCATGCAGTCCTGGTCTTTGCGGCAATCCGCCGCTTTCTCGGGGAAAGAGGTATCCAGCAGTTCGTCGGCCCTGGACGAGGGCATATCCCGGAAAATATTGCGCAGGTAGGTCTCGGCGGCACCCCGGCTCTTGCCCAGTTCGGCGCACATTTCCGGTATCGAGAACCTGCTTACGATGTTCCTGTCGGCCTGCTCCATGGTGTAGCGGCAAGAGGACTGGTCTTTGACCAGGCCGGCCCGGAACCCCTCGTAGATCACCGGCAGGGAGTTCTTCCAACAGGCCTGATAGGGAGCCATGTCTTCGGAACTGCGCTCGGTGCCGCGTTCGAAACTCTGCGGCAGGTACGCGCAAAAACCCAGGTCGTGGCGAGCGGCCGCGTTACAGGCGGCGTAATCCCCCAGCAGGCCGTACATGCGCTGGGAATCCTGCTGGCTGAACGCCGCCGTTCGCGCGAAGAAGCCCCAGTATTTGTCGTGAGTGGCCAGCATGTCGCTCAAACTGCCGCCCTCACAGGCGCCCTTGTAGCCGGTCGGAGGCATCGGGAAGGAGATCTGGCCCGTGCTTTTGACTCCGGCGGGAGGAGGCAGATAAACCTCGGCCGGGGAAACGTACCCGGTCGCGGACTCCGGAAGCGCCACGCCCAGCTGCGGCTCGGCGGACTGAACGGGGCGGCCAGGGATCGCGGTATCCGACTTGCGCTTCTCCATCAGGTACTGCATGAAAAGGAGAACCGCGGCCAGCACCACTATAACCAATATCGTCCATTTCTTCATAAAGTGATAATTCCCCACCCCGCCTCCAACAGGCGGGCGCTCTACGATATCCTAATGTTCTAGCAGAAAATTCGTCAGTATTCAAGCCACTTTTTAAGGACCGGCCCGGTTTTACCGTCCAGCAGGCGCTCGAAGACCGCGTCAAAGATCCCCAGCAGCGCGCGGCAGCGGGCGTTGGCGGGCATGGACCCCCAGAAGCCGCCCTGAGCCGCCTGGTTGTAGGCCGGGCAGACGCCGCAGAAAGGCCGGTAGGCGCAGCGGGCGCAGACCGGCTGCAGGTCCAGGCTGGAGGAGATGGCGCAGGCCTTCACCGCGTCGGCCCCTATGATGTCCCGGTAATCGTCTCTGACGCTGCCCAGCCGGAAAGAGAGGTCCCCGCCGCGGGCCAGCATCCGGCCCTCGTCGCAGGTATAAACGCCGCCGTCCCAGTCGTAAGCGAGCTGCCCCAGGCCCGCGCCGCAGGGACAGCGCAGGTCTACGTAGCGGTTGTCCTGGGAAGCGCCTATTTTTTTAGCCACCAGGAAGGCGGTCTTCTCCCTTATCGGGACGCCCTTGCGGTTAAGTTCCAGCACGCGGTCCAGGGCTTCGCGGTAGAACTTCACGAATTCTTCCGGCTCGTAACCTATGGCGCCCCAGCGCTCCGCCGCCAGCCCCATCGGGGAAAGCGGGCGCAGGAAAACATAGGGGAGTTTGAGGCGCGCATATTCGTCCACTATCTCCCGCGCGCGCGGCAGCGACGCCCGGGTGACCGTTAGTAGCGCGCTGGGCCCTCCGGGCGGTTCGGTGCCGCGCCGGGCCTGGAAATATTTTATCCACTTCGCCGCCGCGGCATGGGAGTCGCCGCCGGAGAACGGCCGGTTGGCGTTGTGCAGGTCCGCCGGGCCGTCGAGCGAGGTGCAGACGGAAATGTCCTGGTCTATTATGAACTTGGCCTTGGCCTCGTCCATCAGGCTGAAATTGGAGACCAGCGCCAGCGCCAGTTCCTTGCCGGTCTTGGCGGCCTTGGCGCGGGCGTAAAGAGCGGCTTCCTTAAGCGCCGGCCAGTTGGCCAGCGGCTCTCCGCCCTGGAACTCTATGGTAAGCCCCGGCACCGGCGCACTGAAAGCCAGGTCCACGGCCTTCTTCGCCGTGGCCAGGGACATGGAGCGCCCGGTAACCTCGCCCGCCTGGCAGTAGACGCAGTTATGGTTGCAGACCTGCGTCAGCACCATGATATGCAGGCCGGGGCCTTTGGAAATATACTCGTTGGAATCCCGCCAATCCGTGAAAATGGAATCGAAATCCAGGCGGGAGCGCAGCAGGCCGGCCTTCTCCAGCCTGGCCAGGGCCGGGCCCTCTTTAAGTTTCCCGGCGGAGAAAAGCCGGAACTCCTCCGGCTTCAGCACGGCCCAGCCGCCCATATAGCCGGTAACCAGCACGCCCTTCTTAAGGCGGCGCCAGGTAAAATGCGACGGGGCGTTCTGTTCTTTCATCCGTGGAGATATCATATAAAAAACTCGCCGCCGGCAGGAACGCTCCTTGACAATATATCGGGGAAATACCTTTAATTGGATAACTTAACCAAAACGGCCGCGTGGCCGCACCCACCTGGAGACCAACAATGGCAATGGACATCAAAAGCTCTTTAACCGAACTCGAAAAACTCAACGCCGACCTTTACGGCAAGGACTTCCTGCTGACCTGGGAAAAATCCGACAAGGAGATCCACGCGGTGCTCAAGATCGCCGAGATCCTGAAGGAAATGCACGCCCAGAACATAACCACGGACATGTTCAAGACAGGCCTGGCCGTGTCGAACTTCCGCGACAATTCCACCCGCACGCGCTTCTCTTTCTCCAGCGCCTGCAACCTGCTGGGCCTCGCGGTGCAGGACCTGGACGAGGGCAAGAGCCAGATAGCCCACGGCGAGACCGTGCGCGAAACCGCCAACATGATCTCGTTCCTCACCGAGGCCATCGGCATCCGCGACGACATGTTCATCGGCAAGGGCCACACCTACATGAAGGAAGTGGCCGAGGCCCTCGACGACGGCTTCAAGCAGGGCGTGTTGAACCAGCGCCCGCCCGTGGTGAACCTGCAGTGCGACCTGGACCACCCCACCCAGAGCATGTCGGACCTGCTGTTCATCAAGAACCATTTCGGCGGCTTCGAGAACCTCAAGGGCAAGAAGATCGCCATGACCTGGGCCTACTCCCCCAGCTACGGCAAGCCGCTCTCCGTGCCGCAGGGCGTCATCACGCTGATGAGCCGCTTCGGCATGGAAGTGGAGCTGGCCTACCCCGAGGGCTACGACCTGCTGCCCGACACCATCGAAGTGGCCAAGAAGCACGCCAAGAAGTCCGGCGGCTCGTTCAAGGTCTCCAACAGCATGGAGAGCGCCTTTAAGAACGCCGACATCGTGTACCCCAAGAGCTGGGCGCCGTTCAAGGTAATGGAGCGCCGCACCGCGCTGCTGGAAAAGAACGACCACGCCGGCCTCAAAGGCCTGGAGCAGGAGTGCCTGGCTAACAACGCCAAGTTCAAGAGCTGGGAATGCGACGAGGCCAAGATGAAGCTCACCAAGGGCGGCAAGGCCGTTTACATGCACTGCCTGCCCGCCGACATCACCGACGTCAGCTGCAAGGCCGGCGAGGTGAGCGCCTCGGTGTTCGAAAAGGCCCGCATCGGCACCTACAAGGAAGCCGGCTACAAGCCTTTCGTCATCGCCGCCATGATAGCCGCCTGCTCCAAGAAGAACCCCGCCAAGGTCATAGGCGAACTTCTCAAGACCAACAAGAAGCGCGTGCTGTAAAATGTAAAGGGTGTAAAGGGGACGTTCTTAACTATTGGACTATTTATTCCTTGGAACTATCTTGCTAAATAGTCCAATAGTTAAGAACGTCCCCTAATTCAGACCGGGCTCCGCGAGGAGCCCGGTTTTTTTTGCCAGGGGATAAGGTTCAAAAAGCCGGCAGACCGGCGCAGCGCGCGCTTACCGCGGCCGCCCCCTCCACCTCCACCAGCCAGCCCGGCCGGCAGACCGGCGCACGCACCACGCAAACGGGCAGGGACGGAAAGTTATCCTTAAGGAACCCGCTTACCGCGGGGTGATCGGCGGCGTCGCGGATATAAACCGTGAGGTGCTGCAGGTCCTTTGGGCGCGCGCCTCCGGCCCTGAGCAGGGCGGCCACGTTGCCCACGGCCCGTTCCATTTGCCGCAAAGCGTCCCCGGGATGCATTACAAGCCCCTTCTCGTCGATACTGGCCGTGCCGGAGATAAGGCAATGGGCCCGGTCGGCGTAGGCGAGGCGCACCCCGCGCTCGAAGGTGACCTTGTATTTTTTCGCGTGGCAGAGGCGGCCCGAGGCGTTAAGATACTCCACCTGGCCCCGGCGAAGACCAAGGACGGAATACGAATCAAGCACCACCAGCCCGCTTTGATCCGCGGCTTCCCCGTTGATGCCGGTGCTGGCGATGTAGTGAGTGCGGGGAGTGAGGCCGGCCTTCAGGAACAGCGCGCGGCGCGCGGCCACCATGCCGGAATAGTTCACGTCTATATCGCGGACCTGAAGCCAGGTCCTGACGCAGTTGCCGCGCAGCGTAGCGCCGCTAGCCTTCAGCCTGTTCTCCAGCTGCGCAAAAGCCCCGCGGGTCTGCTCCGCCGAGGACCGGCCGGCGGCGGCGCCGCCCAGCCCGACCGACCAGAGATGCCCCAGCCCGCCCTTCTCCACGAGCACATGCCGCGGGGACAGGCGGCGCGAAGAGAACTTCCCGCCCAGATGATAGGCCAGCAGCGCCAGGCGCCCGGCAGGCAGCGGCGGTTGGCCAAAAACGGAAACGGCGGCCGCGCCGCCGCGCGGGTCCGCGGCCAGCCGGCTGGCGGCCAGCCTGGCGGCCTGGTTGGCGGGATCGCTGAGGAATATTCTTCGGAAAACCGCGGAGGAAGGGGGAAGCCTGAGAGCGCGCAGCGCGGCGGCGTAGGCGTCTTCCACGGCGCGCAACTGGTAGTCGAACCCGCCGCCGGCCGGCGCGGAAACGGAGATATAATGCTCGGCTCCGCCCGCACCTCCGGCGAATGTTTTACAAACTACCGACGCGCGCCCCATGCTTGCCCCCGGATACCGGGCTTACAGGTATTGCGGCAGGGCGGCGTAGAAGGCGCAGGCCTTCACCAGGTCCTCGGCGGGCATGAACTCGTTGACGGTGTGCGCGTACACCTCGTTGCCGGGGCCGAAGCCGATGGTGGGGATCTTAAGGCGGCCGGCCGAAGCCACGCCGTTGGTGGAGAACACCCACTTATCCACTACAGGCGTTTTGCCCAGGGCCACTTTGCCCGCCAGCTCGCCGGCCTTCACCAGCTTGTGCTCGCGCGGCAGCACCCAGGTGGGGAAATATTTTTCCTGGCCCACTTTGGCGCCGGTCCAGGCCACGGCGTCGTACCACAGCACTTCGACTTTGGCCTTGGCTTTCTTCACGGACGGCAGGCGCTGTATCTCGGCCACCGAGCTCTTGAGCGTCTCGCCTATGGTCAGGCGGCGGTCCAGGTAAATGGTGCACTCGTCGGGCACGGCGTTGAGCGACGGGGTTTTGCACTCGATGGAGGTCACGGCCACGGAGCCCTTGCCGATGAACTTGTCGGTCTTGAGCTTCTTGTTGATGGCGGTTATTTCCTTCACTATCTCGGACATCTTCACCACGGCGTTGTCGCCGCGCTCGGGGGCGGAGGCGTGGCAGGAGCGGCCCTTGGTGATAACCTTCATCTCCATGCGGCCGCGGTGGCCGCGGTAGACCTTCAGGTCGGTCGGCTCGGTGATCACCATGAAGTCGGGGCGGAGCTTCTCTTTATTGACGAGGTGCAGGATCGGCAGGCCGTCGCAGTCCTCCTCCATCACGGAGCCCACCACCATCAGCGTGTAGTCCCCTTCGAGTTTGAGGTCCTTTATGATCTTGCCGGCGTACACCATGGAGGCCATGGACAGTTTCTGGTCGGTGGCGCCGCGGCCGTAAATGGTGTCGTTCTTGTAAATGCCCGCGAAGGGGTTGATCTTCCAGGCCTTGGGGTCGCCAATACCTACGGTGTCGATGTGGGCGTCCATCATGATCTTCTTTTTGCCGTGGCCGATGAAGCCGATGACGTTGCCGATCTTGTCGATCTTCACCTTGTCGAAGCCGACCTTGAGCATTTCCTTCTTAATGAGGGCGACGAGCTTGCCTTCCTGGCAGGAGAAGCTGGGCGTGCGGATGATGTTGCGGGCAAAAGCCACCATGTCTTTCTTATATTTGTCGGCGGCTTTGCGGATAAGTTTTTCTTTGGTCATTGTATTTCCTCCGTGAAGTTCGGTTAAATCCGTCTATATTCTATATCTCTGCCCTCGCCTTGTAAATCGGCCCGGCGGACTTTCCCGGCAATATTATATAATTCGGTTTCCGCCACGGCCTTCCGCCGGCGGCATGCGCCCATGAAAAAGAACGAGCCGATAATCTGTCTGACCGCCCTCTGCGGCCAGAAATGCCTTTATTGCTCGCGCGCCAACGAGGACCCCACCGATTCCCCGGGCCGGATACGGCGGCTGATAAATACTTTCAAGGATTCCATCTGCGTGGAAGGCGGCGAACCCGTTATGGCGGCCGACCTGCTTAAATGGGTGCGCTACGCCAAGGCCCAGGGCACGCGCGACATCATTCTGGTCACCAACGGCTTCAACCTGGACAAAGCGGGCCTGGTGCGCAGCCTGCTGGAAGCCGGGGTAACCATGTTCAACGTGCAGCTGCCGGCCCACAACGCCCGCCTCTTCGACCTGGTAACGCAGACCAAGGGCAATTTCAAAAGCCGGCTGGCCGCCATAAAGAACCTCATGGCCGTGGCCGGCCCATCCAGGGTCCGCCTTACCCATGTGGTGAACTCCGTAACCTGCCGCTTCCTGCCGCAGTACGCCAAATTCCTGGCCGACAATTTCGGCGGCATCCTCTACGTGGAACTGAACATGGTAAAAGTGCTGGGCAGCGTGGAAAAGCGCACCTGGCTGCTGCCGCGCTTCGGCGCCCTTAAGCCTAAACTGCTCAAGGCCTTCTCCGTGCTCGACGGGCGCGGCGTGCCTTTCCTAACCGACGGCTTCCCGCTCTGCGTCATAGCCGGCTACGAGGACCGCTCCATAGACACTTTCAAACTGGCGCACCGCTCGGGGGCTCTTTACCTGGGCGAGAAGACCCTGGGCGGCGAATGCGCGAAGTGTTCGCTTAAACGCATCTGCCCCGGCATCCGCTCGGACTATGCCAAGCTTTTTGGTACGGGCGAGCTGAAAGCTTCCGCCAAAGACCCGCGGCCCATCATAAAACTGGCCGCGCACCAGCTGAAGCGCCGCCCCCGGCGCCGCCCGGCATGAAAAAATTCCAGTTCTCCCCCCTTTGGCGCTGCAACGAGGACTGCCTGTTCTGCGTTAAGGGCACGGCGCCCGCCGGCGCGGATAAAGAGTTCCCCGTCGCCAAGGCCGTAAAACTCCTTAAGGCTAAAAGACGCGCCGGGTTCTCCGCCCTGGCCATAGACGGCGGCGAACCCACGCTTTACTCCGGGCTGCGGCGGCTGGTGGGGGCCGCCCTGCAAAGCGGCTACAAAGAGGTAAGCCTGCTCACCAACGGCGCGCTGCTGGCCGACAAGAAAGAACTGCGCGCGCTGCTGGAAGTGCACCCCAAGGCCAGGGAGCGCCTGCTCTTCTGCGTCTCGCTTCATTCGCATAAACCGGAAGTTTCAGATTTTCTTACCGGCTCCGCAGGGAACTTTCCAAAGACCGTCCGCGCGGTAAAGAACATGCTCGCCGAAGGCTGCCGGCCTTCTCTCTACCACGCCATGACGCGGCTCAACGCCCGCGCCCTGCCGGCTTTCGCCAGGTTCGCGGCCGTGCACTTCCCCGGGCTCCACACCGTTACTTTCTCCTACCTTTACCCGCCGCCGCACAAGATGGGGAACATGCGCATTTACCCGCGCCTGTCGGAAATACCGCCGCGCCTTAGCGCCGCGGCCGGTATATTGAAAGCCGCGGGCGTGCGGGTAGAGCTGAGCAGCTGCGGCATAATCCCCTGGTGCCTTATGAAAGGCACGGAAAGCCTTTTCCTTTCCCGGTCGCTGCAGGAGAACTCAGGCACCCTCACCTGCGACAGTTCCAAGGAAGAGCCCATGCCCTTCCTGAAGGCCATCTACGACGGCGAGCGCAAGCGCAAACTCCCGGCCTGCGCAAAATGCGCCCTGGGGATGATCTGCGGCGGCGTCTGGGATTTTTATGCGGAACTTTACGGCACTTCGGAGATCTCGCCCTGCGGTAGCGCCCGTTTCAAGGCTCTGCCGGCAAGCGGGGGCCGGGCGGTGATCCGCGCGCCGCAAACGTCCCCGGAAGAACTTTGCCTGCGCGTTTTCAACGCCAGGCTTAAGGGCTACGCTAAAATAGAGCTGAAAACCGCAAGGCCGCTGCCGGGCAAAGACGCCGCCCGGATCCGGCGCTTTGCGCGGGGAATAGGCTGCGGGGAGCTGCGGCTCAGCGCTTAGAGCGAGGAAAGATAAAGTTCCAGCGCGGCCAGGAAAGCCTCCGTATCCGCGTGGGTGTTATAAGCGAAGTAGGAAAGCCGGATAGTCTCGCGCACGCCGGAGGAAAGGCACGCCAGGTCCGCGCAATGCCGGCCGGTGCGCACGGCAATAAAGCGGCCTTTCAGCTGGTGATCCAGGAATAAGTTGAAGTCCGGCACGGAAAAACCTTTTTTCTCGGCCGTAATGGATACCAGAGAACCTTCCAGCAGGTCTTCCCGTTTACCGAGCACCTTAACGCCTTTTACCCCCGCCAGCCCTTCCAGCGCCCCGCCCACCAGGCCACAAACGTGCTCCCGGATATTGCCAAAACCGCATTTCTCCAGCCGCGCAATGGCGGCCGCCAGCCCCGCTACCCCGGCGTAATTCTGCACGCCGGCCTCGAAGCCCTGGTAACCGCCCAGATATTTTACCCGGAACCCGCCGCCGCAAGAAGCCACGTCCTCCACGGTGCCGCCGCCTACGCGCCAGGGGCGCAGCCGGGCCAGCAGTTCGCGCTTTACGTAAAGCGCGCCTGTGCCGTACGGCGCGCCCAGTTTATGCCCGGAGAAGGCGCAGGCGTCCGCGCCATGCAGGGCCCCGCAGCCGCCGTGCGTGGGCGCGTACTGCGCGTCGTCGGTGAACAGGTACGCTCCGGCCGCGTGCGCCAGGTCCGCGGCGCGGGCCAGTTCCTCGCGGCCGCCGAAAATATTGGAAGCGTGCGTAAGGCAGACCAGCGCGGTTTTTTTGCCTATCAGGCGGCCCAGGGCCTCCGGGTCCGGTTTCAGCCCTTTCAGGGGCGCCACGCGCAGTTTTATTTTACCTGCCGCGGCCAGCCGCTCGAACGGCAGGAAGACCGCGTTATGCTCCAGCGGCGACAGCACCACCTGGTTGCGGGCGGCCGTGAACGGGAAAGAATTGGCCAGCAGGTTGGCGGCGTCGGTCACGCCCGAGGTAAAAACCACTTCTTCTGGGGAACCCGCCCCCATAAAGGCCGCCACTTTGGCGCGGGCCCCGTAAAATTCCTCCTCCATGGCCGCCGCCATGGAATGGAAAGAGCGTTTGCCGCCGCAGCCGCCCAGCGCCAGCAGGTGGCGGCGCTGCTCGTCGGCCGCGCATTTCATTTTAAGCGCGGTACAGGCGCTGTCCAGGTACACCAGGCGCTTGCCGCCAAAGGTCTCTTTCAGGGCCGGGAATTCTTTTTTCAACGAGGAGATCTTTTCGTTCATAGGTCGCCGTGCACCGCTATATAGTCTTTCCTGGGGCCGGGGCAGAGTTCGTAAAAACGGCAGCCGCGGCAGGCCGGCACGCGCGCCTTCTCTTCCAAATGAGGGCCGGGCGCGCCGTCGCGCATCTTGGCCATATCCACGTTAAGCCGGTAGAACCCGCCCAGAAAGCAGGGCGGGATATGGTCCACTTCGCAGCGCAGCCCGTTCTTTTCGCAGATGAAGAGCGCCCGCTCCAGCAAAGGTTTTACCTCGGCGTAGCGCGGCAGGAACACGCTGCCTTCCGCCCGGCCTATGCCCTTGATGTAGCTGAACTGCACCCAGGCGGCGCCTTTCAGGTGCTTCACGGCGAAAGCCGCGAACTCCGGCAGTTCCCTGTAGTTGAGCGAACTGATAACGTGCGTAAGCCGCACCTTGGCGCCGGCTTTTATAAGGCGGTTCACCCCGGCCAGGCGCTTTTTAAAGGCGCCGCGCGTTTTGGTTATCTTAAGGTCCAGCCCGGCGCTAGCGGCCGGGAAATTAACGTTAAAGTAGCCGCCCGCCGCGTTAAGGGCTTTTAT
Organism: Elusimicrobiota bacterium; assembly: GCA_016234365.1. Taxonomy (GTDB): domain Bacteria; phylum Elusimicrobiota; class Elusimicrobia; order Elusimicrobiales; family UBA9959; genus UBA9959. Next base: position 15,781 of record JACRER010000086.1, on the reverse strand, counting down.
AATTTTCGAAAGGTTTTCCGTCCGCATGCCGCAAGCGGCGATGGCGTTGGTCTGCAGTTCCACGGGCCGGCCCAGTTTTTTAACCGCGGCCAGCAGGGCGGCAAGTTCCACGGCGGGGGCCAGCAGCGGCTCCCCGCCGGACACCTGCACCAGCCCCGGCGGCATGGCGGCCATCTCTTTAAGCCAGTCTTTAAGCGACGCCGCTTCCTCCCCGCCGCCCTCGGCCGGGTAGGAGCAGAACACGCACTGCTGGTTGCATTTCCTGAAAAGATGTATCAGGGCCATATGAGCTTCCCCAGGTAAATCATAACAAAAAGCGGGCGGGCCTCAGGCGGCCGCGGCCGAACGCACGGCGCTGCGGCGCGCCAGTATTATGGCGCCCATGGCGCTGTTGGTCGCCACCAGCACCGCGGAATAAAGCCAGGTGGAAAGGGTGTAGTTCTCCACCGCTAAAATGGCGCTGGCCGCGCAGGCGGTGGAGATAAAATAACTTACCGGCGTTTCTTCGCCGGGTTTGTGCCAGGATTTGCGGATGGTGGGGGTATAGCCGATGGTATCTATGATGCAGACTATGAACACGGACCAGACCGGGGTTTTGGTGGCCACCCAGAGCGGGATGGCCGAGAACGCCACCGCCAGCGTAAGCCAGTCGCCGCGCGTAATGTTCTTCTCTCCCTTGTAATAACCCAGCACGGCGAGCACCAGGCAGGTGGCCGCGCTGAAGCCGCGCGCCCAGGAACCGGGGCCGGCGCCCTCGGCCACCTGCGCGGCGAAACCGATGCCGGAGATGGCGGCCCAGATCAGCCAGGAGAAGGCGTGCGGCCTGGTGCGGCCGCGGAAGATGGACGTAAAGTACACCGCCCGCGAGCAGAGCTGCAAGGCCACCGAAAGCAGTCCGAACAGCACGGTATGGCTCATAGGGCAGGGCCGGCGCTCACAGCAGGCCGCGAAGCTCCCGGTAGGGGACGGCGAGCGTCCAGCGGTAGGCGCCGCGCTCGAAGACGCTTTTAACAAAGCCCTTGGCGCCCAGGCTGGCCGCCGCGTTCATCACGGTGTTGCCGTCGGAGCAGTCACGGCAGAGCACGATGTTCTTTGAAAGCGCCAGAACGTCCTTTGTGGCCGCGCCGGGCTTCAGGCGCAGGATCTCCACCAGGCATTTCTCGTTGTCGGAGAGGTAGACGCGGCCCGCGGCGCCGGCCTTTTTGGCGGCGGCGCCTTTTTTGACCGGCAAGAAACCTTTCCAGCCGAAGCGCTTTATATAGTGGACGTCCGCGCCGCGGCATTTTTTATTCAGCGCGCAGCGGCGGCACGGCGGGCCCTTTACCTTGGCCGCCTCCGCGTTGGCGTCCAGGTCGGTGCGGCCGCCAGCCGGGTCCGTCACTACGGTATTAAAAAGGTCCAGGCCGATGGCCAGCTTTTCGCGGCCTTTCAAAAAACACGGCGGGACGTTGAGGAACAGGATCTCCCCCGGCAGGCCGGCGGCTTCCATAACTTTCACCGCCTCCTCGAAATACGGCTCGCAGTCCGACAGGCGCACGCCCAGCTTTTTACAGTTGTCGGCCATGGCGCCTGTGTAGACGGGGTAGATGATGACGAAATTGGTGATGCCGCGCTCCAGGTAGAATTTTATGATCTGCGGCAGGCGCGCGTAGTTGCTCCTGTTCACCAGGATATTGGTGCCCAGGCGGATCTTCAGCCGCCGCAGGTGCGCCAGCCCCGCCAGCGCCCTCTTCAGCGCGCCCGGCACGCCCACCAGCCGGTCGTGCTCGCGCGCGTCGTCGGTGGTAAAAGAGAATTTGCAGAAAGTAAGGCCGGCTTTCACGAGGGCGCGGCAGAAGGCCGGGTCCGCCAGTTTAATGCCGTTGGTTTGCACCCGGATGAACCGGAACCCCACGGACTTGCCCAGGGCCACCACCTTAAGGATGTCCGGGCGGATCAGCGGCTCACCGCCGGTGAGGCCGAGCCGCCGGTAGCCGTCCTTGTAGGCCCCGTAAATATTCCGCGCGACGGCGTCGAACGGCGCGTTCTGCGACTTGTCGAAATCGCCCTGCGAGCAGAACAGGCAGCGCGCGTTGCAGTTGTAGTTGAGGATCAGCTCGTAGCAGCGGCCGGAGCCGTCTTTCTCTTTTTTCATTTTACGGCCTTCAGCTCGGAATCGCCGAAATTCTTCAGGTATTCCACCCAGATGCCCTCGCACGCGGAGAAAAGCCGGCAGCCGCGGCAGCGGGCGGTTTTGCGGCGCCCCACGGCGGCCCGCGAACCTATGGCGTCGGCGTTCTTAAAATCCGGCGCCCAATGTTCGGTCAGGAACAGCTCGCGCTCGTTGATCTCGCTGATCTGCCCCAGGCAGTCCTTAAAATGGCAGAGCGGCACGTAGCGCACCTTCCACTGGTCCAGCCCCGCCCGGCACCCCAGCGCCAGCGCGCGGCGCATGTACGGCGCGGCCTTGGAGATGCGCGGCACCAGCGCCTTGAAATCATTGCGGGCCCCGCCGTAATTGGGGTCCACGAAAATATATTCCACGTTGGGCACGCGGTTCTTTATGTAGAACTCCGCCAGCCGCGGCAGCGCGGCCATGTTCTGGCGCACCACCGTGGTATTGCCGCTTATGCGCCCGAACCCGAGCGCGCGCAGGTTGCGCATCCCCTTCTTCAGCTGCGCAAAACTGCCCGGCGCGCGGGTAAGGGCGTCGTGCGTGGCCGCGTCGGGGCCGTGCACGGAGAAGATCACGGAATCTATGCCGGACGCCATTATCTTTTTGGCGGCGGCCGGGTCCGCGAACACGCGCCCGTTGGTGGCGCAGGTCACCTGCGGTATACCAAGCTTCTTGGCCGCGGCCACTATCCGGATGAAATCCGGGCGTATGGTGGCCTCGCCGCCGATGATCTCGAGTATATAGGCGCCCTTATGCTTAGCCTTCAGGACTTCTTTGAGCAGCTGCCCGGTGGTTTTTTCCGGCAGGGCGCGCTTATCGGCGTCTATGCAGAAGACGCAGTTGTTGTTGCAGGCGTAGCCCGTGAACAGCACCACCTTCAGCATTTTCCCGTCTTTGTTCATTTAAAGAAGCTCATGAGGCCGCGGTCCAGCAGCAGCGTCAGCGCCGCCCCGGCAAAGATCCATAGCGCGAAGGGCCGGCCCTTCACGGTCTCTATCTTGGGGTCCTGCACCGGCAGCTTGGCCAGCCAGCCCCTGAGCAGCTCCACCTGCTCCGGAGTCAGGCCGTCCTTGAAATTATCGTCGAACTCGCCGTCGAAGACCGGGTTATCCTTAAGCGTGCGGGCGGCCTTGGCGGAAAGGATCATGCCGGGCTCCAGTTCGCGCGGCCCCACGTAGACCGTGTCCTTTTTTTCCATCAGGTGCTCCAGCATGAAGCGCCCGAAGAAAAGCAGCAGGCTGAATTTAAAAACGTTGGCGAACGCGGCCAGCAGCAGCGCCACCAGCCGGTCGTGGAAGAAAAAATAACCGCCGAAGAAATACGCCGCGTAACAGGCGGTGCTGAAGTAGGTCCATTTTTTACTGCCGAACGTGCCGCCCACCTTGTCCCACAGGAAGAACAGGAAGAAATAGAGGATGTCGGTGCGGCCGATCACCTTGCCCAGGAAATAGCGGGTCTCCATGTTGAGCACCTGCTGCAGCAGGAACAGGAAGGTGAGGTTGGCCAGGTAGCCGGCTATCAGCCAGCCGCCCTTGGAACCTTCCCCGGCCAGCGAGGCGAAGCGCGCCTTAACGTCCCGCCACAGCTCGGAGAAAAAGTCGGCCGGACTGGCCTGGTAAAAACCGGAGGCGATAAAGGAGCCGAAGGCCACCAGCGCCGCCGCCACAAAGGTGTTCACCAGCAGGCCGATGAACAGGTAGTTGGGGAAATTGCGCAGGAACGGGTTGATGACCGGCAGCCACGCCGCGCACAGCATGAAGAACTTGGCGTCGCCGGCGGGCCAGATGCCTGAATACCACAGCACCAGCCCGGCCAGCACCGACCACAAAAAATGGACCCCCCAAAGCGGGTAGAAGTTCCAGTTAAGAAAACTCGCAGCCTGGCCCTGATAGCCCAGCCAGGAGTTCACCGCCAGCAGCCCCAGCGCCAGCAGCAGCAGCCGGAATCCGAAGACCACCTTGGAGTTGGGGATCTTGCGGGTGGCCATATCGATGGCCGCCACGGAAACGCCCCACCAGGCGAAAGCGGCCAGGAAAAGGAGGTTCAGGTACTTCATAGCCGGCGCAGTTCCCCGTCGCCGAAGGCCTTGTAGTATTCCGCCATCAGGCCCAGGCAGCCGCGCCGCGCGCGGCAGCCGCGGCATTTCGCGGTATAAACGCGGTCTTCCGGCGGCAGCGTCACGCGGCAGAGGGGGCGCAGTTCCGGGCGCACCAGGCAGCGCGGGAAGTGATACAGCCTGAAATCGTTGAAGCGTTTCACCAGCGGCAGGGCCGCGCCCAACGCCGCGGCGGACTCTTTAAGGGCTATGGCCAGGCGGCGGTGGTTGGTCAGCGACATGCCCTCTATCTCGTAATGTATGGCGCAGACGCGGTAACGCCGGGTATCCGGGAAATTATCCAGCAGGAAAGCGAGCAGGGGCTTCAGTTTTTTTATATTGAGCTTGTGCAGGACCAGGCGGATCTCCAGCCCGGTGCCGCCGGGGAACAGGTTGCGCAGTCCGGCCAGGGTCTGCGCGAAGGCGCCTTTCACGCCGGCTATTTTGTCGTGCAGCGCGGGCGACGCCGAGTGCACCGGCACGGCCACGAAAAAAGGCGGCACGGCTATCTTAAGAAAGCGCCGCGCGAACTCCGCGTCCGCAAAGCGGCGGCCGTTGGAAAGCAGGGTAATGCCGTGCCCAGGCAGGCGGCGGCGGAAATAGGCCAGCAGGCGGAAGAAGTCGGGATGGATGGTGGGTTCGCCGCCGGTAAGGCTTACGGCGCCGCGCGTGTCGTCGTTCTTAAGGTAAACCTGGCCGCGCCCGCCCAGCCAGCGTTCAAGTTTCTCCACCTGCGGGCGCAGGCCGTAATGCTGCGAGCCGTTGCGCGCGAAGCCGCCCTCGTTGGTGCACATGACGCACTTGTTATTGCATTTATTCCAGAACGCGATGTCGGGCATAGGATGGCGGCTACTGAGGCCTGCGGGCCGCCGGGAGGGGCCGTCAGGCTTTCTTCTTTTCTCCGGCGGCGGACAGCAGGGCCTTGGTGGCTATCATGCCGGCGGCCTTGGAATTCTTTTTCGCCAGGTCCAGGCGGCACTGCTGGTTGAGCGCTTCGTTCATGAAGTCGCCGGGGTGGAAACCGGGCGCGGCGGACGCGAAGGAAACGGCAAGCCCGCCTTTGCCGGGTTTTACGCAGACCTCCGCCCTGTCGGAGAAGACGAAGGCGGCCAGGCGCAAAGCCTCGGCCGAATAAACCCGGGGGTCCGCCGTCAGTGAAAATTCTTTTTTCTCTTCTTTCATTTTCCCGCCCATTTCTTCAGGATGGCTTCGCCGCCGGGCTTTTTCAGCAGCGCGAACAGCGCGCCAAAAATACCCTTAAAAAGGCCGCAGCGGTCGTTGGCGGCCATGTCGCCCCACAGCGAGCCCTGCACCTCGTAGTTGTAGACGGGGCAGACGCCGCAGTAGGGCTTATACACGCAGCGCGCGCAGTCCGGCTGCGACTCCAGGTTGGAGGAGAGCACGCAGGCGCGGGTGGCGGCGCTGGCCATCACCTTGCGGTAGGAATCAGCGCGCACGTTGCCGATGCGGAAGGTGTCGTCGCCTTCCCAGCCCACCATGCGCCCTTCGTCGCAGGTGTAGAGGTCGCCGTTGTAGTTGTAAGCGATCTGGCCGATGGCGGCGCCGCAGGGGCAGCGGGCGTCCACGTAGCCGGGGTCGCGCGAGTTCACTATCTTCTCAAGCATCATCGCGGCCATCTTCTCGCGGATCACCGTGCCGTTGCGGTTGAGCTTGTGGATGTAATCCAGCGAGGCCAGGTAGAACTTGGTGAACTCGGCCGCGCCGTAGCCTATCTGCCCCCAGCACTTCTTGGCGTAGCCTATGGGCGCCAGCGGCCGGATGAAAATATCTTCGAGGCCGTGTTTCACGTACTCGTCGATGATCTCCTTGTGGCGGCCCAGCGAATAGCGCGAGACGGTGAGCAGGGCGCTGGGCTTGAAGGTACGGTAGCCCGGCACCTGGTGCTTATAGCGCTCCTGAAAATACTTCAGCCACTTTATGGTGGCCGCGTGCGAGTTGCCGCCGGAGAACAGCCGGTTGCGGTTGTGCAGGTCGGCGGGGCCGTCGAGCGAGGTGCAGACGGAAACCTCGTTCTCCACCAGGAAGCTGGCCTTTTCTTCCGTCATCAGGCTGAAATTGGAGACCAGCGCCAGGCTCACCTGTTTGCCGGCTTTTTTCGCCCCGGCGCGCGCGCGCAGCACCGCCGCCTTGAGCGCTTCCCAGTTGAGCAACGGTTCGCCGCCCTGGAACTCTATGGTTATGGCCGGGTTGGAGGACTGCAGCGCAAAATCCACGCTCTTGCGCGCGGTCTCCACGGACATGTCGGCGTTGCGCGCGCCCACCCCGGCGGCCGCGGACTGGCAGTACAGGCACTTGTGGTTGCAGCGCAGCGTGAGGACCAGGATGTGCAGGCCGGGCCCGGTGCCCAGGTAGGCGTTCTTGGAACGCCACTTGGCCGCCAGGCCTTCGAAGTCCAGCCTGTCGCGCACAAAGCCCTTGTCCGCCAGCTCGGCGTATTTGGGATGCTTCTCGCCCAGTGAGCCCGCGGCCAGCAGGTTAAAATCCTTGCACTTCAGCCAGGCATAGTGGCCAAAATCGTTGGTGACCAGGCAGTCGGCGCCTTCGCGCCGCCACAGCAGCTGCGGCGGGCCCGCCGGGCTAGTTCTTTTTGCGGGGTTTTTTTGCGCCATATTTATCTTCCCAGGTCTTGGTTATGCCCAGCGGGTCGGCCGAGGCGCCGGCGGCGGCCTCCTGCTTTATCTCGCTCTCTACCTGCGCTATCAGGTCGTCCAGCTCCTTCTCCTGCTCGGGGGTAAGTCCGGAATCGTCCTGCTGCGCCCGCGCGGGCTCGGTGGAAAGCGCCTTGAGGATCATAAAATCCCTGAGCTCGCTGTTGGCGGCCCAAATTTTGGCGCGCAGGGTCTCGTCGTCCAGTTCGGCCCGGAACGCGGCGGCTATTTTTGGCCCGGGGAGTTTGCCCGTAGGGGAGAACTCCACCACGGCGGTGGCGGGCCCCTTAAGTTTTATAAAAACGCGCGCCGCGGCGCTTGCGGCGTGCGCGGCGTAGCGTACTGTTTCAAGGCTGTATTTTTTAAGGTTAACGGCGACTTCCGTATTTGCGCGAGGCTGGTTCTTCAAAATCCCTCCCGTAAAACTATTGTATCCGGCAGCACAGCATGGTGCCGGAAGTTCCCTGGTCGTAATGCGGCACCCAGCCGCTGCCGGACTCAAGGGCGCTGTTGCCCAGGAACAGCAGGCCGGCGTACGAGCGCCCGGTGCCGTACTGCGCCATTACCCGGGTCCCTGGCGGGCACCAGGACGTGCCGCCGCCGAAGCCGACTTCGCTGCAGTAATTCATTATCCGGTTGGTGCTGGAGCCAACGATGTTGCCGGTAACGCTGAAGTCTCCCACCGCCTGCAATTGCCCGGCAATGGGCAGCCAGAGCCGTGCGGAATAGTCCTGCCCGGTGTTTTGGCTGAAGTCGATATACGGGGTGCCGGCGCCGCCCACTTCGATGGAACCGCCCTGGTCGCTGGTCAAAGAGGCCTTGGACGCGCCCCACTGGAACTGGCCGCGGGCCCAACCGTTGCCGTTAATATCCAGTTTGACAGCCGGCGTGGCCGTACCGATACCGACGTTGCCGGTATCCCTGGCCAGGTAAGTGTTGCCGGTGGTGAGAATGCTGACGTAGCCGCCGTAAGGGGCAGGGTAATAAGTGGTAAGGGTCAGCGTTTCGGAATCGAGCGGCCGGGGATGCCAGCAGAGGAACAGCAAAACCAGCGCCAGCAGCGCCCTGGTACGCGTGAACCTCAACCTCAAGACTATGACCTTTTCTTCGTTCATATGCTACCCCCTTAACGGGCGCCGACGGAATTGAACCGGCCAAAAAGAGTACGCTCCCGGCAGCGCCGGGATTACTTAATAGTCTAATACATAAACCGTTATTTTTCAATACGCGGGCGGGTTTTTAAAGGAATACGACTTTGAAGGATATCTTCAGTTTTTCACGCAGGAAAGCGGCGGCGGTATTGGCCACATCCAGAAAATCCTCCCTGTCCCGGCTCGAAGCCGAAAGGAAGGAAGCGGAATCTTTTATGACCAGCGCGTAGCCGCCGGCCGGGTTGAACTCCGGCAGCGAGCGCAGGCAGTCCAGCAGCGCGTCCCAGTTGCGGCCGAAATAGGAGGGAAATTTGAGGGCGGCGGCCACGGCGTCCATAAGGGCGGCCTTGTCCGGCACCCGCGTGCCTTCCAGCCAGGCCACCAAATAGACCGGCGGAGGGAACATTTCAGTTATTCCCTCCGCCGTAAGTTTGCCGGCCCTGAAGTCCAGGAAAACCTTTTCCCCGGGGCCAGGCATCGCCTAGTTCTGCACCGTCAGTTCGATGAAGTTGGCGTAATGGTCCGGCGTGTAATAGATCCGCTGCCCGCCGCCGATTATGACGCGCTCGGAGCCGCGGGCGCTCAGGTCCGGGGCGACCTGGTAAGTTTTATCGCCGATGGTCACGGTGTGCGGCGCGTTGCCGGTGAGCAGCGTGTATTCCTTGTAAAAGCCCAGGGGCTGCTTGGGCAGGCGGCCTTCTTTGTTGGAGAAGGTGGCGCCGTCCTGCGAGTAGGGCAGGTGCACGCCGCCGTTGATGTCGCGCAGCAGCTTCATGATGGCGTCTATGCGCTGCTGGTCGCGGACCACGGGCAGGAACGACTTGCCCGGCAGCGGCGCGGCCGACAGCTTATCGGAAAGTTTCTCGGCGCAAGCGGGCTCCCGCACTTCGGGGGCCGCCGGCAGTTCCACCAGGTTGGCCGGGACGGAGGCCGTCAGTTCGGCCAGCGCCGGGATAGCGGCGGAAGATCTTGCGGAGTCCTGTCCCGCGGTGAGCGCGGAAGACTGGAAAGAGAAGAGGGCTACGGCTGCGACTTTCAACCACAGGTTCTTGTTCTTAAGCATGCTGGGTCCTTTAGTCAACGGTTTAAGCGCGAACGCCATATATATTCTGAACTATTCCTTGATTTTTTCCGAGGGTCTAAGGGCCCACCCGGTACTAGGCCCAAAGACCCACGGCGCGCGCGGCGGAAATGATAAAATAATCCCGTGAAAAAGCCCCGGAAAGGCAGCGCCTGGATAAGCGAGCAGCTCTGCGTGCAAGCCGCCAGCACCTGCAACGTCAGCTGCGCCTACTGCCAGAACCCCCCGACTGGGAAAATGCCGCCGCTGGCGCGCGCCGTGGCGCAGATAAAGCGCCGCAAGATCAAGGCCATCAGCCTGGAAGGCGGCGGCGACCCGGCCGCCAGCCCCGGCTTCCTGGAACTTGTGGAAAAGCTGCGCGGCGCCGGCGTGGAACACTTCATGCTTTCCACCAACGCCGTGGCCCTGGCGGACCGCGCCCTGTGCCGGCGCGCCGCGCGCGAGATGGATTTTTTCACGGTCAATTTCCCTTCGCACCTCCCGGAGATCTACGCCAAAGCCACGCGCAGCGTAAAATTCCCGCAGGCCCTGGCCGGCTTGAAGAACCTTAAGGAACTCGGCGCGGAAAAGAAACTGCGCCTCTTCCACATAGTTTCAGCCTTCAACTACCGCGCCCTGCCGGCTTTCGCGGATTGGGCCGCTAAGAACTTCCGCGGCGCCGCGTTCATGAACCTCACGTTCGTCCGCAACGCCGGGCGCGTGAACGACGATCCGGCGCTGGTGCCCGCCTACTCACAGGCCGCGCCGTTCATAAAGATAGCCCTGGCCAAGTTCAAACTGGCCGGCATGAAAGCCGTGGTCCAGAACGTGCCGCTGTGCCGGCTGGAAAAATTCGAGGGCTTCTCTTTCGAGTTCCAGCGCTGGCGCCGGGGCGATAAGGTGCGGGAAGGCGGCGTAAAAGCCGCCGCGGCCTGCGCGGCCTGCCGCCGCTGCGCGCTTAAGCCCGCCTGCTGCGGCGCCAGGGCGGATTACCTCCGCATCCACGGCGGCAAAGAACTCCGCGCGTCGAAGATCTCCCCGGGAAGCATAAAAGAAGAAGGCTTTTGATGAAGATAGTCTCCTACTTCTCCGACGCCGATGAAATAGCCCCGCTGGCCGCGGCCGGCGCCGGCGAACTTTACTGCGCCGTGGCGGAGGTCCCGTCGTTCGGCCACGGCGTGCTGCGCGGCCCGCTTAAAACCGCCGTCGACAAGGCGCACCGGCTTGGCCTTAAGGTGAACCTGGCCGCCAACTCCATGCGCCGCACCTATTCCGGGCCGCAGGCGCGCGCCCTGGCCGGCAGCCTGCTGAAAGCGGCCGAGGCCGGCGTGGACGGTTTTATAGTAGCCAGCCCCACTTTATTCGAGTTGTTCCGCGAAATGAAATCCCCCCCCGCGGTACCTCTCCACCTCAGCTCGGTCCAACCCTGTTTCAACTCGCGTACGGCGCGTTACTTTATCCGGGCCGGGGTATCGCGCATCATCCTGCCCGGCCAGCTGGCGCCGGCGGAGGCCGCCGGGCTCTTGCGCGAATGCCTGGCAGCGGGCGTAGAGACGGAAATTTTCGATTACAGGTTCTTCGGCTGCGTTTACGTCAACGGCCGGTGCAACCTGCACGACCCGATCTTCCACACTTTCACTTCGGGCACGGAGGGAGCGTCCTTGTGCCGCTGCGGGGCCAAAACGGCCGGCGGCCTGCGGGTGAAGCCGGTGGCCGCGGACCCGCGGCGCGCGGCCGGGGCCGCCGCGCTGGCCAGGCGCCTTTACGCGCGCATGACCTGCGGCGGACCGCCGCGGCTGGCCAACGCCGCGGCTTTCTTCGATTTTTACACCGGGGGCGTGCAGTACCTCAAGTACGGCGTCCGCCGGGACCCGCCGGAGCTGCGGCTGCAAAAGGTGCGCGAACTGCGCGCCATACTGGACCTTGCCGAAAGCCTGGCGGCGAAACTGCCGAAGGCGGCGGCGAAAACCGAATTTGTGGGCAGGCTGGCCGGCTGGCGCGGCCGGGAAGGCGGCCGCAAATGACCGCCAAGGGAATAAAGACCGGCACCATGACGCCGGCTGAACTTAAAGCCGCCGGGGCGCTGGAGGCGGCGCTGGCAAAGTTCGAATGGTTCTATGTCGGCGCGGAATTCTGCGAGAACCTGCTGCCCGCGCCGGAACGGCTGCGCCGCACCGCGGAGTTCTTCCTTGGAAAAGATAAAAAAGTCTGCGTGCTCACGCCCATGCTTACGGAGCGCGGCGTCAGGAGCCTGGCAAAATTTTTCCGCTCGCTGCGCCGCTGCGGGAAAGACCTCGAGTTAACCGTCAACGACCTGGGCGCGCTGGAGCTGGCACGGGAGTGCGGATTTGAAGGCAATATCTCCGCCGGCCGGCTGCTTTACGACGACCTGTTCCGGCTGCAGCGGGGTTCGCTGCAGCTGGTAAGCGCTCAGGCGCTGCGTTTTTTTACGCGGCAAGGGGTGCGCCGTTTCGAGATCTCCTCCACCGGCCGGCAGTTGAACGCGAAGCTGGGCCCAGGCGCGCCGCACCTGACGCTTTATTACCCTTACCTTAACATTACCAGCGCGCGCACCTGCCTGCTCGGCACGCCGGAGATACCGCCGCACGTTTCGGCCGCCGGCATACGCTGCCGGCGCGAATGCCTGGCGGCCTCCTTCGAGGTGAAGCACCCGCTGATAAAAGAGCCGCTGCTGGTGAGCGGCAACACCGTCTTCATGCACTTCCCCAAACAGTTCTACTCGTCGGAAAAAACCCTGAAAGCCATGCGCGTAGACCGCCTGGTCTACTGCCCCAAGCCCTAAACCCCGCAGGCGCCGCGAGGGGATGGGCCCGGCGGGCACACGGTCGGCAACACCGTTGCCGCCGTCCATGCTCGGCCTTCGCGCTTACGCAAGCTCAGGGCAAATTGTGTCGTTCGCTCCGCAAACTCCACCCCGCTGTCCCGCCGAACCCATACCCTCGTGTCGCCTGCTATGGCGCAAAGCGAAAGGGCCCGGCAGATGCCGGGCCCTTCGTTTTTTGAGGCGGGGTTTTACAGCAGTTCGGCCACGAGGGCGGCCAGCTGGCTGCGCTCGGTTTTGGTGAACGTCAGGTGGCCGTAGAGCTTCTGGCCGCGCATGCGGTCCACTATGTAGGTAAGGCCGTTGGAGGCGATGTCCAGGTAGGGGTTGTCTATCTGGTACGGGTCGCCGGTCACTACCACCTTGGTACCCTCGCCGGCGCGAGAGAGAATGGTCTTTATCTCGTGCGGCGTCAGGTTCTGCGCGTCGTCCACTATCATGTACTGCTTGGGCAGCGAACGGCCGCGGATATGCGTCACGGAAGCGATCTCTATCTTCTCGTTCTGCAGCAGGTACTCGAACTTCTCTATGGCGCCCTCGGGGTGCTTCTTGTCCATCACGTACTCGAGGTTATCGTAGATGGCGCCCATCCAGGTGGAGAGCTTCTCTTCCTTGGTGCCGGGGATGAAGCCGATGTCCTTGCCCACCGGAACGATAGGGCGGCAGATGATGAGCTTGCGGTAAATGTTCTCCTCCACGGCTTTCTGCAGGCCGCAGACCAGCGTGCACAGCGTCTTGCCGGTGCCGGCGGCGCCCAGCAGCGTGACGAGCTTCACGGAATCGTCCATCAGCAGTTCCATGGCGCAGCGCTGCTCTTTGTTGAGCGGGCGGATGCCCCACGGCGAGGGTTCGGGCCCCAGCGCGCGGATCTTGGTGGGGTCGTTGGGGTCCACGCGGCCGAGAGCGGACTTTTTGGGGTCCTCTTTGGAGTGGATCACCACGAACTCGTTGGCCGAAAGGTCCTTTTCAGGGCTCTTCAGCTCGTGGTCCTTGTAGAACTTGTCCACGGCCGCGGCGGGCACTTCTATACCGACCAGGCCGGGATAAAGCTCGTCCACGTTCACCTTGCCGGCCTCGTAATCCTCGGAGACCAGGCCCACGGCCTCGGCCTTAAGGCGCAGGTTGATGTCTTTGGTGACCAGGATGGCGCTGTGCTTCTTCTGCTCGTACCAGAAGGCGGTGTTCAGGATGCGGTTGTCCATCTCCAGCAGCTTGAACTCTTTGGGCAGGACCTGTTCGTGGTCCAGGTCCACTATCAGCGTGCCGCCGTTCTCCATCTTCACGCCGGCGTTCAATTTGCCCTTGGTGCGGAACTCGTCGAGCTTGCGCGAAACCACGCGCGCGCTCTTGCCGCGCTCGTCGGCCGTGTGCTTGAAATTGTCCAGTTCTTCTATTACCGAGATCGGGATCACCACGGTATTATCTTCGAATTTGGTGAAAGAAAGCGGGTCGTGGATAAGGACGTTGGTGTCGAGGATATAGACTTTTTTCATCGGCTGTTTTCCCCTGGGCTTGGTTTGTGTTTTACGCACGCGCTAATTTTAGCATAAAATCAGGAACCTGCAAGCCGGGGCTGACCGGCGGCCCCAAAAGTAGTAAGATATCAATAATATACGCCTGTCCGGATCGCCGGCCGGCCGCTCCCTTTTCCCAAGGATATAATGAAACGAACCCAACTCCTCGCCCTGCTCCTCGCTTTCCCCGCAGCTTTCGCCGCCGCGCAGCCCGCCTCCCCCTCCGACCTGCCCGGCATGACCACCGCCCAGGCGGCCGTGCCCGCAGCCCCGGTGGAAATACCCTCGGTCCTGCCGGAAAAAGAAAAGACCAAAGGCCCCTGGGAAGTCGCCGCCGTGGCCGCCACCGGCGCGCGCAACGTAAAACCCAAGGCCATCGTCAAGGCCGGCAAAGCTAAGAAAGGCCGCCTCTACTACTCCGATTTCGTAGCGCAGGACATAGAGGCCATCCTCGCCCTGGGCAGCATAGACCGCGTCTCAGTGGACATAGAAGAAGTTCCCGGCAGCCGCGTAGCGCCCAAGCTGGCCCCGGTGGCCGGCTCCTCCAGCACCGCCAGGATAACCTACATCGTCTCCGAAAAGCCCATGATAAAGACCATAACCGTGGTCGGCGCCAAGGGCCTGTCCAAAGGCACGGTCAAAGACGAGATGACCCTCAAGGAAAAGGATTTCTTCGACGACCTCAAGATCCGCGAGGATATCATCAAGATCTCCGACAAGTACCACGAGAAAGGCTACATAGACGCCAAGGCCGATTACGAGATCAAGTACGACACGGCCGCCTCGCTGTGCTTTCTTACCATAAACGTCACCGAAGGCAAGAAGGCGAAGGTGGCCGCCGTGATCCTGGACGGCGCGGCCGGCTTTAAGACCAAAAAACTTATCAAGCAGCTCAAGAACCGCCCCAAGAAGATCTACGCGCCGCAGGACCTGGACACGGACTTCAAGGCGCTGGAAACTTTTTACAAGAACAACGGCTACGGCGACTTCAAGATAGCCTCCTCCAGCGTCACGTTCAACCAGGAGCGCTCCAGCGTGACCATCCACCTGGTGCTCAACGAGGGCACCAAGCAGCGCTTCGGCGCCACCTACTTCAACGGCAACACCGTCTACCTGCCCAGCGAGCTGAACCCGGCGGTGGAGTACCGGCGCGGCAAGCTCTATAACCAGGAGCGTTTCGACGAGACGATCCGCGGCATCCAGGACAAGTACGCCGACAAAGGCTATCTCAAGGCCGCCATGGTCCCCGATAAGGTCTACAACGAAAAAACGGGCGAGACGGACATCACCTTCAACATCACGGAGAATTCCCAGATCTACGTGGACCACATAGACGTGGAAGGCAACAAGGCCACCAAGACCTACGTGCTGCGCCGCGAGATCACCCAGAAAGAGGGCGAGGTCTTCAGCTCGTCCAAGATCCGCCGCAGCCAGGAGAAGATCTTCAACCTGGGCTTCATCGACGACGTCAGCCCGGTCATCAACCCCACCCAGGACCCGGACAAGGTGGACCTGGTGTTCGACGTGACGGAAGGCAAGCCGGGCATGCTCACCGCCGGCGCGGGTATCTCTTCCACCGACGGCCTGGTGGGCACGCTGGCGCTGTCGCACATGAACCTGTTCGGCCGGGCCTACAAGACCTCGCTGTCCTGGAACTTCGGCAAGCGGGTGCAGGATTACTACCTGAGCTGGAGCACGCCGTGGGTGGGCAACAGCCCCACCACGCTGGGCGTGGACGTGTTCAACACACGGCACTACAAGCCTTACCGCGACACCATTTCCGCCTACACCGAGCGCCGCACCGGCGGCAAGCTCACCGTGGCGCCGCGTTTTGCGGACGACAAATACCACCTCACCACCTCCTACACCTACGAGAAGGTGCGCATCACCGACGTGGACACGCTCTACCAGGGCGAACTGCAGGAAGGCACCAGCGTTACTTCCTCCATCTACGTGGAAATAGCCCGCGACACCCGCGACAACGTGTGGGACCCTACCCGGGGCTCCAAGACCTCGCTCGGCGTGGAACTCGCCGGCGGCCCGCTGCAGGGCGACGTGAACTACTACAAGCCCACGTTCTCCCACAGTTACAACCTTAAGCTCTTCTCCATAGACGACTACCCGTTCGTGCTGGCCTTCGGCAACCGCCTCGGTTTCGTAAAGAACTTCGGCGACACCAAGGACGTGCCGGTGTACGAGCGTTACTTCCTGGGCGGGGCGGAGACCATCCGCGGCTACTCCAGCAACGGCCAGGTGGGCCCGCTCAACGGCGGCCGCGTCTACGACGTGGCCAAT